>JAZDOU010000110.1:0-3171 GCA_043798385.1 Pseudomonadota bacterium
AGGCAAAAACAGATGCTCTTCCCCAGCCTTCGTGAATACTCCCGGTTTTTCGGGTTGAACTTGGAGATGTTGAAAAAGGCCAAACGCGATGTGATCATCATGCATCCCGGTCCAATCAACCGGGGGGTGGAAATTCAATCGGAGGTAGCCGACGGGCCCTATTCAGTGATACTCGACCAGGTGACCAATGGGGTGGCTGTCCGCATGGCCCTCCTCTACCTGCTCTCAGGAGGTAAAAAAAGTGAAATGGCTGATTAGAGGGGGGCGGGTAATCGACCCGACTCATCAAGTGGATGACGTCATGGATATTTATATTTATCAGGGGAAAATCCTGGAGCTGCAGCCCATTCCACTCAAAAAAACTTCCAAAAGTCTATCCGACTTCCGAGTCATCCCGGCCGAAGGCTTGGTGGTCACCCCGGGGTTGATCGATATCCATACCCATTTAAGAGAACCGGGTTTTGAATATAAAGAAACCATTCTAACCGGCACCCAAGCCGCTGTGGCAGGAGGATTCACCGCCGTGGCCTGTATGGCCAACACCCTCCCGGTTAATGATAACCAGTCGGTCACTGAATATATCCTGAAAAAGGCCCAAGAGGCCCGGCTGGCCCGGGTCTTTCCGGTAGGGGCTATCAGTGCCGGATTATCAGGTGAATCCCTGGCTGAAATCGGAGAACTGAAAATGGCCGGCGTGGTGGCCTTGTCGGATGATGGAAACCCCGTTACCAACAGCCAACTCATGCGGCGGGCCATGGAATATGCCCAAGCCTTTGATTTACCGATTATTTCCCACTGTGAAGACCTTTCCCTCAGCCGACCGGGGGTCATGAACGAAGGCCCCACCTCCACCTGGTTAGGGCTTCATGGTATCCCCTCTGCCGCCGAAGAGATCATGATTTACCGGGACATACAGCTCTGCCAGACCACCCAGGCTCCCTTACACATCGCTCATGTCAGTACCGCCGGCTCGGTTCAGTTGATCCGGGAGGCCAAGAAGAAAGGGCTCCCGGTCTCTGCTGAGACAGCCCCCCATTATTTTTCCCTCACAGAAGAAGCCGTGATCGGCTTCGATACTCTGGCCAAGATGAACCCTCCCTTACGGACCAAAGAAGACCTCCTGGCCATCCAAAAAGGCCTTAAAGACGGGACCCTTGATGTCATTGCCTCAGACCATGCCCCGCATAATGCCCTTGAAAAAGAGGTGGAATTCGATCAGGCGGCCATGGGGATTATCGGTCTGGAAACCACTCTGCCTTTGACCCTCAACCTGGTACATCGCGGGATCTTGACCCTCCCCCAGGCCATTGCCAAGTTGACCGAGGGACCGGCCCGGGTCTTAAAATTAAAAAATCACGGCCATCTTCAAAAATCCGGCCCGGCCAACCTGACTATCATGGATCCCGACCTTGAGTTCCAGGTGGATATCCATTCTTTCCGCTCTAAAAGCAAAAATTCTCCCTTCCATGGCTGGAAACTGAGGGGCAAGGCCCTCTTGACCATGGTTGAAGGCCGGATTGTGTTCAACCAACTTACCCCGAATATTGAATAATGACCCCCTCTATTTTAATTGTGGATGACGAACAAAGCCTGCGCGAGATGCTGGAGATCCTCCTGGCTCGGGAAGGCTATAAAGTCGTTACCGCCGCCGGAGGACTCGATGCCCTGGAACTCTTCCGGAAAAATCCTTTCTCGGTAGTCCTGGCCGATATCCGCATGCGCCCTATGGACGGTCTCTCCCTGTTAAAAGAAATCAAGGCCCTTTCCCCCCACACGGAAGTGATCATGATTTCTGCTTATGCCAATCAAGAAACCGCCATGGAAGCCATGAATGAGGGGGCCTATGATTTTTTCCCAAAGCCCTTTGACAACCAGGAACTGAAACAGGTTATCAAGGATGCCTTCTCCAGGGCAGAAGGGAAACCTTCTCCGGCAGTTGAAAAAGTCCCCTTTCTCTTACCGGCTTCCCGACCGATTATCGGTCAAAGCACCCAAATGAAAAAAATCTTTGATCTGATTTTAAAAGCCGCCCCGGTGATCAGTAATGTCCTGATCTCCGGAGAGAGCGGGACGGGGAAGGAGTTAGTAGCCCGTTCCATCCATGAAAACAGTCCTCGAAAGGATCAGCCGTTTGTAACCATTTCCTGCGCCGGGCTCCCGGAAACATTGATTGAAAGCGAATTGTTCGGGTATCGCAAGGGGGCCTTTACCGGGGCCTTGACTCACAAAATGGGCCTGGTGGAAACAGCCCATAAGGGCACCCTGTTTTTGGATGAAATCGGAGAACTTTCGCCCAACCTGCAGGTAAAAATCCTGCGCCTGTTCCAGGAAAAGGTCTTCCTCCCCCTGGGAGAAACCCATGAACAGTCGGTTGATGTCCGCTTTATCTGCGCCACCAATCGAGACTTGGAAAACGACGTCATGGAAAAACGGTTTCGAGAAGATTTTTTTTATCGGATCAATGTCATTTCCATCCCCCTGCCCCCTTTACGGGAACGACCGGAAGACATCGCCTTGTTGGCCAATTTTTTTCTGGAAAAATATTCCAAACTATTAAATAAAGAGATTCGGAAAATCTCTTCCTATGCCCTCAAAATCCTTTCCCAGTATCATTTCCCGGGCAATGTGCGGGAACTTGAAAATATTATCGAACGATCGGTGGCCATGGAACGCTCCAGGATCATCCTTCCGGAAAGCCTGGTCCTGGCCAATTATAAAGGATTGACCTCTTCAGAGAAGGCCGCCCCTTCCATGAACCTTCCACCCGATGGGTTGGATCTGGATCAAACCCTGGACTCCCTTGAAAAAAACCTGATTCTTCAGGCCTTGCAAAAGGTCCAGGGGAATAGACAACGGGCCGCTGCCCTATTAAAAATCAATCTTCGATCCTTGAGATATCGGATGTTGAAACATGGATTGGAAACGGAATAACAGGTTGATGAAAAAGGCCCATCTGCTGCGTTACCCTCACCCTGCGTCTCTCCCAGGCTTTCGCCGGGTGCTTATTGCGGCGTACGTCTATGTACGCCTCACTCCTCAGGGTATCGGGCGCCTTGCATCTGAGCCTTTTTGATCAACCTGTAATCCTTGATGTTTATTCAGACCTTCTGCTCAGGCGAGAGGCGATATGAAAACCAATCGAACCAAAATCCTAAGTATCTTAATTGTCTG
>JAZDOU010000489.1:0-4539 GCA_043798385.1 Pseudomonadota bacterium
TGAAGGAATGATATATTACAGGCAAAAAAAATATGATAAAGCGCAAGAAAAATTAGAGGTAGCGGGTTATGGAGGTCATTACGTTACGGTCTGGGCCGAATTAGCCAGGGATTGGCTGAAACAGATAGAAATCGATAGAAATGCATCACTCCATTAATCGGCAGAAACCTTTTGGAAATTTAAATTATCAATCAGAGTGTAATCATAAATTGGGGACACCATTCTAATTTCTTAACTCAATAAATGAAATGAGTATGGTGTCCCCAGATTCGCGAACTTTCCGCTCGGGGTGGGGGACTAAACTGTTACGCCTGTCTTTTCGTGCCGCGGCCTTCTATACCTCCTTAAGTTTATACCCCACCCCATAGACGGAATGAATGAATCCTTCGTTAGGGCTGACAGCCCCTATTTTTTTCCGCAATTTCTTGATGTGACTGTCGATGGTCCGGTCGCTGACGATGCGCTCATCCTGGTAGATCTGGTTCATGAGTTGCTGGCGCCCGTAAAGGCGCCCGGGGTTAGCGGCCAAAAAATGGAGTAGTTTGAACTCAACGGCGGTGAGTTCCAAATCCCGGCCGTGAAGGGTAGCCCGGTATCGGTGTTCATCGAGGACCAGCCCTTGGGCCTGGATCGTCCGGCCGTCGCCGGTTCGGCGCAAGACGGCCTTGACCCGGGCAACGACCTCACGGGGACTGAAGGGTTTACAGATGTAGTCATCAGCCCCGAGCTCAAGCCCGAGCAGACGGTCGATTTCTTCGATCCGGGCCGTTACCATGATGATCGGAACGTGGGAAAAGGTACGAAGTTCCTTACAGACTTCCAGGCCGTCGCATTCCGGCAGCATCAGATCGAGAAGAATAAGGTCGGGTTTGTGCTCCCTGACCCAGGGCACAACCTCCCGGCCGTTTCCCAGGCAAAACGGTTCGAATCCGGAGGCTTTCAGATAATCGGCCAGGAGACTGGCTAATTTCGGCTCATCTTCAACTATTAGGATATTTCTTTTCAAGAGCACCCACCGGCCATGGGGAGGGTTACGCGAATCAGCAAACCGCCCAATCGGGAGGGATGGGCAACGATGATTCCCCCATGGGCTTCAACGATATTCCGACAGATGGCCAGCCCGAGCCCAGCACCGCCTGAGGCTCGATTCCGAGACTTTTCCACCCGATAGAGACGATCGAAGAGTCTTTCCAATGTTTCCTCCGGCACACCTGGCCGGGAGTCTTCGAACTCGATCACCACTTGACCGTTACTACAAGTCAACCGGATGATAAGTTCTCCTCCCGGATCCGTGTATTTCAGAGAATTATCTAAAAGGTTGGTGAAAAGTTGGTGCAATCTTGCCGGGTCGGCAAATACCAGGGCTCTAAATTCTTTTGGAGTGTCTGTGCTAAGTCCCAGGGACTTTCGATCAAATTCCTCATGGTAGGACATTAAAGAATCATCCAGGACCTCAACCGGATCCAGATTTTCCTTATGGTAGGTCAGTGTCCCGAGATCGGAGAGGGCCAACTGATAAAGATCTTCAATTAAACGTTGGAGCCGAAGGGTCTCTCCATGGAGCGATCGAATCGCTTCCGGGTTGATGGTGCGTATCCCTTCCAGTAAGGCCTCAATCTCACCGCGAAGCACGGATACCGGGGTTCGCAACTCGTGAGAAATGTCGGCCACCCACTGACGACGGGCCTTCTCGTTTTTTTCCAGGGACAGGGCCATCGTGTTAAAGTCACCGGCCAATTTCCCCAACTCATCCGATGTCTCGACCGGAACCCGAACGGCGTACTTCCCCGAGGCGATATCATGGGTTGCAACGGCCATGGCTCTGAGCGGCTTGACCAGACGGTTTGCCAGAGGGAAGGAGAAGAGCACCACCGTCAACAACAGGCCAATGGCCGATAAAACAAGGGCTGTTTTTTGCCTGCTTAGAAACTGAAGTTGTTGCTGTTTAATAAAGGGCCTGGGGGGCAGCAGGCCCACATAGCCCACAATCCGGTCAAGGCGGACGATAGATTTAAAACGCACGCCCTTTATTTCCTCTGGGTTTCCAAAGACAGGGTGCCGTTCCGCGTCCAGAACAATAAAAGGCCCTCCCGGGCGATGGGAGCCCATCGGAGATAATGGGGGCGGCGGAATATTTTTCCTTCCTTCAGCTCTTTCCCATTCCCCAATGGCCATATTATCCAAATGGTGATTCGATAGGCGAAACATCCATAATTCGGGATTGCTTCGCAGAAAATTCCAATTCCCGTGTTCGCCATAGGCCTGTTCCATATTTTTGACCGTCCTTTCGAGTAGGCCATGCTCCGAGGCCTCAATATATTGAAGGAATCCCCGGTTAATGTTCCAATACATAATGAGGAACATACACGACAAGGCCACACAAGTGGCCGCGAGAATCGAAAGGAACAGTCGAAACCTGATGCTGATCTTCATAATATTTCTAAACACCCCCTGTCCATAATTCAAACATTATTATAATTATTTTACACCCTCAGGCAAGTAATAAGCTCATTTAAGAATCTTTAGCATGAATTTCCTCATTTTTTCCTTATTTTAGCCATATTTGTCTGCTAATACTCTGGTCGGGTCCGGAAATTCCTATCCAAAGATATTTGATTTTTTCCCTCTCTTTGACGTTTTGATGTCTGGGAGCTGCGGAGAACCGGGTATATGTTGAAAATAATGCTTATAGAAAGATGAGGAGTTGCGTATTAAAGGCAGACTACTTCGAAATTCTTATTTTGGTCTGAACCCAAAGATGGATTCTAACGTTTTGATTCCGGTTTTTATTTTTATTATGGCCCTTGTGACCATGTCCGTTGCTCTGGCCTCTGAAGGTCCCGACATTAGAGATAGTAAGGGCGACAGCAGCTTCAACAGTACTCCTTCTGCGACTATGCAGGCGCAGCCACCCCAGTGGGATACCTTTGCCAGGACAATCGTATTTACCGACAGCAGAATCAGTGCCAATGGGGGTAGCTTAACCATGCAGGAGATGGATGTGGGGTTTAGTAAAAAGTTCAACCCAAACCCACGGTTTGAGCTTTCCACTGGGATGCAATATTCTTTGAAAAACATCGATGCCCCCGGAAACACAAGACTCCCAACATCCCTATATCGTCTGGCGGTAAGCATGGGCGGCTCGTATCGGCTCAACGACAATCTCACTTTGAGACTCATGGTTTCACCGGGACTCAGTAGCGACTCCAAGGTAATTACTTTCAGTGATATTCGCGCACCCATTATCTTGGTTGCTCGCTATCAAGCTTCCCGGCAGGTAACCCTGACAGGAGGCTGATGGTTGCGATAGGAAATCAGGAACTGCCGGTTCTTCCTATGATAGGAGCTATGGTCAAGCCTTCGGAGAAGTGGACTTTTACGCTGGGGTTCCCCCGTACCGGTGTTATGCTGAAACCGAATAAAACAACAGAATATTACCTCGGAGCTGAATTCGGCGGAGGTGAGTACCGGTTGCATGACCCCACCATAGGTGCAAATACCATAAGCTATTGGGATTACAGGGCCGTTACCGGTATCAAGTGGGTTCTCTCACCGGGCATAGAACTCGGTGTTGCCGGAGGGTACTCCTTTGCAAGAAAGTTTGTTTTTCGGGACGGAACAAGAGACGACGTAGATGTGAATAATGCCCCCTTTGGGCGATTCGAATTCAAGCTTTTGTGGTAATTCGGAAACTCGTGGGTAAACTTCCTGACTGGTGATATCAGGAAACTGGCTGATGCGTTTTATTATGGTTCCTTTCATAGTTAAAACTGGACTAAGGAGATGATCCATTATGATCGAGCAAGAGGAGATACTGGTAGTCGATGACACTCCAATAATACTGAATCTGCTTACGAAAATCCTATCGGCTGAAGGATTCCAGGTGCGATCCACCGACAATGGAGCACTGGCGTTGGACTTAATCGCGGCCAAACCGCCCCAACTGATTTTGCTGGATATTAATATGCCTAAGATGGACGGATTCGAAGTTTGCCGTCAGCTCAAATTGAAGGAAGAAAGCAAAAGTATCCCTGTAATATTCGTCAGTGGCAGTCCAAACCTCGGAGAAAAAGTGAGGAGTTTCGGACTCGGCGCGGTCGATTTTATTTCCAAGCCCTTCCAGCGCGAAGAATTACTGGCGCGGGTACGAACTCATTTGGAATTAAACCAATTGCGGACCAAACTCGAAACCCGGGTTTTGGAACGAACGGCCCAGCTATACCAGTTGGCAGAAGAACTTAAAAAAAGGTTAGAAAGACTCAATAAAACCTTAGGAGGAATCATTCAGGCTATCACCTTGACCGTGGAAACCAGGGACCCTTACACTGCCGGCCAGCAGAGACGGGTGGCAGACCTGGCCCGGGCCATAGCCCAAGAGATGGGGCTCTCCGATGAGCAGATGGATGGGCTGCACATGGCCGGATTGATTCATGATTTGGGCAAAATTTCGATCCCGGCCGAAATTTTAAACAAGCCCACCAAACTAAACGAGCCTGAATTCAACCTGATAAAAGGTCATTCAGAAGCAGGCTATGAGAT
>JAZDOU010000113.1:0-4902 GCA_043798385.1 Pseudomonadota bacterium
CTTTTGGAGTACATCTTCGACCTCATCTTCCCGCACCTTATGGTTGTAAATATGAGGAAGACCAGTCTCTGAATCAATGTAAAAACGAATTTTCATTTATTATACTCTAAAAACCAATTCCATGTCCAATCTTAGGCAGAATCGGGATAGGGGGGAACCTCGCGGCTCCTCCCCTCCCACACCACCGTACATACGGATCACGTATACGGCGGTTCGGCAGAGTAAGTCAACCGGGGAACCGTTTGGGCCTTCCCCTTCGACAAACTCAGGGTACTATACCCTCTCCTGACTTCTCCTCCGCGATCAACGCCGATTTCTCAACGTTCAGTCCCGCCAACGGCGGGATCGCACGCGACTTCCCAGGGCACAGAGGAGGTCTCCCGGGGTAAGACACAGAACCTTCCACGCGTAAGCGCCGAATTTATAAAGTCCCGTTTATAGCGGGATTCGTCGCCCCGCGCTTTTGGATTGGGCTTCCTTCAGACCCCACCTCACGATGACGCCCTTGCCCTTCTCCTATCCTTCGGCTCCGCAGAATGTATGGTAAACGTGACCAGTCTCAGGGCCGGATCAATCATGCCGCCCCCCTATCGCTTAAGCCCGGCAATCCTGGGTACGGAAAAAGTATTGACAGCTTTGCTCCAGGGCGTAGAATGTTAGTAAAATTTAGCCTTCCTCTGCATTTAACCCCAGAATCTAAAGGTGGGTTTATTATTGGAAATTATCGAGACCCCATTTTTGAAAAGGTCTTTCTCCATCGAACAGGATACTCGGAACCATATTCTGGAGCAAGGGAATAATTTACTTTTGAAATTTATTTCCGATATTCTAATTAAAACGGGTTTTTAAAGATTATTAATTCCTAAAGGATGGTCATTAAATGAAAGAGAAATCATCCTTGCTAAAATGGACTGGCATAGCCTTTACCATTTTAACCTCTTTTTTATTTCCATCTCTTACCTCTCATTTAGCGTTTGCTGGTTTAGTTTCATTTCAAAAGGAATACGCTTATCAAGCAAGTGAATATGACAGTAAGGTTTCATGTAGAGCCCTTGCTCTTGAACAGGTCAAGAGGTTGCTTTTAGAGGAACTTGGGACTTACCTCGAGAGCGAAACTGAGGTTAAAAATTTCCAGCTTACAAAAGACCAGATTGTTATCCTAACTGCTGGCATAGTCAGGGCTGAGGTCATCGACGAAAGGTGGGATGGAAAAACTTATCATCTCAAAGCAAAGATAACGGCAGACCCGAAAGATGTGGCTAACTCGATAGACAAATTGCGTCAAGACCGTCAAAAAACAAAAGAGCTGGAGGAAACGAGAAAGAAAACAGATGAGGCTTTCAAGGAGATTGAGAGACTAAAGAAGGAACTGCAAATAGCGAAAGCAGAAAAACCAAATTTGGGGCCATACAATGAAGCAGTAAAAAGGTTAAGTGCCAGAGACTGGTTTGAAAAGGGATTTGCATTAGAAAAAGCCGGCAGGAATCAAGAAGCGATTGAGGCTTATTCCATGGCGATTGAGCTTGACCCGAAGGATGCGGTCGCCTATTCTTCACGTGCAGATGCCTACCGTGCTCTTAAGAACTACCAGCGGGCAATCAGTGATTACACTTTAGCTATAGGATTTGATCCTAAATTTGCACTTTATTATTCTTCCCGTGCAGATGTTTATGAAGCAGTAGGCAATTATCAGCAGGCTAAGAATGATTTAACGAAAGCGATCCAGCTAGAACCTAACGACCCTTGGCATTATTTCAACCGTGGGAAAACGAATTTTAAATTAAATAATCATCGCCAGGCGATAGATGATTTTAGAAGAATTATTCACCTGGATATTAAACCTTCGCCTATTTATGATGTGGGGGGGAATATTTTTCCCAGAGTTTCTATGACGACGATAGAGGACAATCAGCAAAAGGTCATAAGTGATTATACGAAAGCTATCATGCTTAACCCTAAAGATGAGACTGCCCATATAATTAGAGGTCTTGCTTATCGAGGAATAGCCGACAGTGAAGAAAGAGCTATACAGGATTTTTCGGCTGCCATACTACTGAATCCCAAAGATTCTTTGGCATATATGTTGCGCGGGGGTACGATGCCATTAAAAGCAATGTACCAGGATGCCTGGAAGGAATACCTAAGTAGAACCGAGGCAAGAACTTATTCCAGAGAGAATAAAGTGGATATATACCTTCAGAGGGCTATAAAGGATTATAGCAAAGTCATTAGATTGAATCCTAAGTATGCGCAAGCTTATTACGAACGTGGATCTATTTATTTGCGATTAGGAAACCAGGAGCAAGCTATAAATGACTATGTAATTGCAGCGCGGTTGAGATCATATGATGCTCAGGATTATTTAAGATCAAAGGGGATTAGTTGGTAACCATGTCTCTTATCGCGAGGTTGTACCTAATACTAAGGTGTGAACTGCGGTCGTTCGATAAACCTATTACGGTCCCAATCTCCACGCGATTGTCAGGCCGCAGGCACTTCGGTTGCGAGAAACTTGAGTAACTGATTCTTGGCATCGCTAATCTTGGGACGTGCGTGTAGAATTCGCTGTTGCGCCTCGTTCACCCCCGTCGCCCAAGGGCCTGAACCCTTGGGGTGAATCCATACGGCTTTGATGAGGCCATTGGCTGCACCAATCGCGACGTATGCGTCAAGAACCGCCGCTTTGATCTCATCCTGCAAGATTGCGATCGAGCCCTCGTGAACAGCTCGGAGAAATTGTTGCTCGTGGAATTTGCAACCCTGGTCTTTCGACTCGGCTCTTTCGGCAACCTTCTCGTTAAACTCAAGCTCGTCAATGAGCGCCTGCAAAGGCCCAACGTCTGAGATTCGGCTCGCGGTCACAAGCACGTCAGGCCGCTCGGCACAAATCTTGAGCCATTGTTCCTTATGAAGCCGAAGCTCCTCCGGAAGGAACTTCCGGCCGCGCGGATGTCTGTCGTTGTATGTGTGGATTTCGGCGTGGCATTCGAAGCAAACTGGAATCGAGTTCTCGATGCTGTCGTCGCCGTTGTCCTCCTTGCGGACGATATGGTCAGTTTCCATCTTGACACCGCAGAAGCGGTGGCAGATGCAGCAACGGCGATGGCAACGCGCAAGGAGCTCCGATACCTGGTCTCGTGGAAAAGCCATGTTAATTTTTGTCGCCTAACGCGGCAGTTGAGCAGTGCCCCGGAGGGGCATCTGTCTCGAACTCCTGGTTCTCCCGTAGCGGAGCGGAGGGGGAGTCAGGAGTTCGCTGCTCAACTGCCGCGTTCTCCCCGGAGCGAAGCGGAGGGGAGAACACACTGGAGATGAGCAGCGAACGGCGCCTCCATCTGAGTCAGGGCACCGTTCGTCTGCTCCATCTCCTTGTTATGCGTCGCCTCTCCCATCCCCATAGCGCCACTCGGCATCGTTGGAAGACGGACCGGTGATTTCCACGAAGTCCTTAGAGTAGCGCGGCAGGGTCCTTTCCTTGAACTGGCCTTCAGGAAGTGCCGCGAGCATGCCTGCGACTGCACGGACGGCTGTGTTGATGGCCCAGCGGGCCACGGAGCGCGGGCTGAGCCAGTGAATGAAGAGCATCTCGACGTCCGCTGGAAACGCAGGAAGGAGGCCCCGTTGCCGGAGTTGCTCAACAAGCTTGGCTCCCGTCATCGAGAACTTGCCTTGTTTGAGACTGAAGCGTGTGGGTTGGAGGTGGATGACAGCGTCCCGGAGCCGCAACAGGAGTTCCAAGTCTTGCCAAGGCTGGTTCCCTCGATCAAAGGGCCTGCCTTGGAGGACGCTGCCCGCCAGGAAGTACTTGAGGCGTGTGGATGCCTTGGACTCCTCGGCCTCTCCCAGCACCTCCGCGAGGAGAGCAACCCTGGGCTCGTCGGTGCCCGGGGTTCCGCCAGTACCGCTCGCCACCTCACCCAGTTCGTTGAGGAACGTCTCAAAGGCCGCCGCCGCAAACACGATGGCGCTCAGCCCCTCTTCCGAGTTACCAGGCTTCTTCAGTGGTCGACCGTCGTCCAGGGCCGCATGAGCCTTCTTCGCCACACCGAGGAGCGAATCGGCCATGTACACGATGGCTGTCAAAGGATCACCCCGCTCCATCACCTTGCTCCACTCGCGCTACGACGCATTGATTAGACTTCCTACTATTCGTCTTTAATTACTACCTCATTCGTCTTTATCTTGCAAATGCTAAATAATTTTGTCAATAGGAAAGGTAAAAATTAACAGGCATCCTTTCAGTCATTGAAGAGGAGTTCGGAATCCTGTTGGGGATGGACGTTTACTTCCACGGCTTGAGCAATAAGACGGAGAGCCTCGCGCGCTTTATGGGGGCTGCTTAAAATCTTAAAGATGGTGGAGAGAATAAAAAGGGGGCTTTATCCTTGAAATTTCCTGGGATTGATGCGTTTAATTTCGGAGATGAGATCAAAATGATGGTCGGTGGAGATGATCTCTTTTATCCCGTTGTTAATCATGGTGGCGGCATGGAAGGCGTCTCTCGTTTCAATTTGGGGGTAGGACTCCAGAATCTCCAGAGCCAGGGAAAGATCCTTTTCCGTGACCGGCAGGATTTTTTCGGAAAGCAAAATGGCTTCTCTGGCCAGCCGGATTCCATGGGGAAGCTCCTTGATGGATTGATAACGGTATAGGATTTCCTGGATAATTTCCGTGTTTAAAATCGCGCTGATTTTTCCAGACCGGATGCTTTGGATGACCTTTATACACTGGGCTTTTAGGGGATGATCTCTTCCTACCGAGTAAATAAAGATGTTGGTGTCGATGAAACAATGGGAAAAAGTCATTTGTGAAACCCATGAGCTCGAGCCAGTTCTTTTTCGAATTCTTCCCAGGACTCGGGAACAGGGACGGGCGGAAGGGAAAGAAGTCGATCTACGGCCT
>JAZDOU010000114.1:0-3878 GCA_043798385.1 Pseudomonadota bacterium
CTTTGCGGGTAAAGGAGGGGTCGGCAAGACCACCCTGGCCTGCGCTACGGCCCTTCATCTTGCAAAGACCTATTCGGGGAAACGAATTCTGCTTTTTTCGGCCGATCCCGCCCATTCCCTGGCCGATTGCCTGAACATGCCCCTCGGTCCCCAGCCGAAGCAGGCAGTTCCGGGGCTCTGGGCCATGGAAATGGACGCCAAAGCCGATTTTGTTGCCCTGAAAAATCAGTACCGGAAGGAACTGGCGCAATTTCTCTCCCAGTTGATGCCGAATCTCGATCTGACCTTTGATCGTGAGGTCATGGAACGGATTATGGACCTGTCGCCCCCGGGGATCGATGAACTGATGGCCCTGGCGGCGGTGATGGATTTCCTGACCCCGAAGGGCTACGACCTCCTGGTCCTCGACGCGGCGCCGACAGGTCACCTGATCCGGCTGTTGGAATTGCCGGAGATCATCGAGGGATGGTTGAAGGCCTTCTTCAACGTCTTTCTCAAATACCGGAAAATCTTCCGATTGCCGGGGATTTCCCAGCGCCTGGTCAGGCTATCCAAGGATCTGAAGCGTCTGCGGGCGACCCTGCGTGACCCGTCCCAAGCGGCCCTTTATGCCGTCAGTATCCTCACGGAGATGTCCTTTGCCGAAACCAAGGATCTTGTGACCGTCTGCGGGCGTCTGGAAATTCCGGTTCCCGGCCTCTTTTTGAACATGGCGACGCCCGAAGGCCCTGATCCCCTCTGCCTGTCTCTATTCTGCCGGGAGTCCGCCGTCAATGACCGGTTTGCCTCGGCTTTTCCCAGCATAAGCCGGACGGTGGTGTATTGGCAGAGCGATCCCCGGGGAATCGAAAATCTCGAGGCCCTCGGGCAGGTTCTATATCAGTCTGCCGATAAGGATGGATCAGCAAAAAGCCGTCATTCCCGCCCCCGACAAAAGCCTTCGAGGGCAGGCTCCGGCGGGAATCCGGAGAGTCTAAAAATCATTGAGAATACCGGATTCCCCCGTATCAAGTATGGTGCAGGCTTAGTCAAGCCCGAAATGACGGAAAGTAAGGTGCAATCTGTCTGAATATGTCCTGGATGAAAAGGAACACGTCGGTCTTTGCGAGGTCCTGGACCGGGTCCTCAACAAGGGCGCTGTGATCGTGGGCGATGTCATGATCTCCGTCGCGGACATCGATCTCGTTTACCTGGGCCTGCAGGTCATCCTGACCTCCGTGGAAACGGCCCGGCGGGAGGAAGGGTTTATACTATGATGATGAACACCGGTTCACACACCCAACTTCAGGAAGGGGCACAGGTGGAGTCCCCGGCCATGGGCGCTTTTATGGGCGCCATGATGCCCAAGCGTGAGCGGCAGACGACCAGGAGGGATAGGCAGACGCCCCGGCGACTGAACCTCGATCAGGACAAAAAGAAAAACGGCCTGGCGCAGCTTGTTCTGACCGTTGTCAAACTCCTCCACGAACTACTGGAGAAGCAGGCCATCCGCAGGATTGACGGCGGCGGGCTTACCGATGAAGAGATCGAGCGTCTCGGCTTCACCCTGATGCGGCAGTCCGAGGAGATCAAAAGGATCTCCCGCGAGTTCGGTCTCGAAGAAGAAGATTTGAATCTGGATTTGGGACCTTTAGGAAAACTTTTATAGCAGGTGATTGAAAAAGGGGGAAAGAAAAATGGCAATCCAACGCAGCGCTCGACATTCTTTGGAAAGTACGAACCTGGCGGATCTCCTGGAAAGGATCCTGGATAAAGGCATTGTTATCGCCGGCGATATCAGGATCAACCTCGTTGACGTCGAGTTGCTGACGATCCAGATCCGACTGGTCATCTGCTCCGTTGATAAGGCCAAGGAGATGGGCATGGACTGGTGGGTAAACAACCCGGCCTTCTGTTCTAAGGCCCAATTAGCCCAGGAAAAAGATTCTTTGGGTAAGATGGATGAAAGAATAGCCAAGCTGGAGGCCTCCCTGACGGCGGCCGGATAAAACCGCCAAAAAATATACATTGATAATTTTCTAAAAAAGAAAAAATGAAGGGATGAAAGACAAAAATGCGACTGAAGACCGGTTTCTGATCCGTGAAGATCGTGGAATAAAGACGATTATATTAATTCGTTGGATTCTTATTATTGTTGTCTGATACCTGGCCGCCTTCAGCCCTCCTGTTAAAATCAATTTGAGCGACAAAAAACCAAGACTTTAGAAGATCCAAAAAATCAAATAAGGCCGGCAAAGAAAAAATTGGAAAATGGTTATCAAGATTTACAGACGAATTATCTTAATGCCTGGCATGAAATATGGCTTCATCTTATTTTTCTTTCTGGTTGCCGGGTTGGCAGCTATGAACCCGCGTTTCCACCTTGTTCAGAAAGAATTAATCTCCCCAAACCCATCCGATAACCTTCCCGTTTCCCCTGCGCTTCCCATCGCTTGGGAAGATTTAAGTCAAAAGGGAAAAAAATACGATCCTATCATCAAGGCCGCAGCCTTACAGTATGCAATCGATCCTCTGCTAATAAAAGCCATTATCCATGTCGAGTCTCGTTTTGACCACCGAGCTGTTTCTCCCCGGGGGGCAGTCGGTCTGATGCAGATACGGCCCGGAATAGCTTCTTCTCAAGGTGACCGTGATCCTTTTAACCCCAAAGAAAACATCTACGCCGGGGTCGGCCATTTTAGATCCCTCCTGGATTATTTCGAAGGGGACCGGCATTTAGCCTTAGCCGCTTATAATGCCGGGGTAAGCCGGGTCTTAATCTATGAGGGGGTTCCCCCTTTCCCGGAAACCCGCGACTATATACAAAAGGTCTTATTCGGCTTCCAGTTTTATAGTCAACAAAAGAGGGGTATTCACGATGGTCTAAAAAGCCATCGATCTGAGCAGGTTGTCGGAGCAGGCCGATATCGGACTCTTGCAATCGCAAGGTGAAAAGATGAAAGAAGCGTTCTTTGTCTTCGTGGTTATCGCTATAATCGGAAATATTTATCGGAATTGTGATGATGTCATAATTTAACAAGGCCCTAACAGCCCGGAACGAAAACTTGAGGGGCTGGTTGAGCGGTACAAGATCTAAAAGATAAATCGCGAAAACAAGGGCATCCTGTATGATGCTGAAGCGGTGGATGTCTGTTTGAGGCTTTTCAGGGAGAAGGGGTATAGTTTAACTTGATTGGAGGAATTTCTGTCCTCCTGCCATCAGAATTGAGTCGCGGAATTCGGGGGAGTTGCTATGGCATATTTCCATTAGTAATCGTTGTTTTTTTGTTAATTTTTATTCTCGATATATTAGAATATAACCAAAAATCAATAAGTTGGGCAAAATTGTTCTGCGGTAAACCCTTACGAGGACCTAATCATTATGGAAACCACCAATTGGCCCGAGTCTTGTTATTTATCTTAGAACCAAAAACCCTTAGCCATAAAAAAAGAGTAGTCCAATGACAGATAATACCAAAAAGCGCATTCTGAATGTGGAGGGTTACAAAGTCGGGCCTGATGCAGTCACCCACATACTCACATCCAGACCATTATCTAATATATTAACGATGACTGAAATGAAAAAACTAAAGAAGCCGGAAGAAAAAAAAAGCTACAAACGCCTGCTGAGGGACTCCGCAGAAAAGGAACTGGCGCGATCTACCGGAACATCGGCGGTGATGAAAGAAAAGACCCCTGAAGAATTTCTCCACGAACTCCAGGTGCACCAGATCGAGCTGGAGATGCAAAACGAGGAACTTAAGAATGCCCAGTTAGTCCTGGAAGAATCCAGACAAAAGTACGCAGAACTCTATGATTTTGCCCCGGTGGGGTACTTTACCTTGACCCGGGAAGCCCTGATCAAAGAGGCCAACCTCACCTGTGCAACACTCCTGGGG
>JAZDOU010000124.1:0-11889 GCA_043798385.1 Pseudomonadota bacterium
CCAGGAGATCTTTCAATTCTTTTAAGGTAATCAGGGCCTGAAGGGGACTGATTTCTTCGATCGATAGGGCTTTCAGACGTTCCTGGAGCTTCTGTTCCCTCCCGGAAAAGAGCTCCATCTGGGCCGAATGAGGGGCCTTGGTTCTATGGGAGATCGCCAGGGAGGGAAATCCCCAGAAATCCAGCTCTCCCTTTTCTAAGTTTTTCAGCACCTCCCTGGCCCTTTCAATCACCGCCAGAGGCAGGCCGGCCAGCCGGGCCACCTGGATCCCATAGCTTCGACTGGTGCCTCCCTCCTGCAACTTCCTCAAAAAAATGATCTGTTGGTTATATTCTTTTACCGAGACATGATAGTTTTTAACCTTTTTTTTGGTCTGGGTCAAGTCGGTCAATTCATGGTAGTGGGTGGCGAATAGTGTTTTGACCCCTTTCCCTTTTAAGTCATGGAGGTATTCGGCCACGGACCAGGCGATACTCAGACCGTCAAAGGTGCTGGTCCCCCTTCCGATTTCATCCAGCAGGACCAGGCTTCGCTGGGTCGCCTGATGCAGGATCTGGGCTGTTTCCTGCATCTCCACCATGAAAGTGCTTTGGCCGGAGGAAAGATCATCCGAGGCCCCTACCCGCGTAAAAATCTGGTCAATCAAGCCGATCTCGGCGGCCTCTGCCGGGACAAAGGACCCCATCTGGGCCATCAGACAAATCAGGGCCACCTGACGCAGAATCGTGGATTTACCGGCCATATTGGGACCGGTAATGATGATCATCTGCTGTTCTTCATTATCCAGATCAATGGAATTAGGGACAAAGCGCTGGGCCGGCAAATTTTTTTCTATGACCGGGTGTCGGCTCTCCTTCAAAGAAATGGCCTCTCCTTCATTGAGAACCGGTCTTTGGTAGCGGTTTTCCTGAGCTACCTGGGCTAATGAGCTCAAGACATCCAAATCGGACAAAAGCCGGGCTGTTTTTTGGAGCCGGGTGCTCTCCTTCCCCACCATTTGACGAACCTCATGAAAGAGCTGGACCTCCAGTTCCCAACGCTTTTCTTCCGCCTCCAGGACCATGACTTCATATTCTTTCAGTTCCGGAGTCAAAAACCGTTCGCCATTAACCAGGGTCTGTTTCCGTTGATAATCCGATGGAACCAGGGAGAGATTGGCTCGGGACACCTCGATATAATAACCGAAAACCCGGTTATAGCCTATCTTCAGAGAATTGATCCCGGTCCGTTTTCTCTCCTTGGCCTCTAACTGGGCGATCCACTCTTTTCCTTCCCGGCTGACCGTCAAATACCGGTCCAAGGGGGCATGATAGCCCATCCGGATGATCCGGGCCTCTTTATCTTTCCAATTCAAAGAGGGCTCATCCAGAACAGCCCGAGAGATAAGATCGGTCACCTCCGGCAAGGTATCCAGCCCAGTCCCTATGTCCTGCAAGATTGGATGGACGTCCTCACAGAGAAGCCGGCCGATAGCCGGCAGATGGCCCAGGGAATTTTTTAAGGCCACCAGGTCCCTCGGACCGGCCTGATTCAGACAGACCTTGGCCACCAGCCGTTCCACGTCATAGATCTCTTTCAAATGGGAACGAAGGGCTTGCCGTAAGATCGGGGCTTCAACAAAGGCTTCTACCAGATTCTGCCGCTGTCGGATCTTTTCCAAATCCAGCAGGGGATAGTTCAACCACTGTTTGAGTTTTCGGCTGCCCATGGCCGTCATAGTCTGGTCGAGCACCGAAATCAAAGACCCTTTTCGGGTCCCCCGATACAAGGTCTCGGAGAGTTCCAGATGCCTTTGAGTCGTCTCGGTCAGGACCATATATTGGGAGAGATGGTAGACCTGCAAGGTCTGGAGGTGGGAAACGCTCCCCTTCTGGGTTTCCATCAGATAAAAAAGGAGTGCCCCGGCGGCTCGAATACCCTCGGTCAGAGACCCTGTCCCGAAACCGGCCAGAGAATGGACCTGAAAATGTTTGATCAGCAGATCCTGGGCCCGGCCCATTTCAAAAGGTCCTTCTTCAGCATAGCTCAGGAAATAGACCGAAAGTCTTTCCAGAATAGGCTGGGCCGCCGGGTTTTGTTTTACCTGACGGGAGATCAGGATTTCCGATGGGCCGATCCGGCCGATCTCTTCGAAGGCCGTTTCCCGGTCGGCGACTTCCGTTACCCGGAATTCTCCGGTGGCCAAATCCACCGAGGCCAAGCCGAATCCCCTTTCATGAAAGGACAGGCACAAAAGGTAACGATTGGTTTTAATAGCGGTATCATCAATATAGAGTCCCGGGGTAATCAGCCGGGTCACTTCCCGGCGAACGATCCCCTGGGCCTGGGTGGGATCTTCCACCTGTTCGCACAGGGCCACCTTGTAGCCTTTCTCTACCAATCGGGCCACATATCCGGGGGCGGCCTGAATCGGGACCCCGCACATGGGGACCTGGTTCTGGTCCCCTTTGTGTCGGGAGGTCAAGGTGATCTCCAAGATCCTGGAGGCCAACAAGGCGTCCTCAAAAAACATCTCGAAAAAATCCCCGAGCTGATAAAAAAGGATAAAACCAGGAACCCCTTCCTTAATCTCCAGGTACTGTTCCAGCATGGGGGTAATTTTTGTCATGACTGAACGGAAATCAGGATTGGAAGGGGGTTTTATGGTCTGGGGGGGGATCTCCTGTTTCTCTTGGCAGGACCGGGGGAGGGCTCAATTCCTCAAGTGGTTTCACCTTTGGTAGGGGCTCTTGCTGGTCGGCCTTTAATTGTTTCAGTTCCTTGGAAAGGCGACGCCGCTCAATCAGACCGACAACAGTAGCCAGGAGAAGCCCGGAGAAAAAGAGGATCGGTGCAATGACGAAAAACGGCAAGGGGACCGATTCCAGGGTCAGGAAGCCCAGATTCAACCGAAGGGAGATGCTGTAGGTTAAGGTGGGGTAATTTTGAATGACAAAGAGCACAAAAAGCATACCCAACAGACCATAGAGAAACAACTTAAACGTTCTCAAGGAAATCCTCCTCGACCTCTTTGAAAAAAGGTACTAATCTTTGATAGGTTTGTTCCAGGTGTTCGGGAATGACCCGGAGGTCCCCAAAGACCGTCATGAAATTGGTGTCCCCATTCCAGCGGGGAACGATATGAAAATGGAGGTGATCTTCAACCCCTGCCCCGGCCACCTTCCCCAGGTTCAGACCGACATTGAACCCTTCGGCCTTCATGGTCTTTTTAAGGATGGCGATGCAATGGCTGACCATGTTCATCAAAGCGATTATTTCCCGGCTGTCCAGTTGATCCAGGGCGGCCACATGCCGTAAAGGGGCCACCAGTAGATGTCCGTTGATATAAGGATATTTGTTTATCATAACCAGAGAACGACTTCCCTGAAAAAGGATTGATCGCTCCACTGGATTTTTTTTATCGTCCGGACAAAATATACAGCCCTTCTCCTGGATATTATTTAAGATGTACTCCATTCGCCAGGGGGCCCACAAGATCTTCATGCCCTAATCCTTTCTATATGGAATCCCAGTGAGGGCGCCACAAAATATGAAAATGTCGAATAATGAATGCTGAATATTGAAGGAAAGGTAAAGATAACTTCATAATTTGAAATTCGATGTTCGATATTCATTATTCGTATTTTCGTTTTAAACCGTCATGCCACGCCAGTGGCGTGACACCACGAAGCATGAAAATAAGGCTGATAGAAGGTTCAACCTAGAACCTTATTTTCGAACTACATCTCAACGATCTCACCCCTGATCTCGGAGTCGAGATGGAGTATCCCGATGGTCGGTTTTCGAAAAAAACCGATTCCGGAAGCCGATCCCGGATTAAAAAAAAGTACCCCGTCGGACCAATGGTTGGCCGGTGTATGGGAGTGACCGTATACCAGGCAATCAATATCGGAAAATTCAGGACCCAATCGGCCCTCCAGTCCTCCGGCAGGACCCCAGCCATGAATCAGGCCGATCTTATAGCCTCCCAGGGAGAGGGTTTTTTTGACCGGCAGGATGTCTTTCAGATTCCACTCATCCATGTTTCCCTGGACCGCTTCAACGGCCTGTTCCTTTAGAAATTCATACACCGGCAGACTGACCATGTCCCCGGCATGAAGGAGAAGATCCACATCCTTTAAATAGTTCATCAGGAGTTTCTTTAACCCCGGAGTTACCCGGGTCAGATGCGTATCGGATATTACCCCAATCTTCATTTCGGCTTTTCACAGGTTGATGTGTTTTGAACGACTGGCCGTCCAACTAAGTGTAATGATAATAAAGTCAAGGATTTTGTCAAGACAAAGTTTATCTCGGGACGTTATGACCCAGGCTCACTCCGCACCAAGATAAAGTTCTTGTTTCCTTTTTAGTCCTCTGGTATATTTTTCAATGGCCAGGGGCCACGAAAAAGATGGAGGTCAGGGGGATTTATGGAAAGCACAAAAAAAGAAAAGGGCTATAGTGACCTGCTGGAAAACATGCAGGATTTTGCCCATAGCGCCGAAACGGATTTTTTAGAGGGCATTACTCGTTCTTCCGGCCAGGAGGAAGATATCCCAATGTCCATATCGGTTGGAGCCAAAGTCAAGGCCTTCCGTGAAACGAAAGGCCTTTCAAAGCAGGACGTCGCCCAGCGGACCGGTTTCTCAGAATCGCATATCTCACAAATTGAAGCCGGAGAAGTCCTGCCTCCCTTGGGGGATCTGGTCAAATTGGCCCGGGCCCTGGAAATGAAAATGGGCTATCTGTTGGCCCAGGGTGAATCCAAACCCTATACCGTGGTCCGCCCTAAAAACCGCCAACCGGTTTCGCGGTACGGACACCAAAAGACCATTCGTTATGGCTATTCTTATGAATCGCTGGCTGCTGAAAAGCGGGAACGAAACATGGAACCTTTTTTGGTCACCCTGGAACCCACCTCTGCCGACGAACCCCCTTCCAGCCATGATGGAGAGGAATTTATTTTTGTTTTAGATGGCCGGATCGAGGTCCTCTTAGGGGAAACCCGGGAATTGCTGTCTCCGGAAGAGTCGATTTATTATGATTCTTCCCTGCCGCACCGGGTCCGTTCCCTGGGAGAAAAAAGCGCCCGGATACTGGCTGTCCTGTATACTCAGGCAAAGTGAACCTCGAGGTAAAAATAAGGGGCCGCTCCATCCAGGATCGTCCGCCGAAGCGGACTTGAGGAAAAAGGCTTTGAGGCCATTGTCTTGGGGCTCAGGCAGCCTTGAGGCGGGCTATAAAGGCCTTTCGATCCTGTTCCGGTACCAGGCGGAGGATTTCTGGAAGCTCCAATCCATGGTTTTGGAGTAAGGATTCATCGGCCAGGATCTCGTCCGGCTTTCCGGAGGCCATGATCTTTCCTTGGGCCAGGAGGACCACCCGATCACATAATTGCAGGACCATTTCCAAATCATGGGTAGCTACAACCAGGGTCTGGAGGAAAGAGGTCAGCAATTCGATCAATTCCTTTCGGGAACGGGGATCCAGATTGCTGGAAGGCTCATCCAGGACGATGATCTCCGGATCCATAGAAAGAATGGTGGCCAAAGAGGCCTTTCTTTTTTCGCCGACACTCATATGATGGGGGGAGCGATTCTCAAACCCGGCCAGTCCCACCTTTTCTAAGGCCAGGGCCACCCGGCCGGAAATTTCAGCGGCCGGAGTCTGACTGTTTAAAGGCCCGAAGGCTACATCCTCGAACAACGTCGGGCAGAATAGCTGGTCATCCGGGTTTTGAAAAACCAGCCCCACTTTATTTCGCACCCAGTTCAGATTCTGTTTGTTGATCGCCTGTCCCAGGATGTGTATCTCCCCCGCCTTTGCCGACAAGAGCCCGTTTAAATGAAGCAGCAGGGTTGATTTTCCGGCCCCGTTGGGTCCGACCAATCCCAGGCATTCCCCATTTTGAACGCTAAGGGTAATATCTTCCAGGGCGGGGTGACCGTCCGGATAGGCATACGAAAGGTGGCTTATTTCTATGGCCTTCATCGAAAAAGGAGTTGAGAGAAAGCGGTGGCGGAGAAGAAAGCCAGCAGAAAAAAATAGTCGGCCTTCCTCATGGTAGAAGGGGTTATGGTCCTGGGAGGCCCCTGAAAACCGCGGGCAACCATTCCCAGATAGACCCGTTCTCCCCGTTCATAGGTGCGTAAAAATAATTGCCCCAGCATTCGGCCCAGTGTCTTGACCTGCCAGAGGGATCGGCCCCGATACCCTCTTGAATCCACGGCCCGCTTTACCGCCAGGATTTCATCCAGGAAGACAAAAAAATAACGATAAATAAAACCCAAGAGCAAAGTCAGCAGATGGGGGACCTTAAATTTTTTCAAGGCCTCCAGGAGCCTGGGAAAAGGGGTGGTGGATGAAAGCAGGATAATGGCCAACACACCGATAAACCCTTTGATCAGCACATTCCAGAAGACCAGCAGATTGGACCTCCCCAGAGATAGAGACCCCAGCCCCAAATTGTATCCTCCGGCCGGCTGGTGGGCCGGCAAAAAGGGGACAAAGAGGGAAACCATGACGATAAAGGGGAGTATGATCACTGATCGGGTCAGCACATACCGGACCGGTATCCGGGAAAGCCTCAAAGTGACTCCGATCAGGGCCAGGTGAAAGACAAAGACCGGCCAGCACTGGGCAGGAGTCAGGACCGTGACGATAATCAAGGTCAGGAAGGCCAGGATCTTGGTCCGGGCATCCAGGTTATGGATGATGCTTCCCAGATAGCTGTAACGATCTAAAAAAGAATGTTCCATATCAGTCGGTCCGCTTAGGCCTTAAAAATCTGGCAATCCCCCAGCCCAGCCCGACCATAACCAGTATCCCCAATAAGCCCGTCAAGGCCGTGGCCCAACCTTTATTTTGAATTCCAGGGAACTTGTAGTCGGGAAGCGGAGCGCCTTCCCATAGGGTTACCCCTGATTGCTCAGCCTTCTTAATAAAGCCCAGGTTCTCGGCGACCCGCTCCAGACCATCCGGCCAGGAGGAGGCCCAGGGGGAGAGAAAGACCGCTACGGCCAGGGCCAGAACCACTCCCCAGAGGACCACTCGTCTTTGGGAATCCTTTTGCGCTCTCAAATTTTTCCTTTCCCTGTCTGCTGACAAGCGGCCTGAGGGCCTGACCGGGTTTGCTTAAAATCAGGATTTTGCCCCTTCCAGGACCGGATTAAATCAGACCGGGCCCTCAGGACCGCTGATAAAATAGCCGTCGTGATCAGGGCCTCTCCTATCCCGATCAAGACATGAACGCCCAACATGGAAGGGATGACCAGGGCGAAGGGAGAGGTCCCGGAAAGGCCCAACTCCAGGGCACAAGCCAACGAGGCCAGGACTACGGAAAACCAGGAACTGATGGCCGAGGCCAGGAGGAAACCGCGTGTATTGGATGGAAGAAGGGCCTGAAAAACACGAAAGAACAAATAGCCTCCGATCCCTCCGAATAATCCCATATTGACGATGTTGGAGCCCAAAGCGGTCAATCCCCCATCGGCAAACCCCAGACACTGCAAGACCAGGACCAGGGCCATGATGATAAAACTCAGCCAGGGACCCAGCAGAATAGAGGCCAGGGCTGCCCCCAGAAAATGGCCGCTGGTCCCTCCGGCCACCGGAAAATTGATCATCTGGGCGGCAAAGATAAAGGCGGCCGTTACTCCCACCAGGGGGACTTCCTTTTCGGTCATCTCCCGACGGGCCTTCTTGAGGGCCAGGGCCATCATGGCCACAGTAATTCCCGCCGTGGTCAGGTTAATGGCATTACTTAAAAAACCGTCCGGGATATGCATAAACCTCTTTCACTGGTCCGTTATACCTGACGGCTTCGTAAAAAGTCCACCTGCTTTGTTGCGCGGCATCCTTCCCCGCTTTTCAGCGGGGCAGGCTTATTGCGGCGTACCAGTAAGTACGCCTCACTCCTCAGGCTTTGCGCGCCTCGCATCTGGAGCTTTTTACTTTGCCGTCCCTTTGTTGACTTTTTACGAGTCCATCGGACCTGACTGGTCTCTATCGGATCAAAGAAGATGGGCTCCCCTCGTTCCTGGTGGAGTGCTGACCCTTTAGGAGCCTAGGGTAAAAAAAATGGCCTTGAAGTTTTCCCGGGTTTCAACCCGAGTTAAGCCTTCATGGCCATTATTGGATAATATAATTCAATCGGTTTCAAATGTCAACCCAAAACGGGGGCCCTATCCAAAATTTCAGACCTCAGGGTGATCTTTTTTCCACTTTACTCTCCTTCCCTTTCCATGATATAAAATAAATTTTAATATAATTGGAAGTGGTTTGATTTCAGAGTCTCTTTGAAAAGACTTGATTTCTCTTTCGAAGGGCAAAAGAGTAAAATCGCCGTCCGGGCGAGGCCGTTATGACCCCGAGGTTTTCCTCGACAAATTTTCTGAACAGGACCTTCCAACAACGGATTTTTCTTATTTAGATTTTTTTTAGGAGGTAGTCTGATTTTATTATGCCGAACTCGATCATTACTGGGACGGGGTCTTATATTCCAACCGTAAAAATACCCAATGACTATTTCCTGGACCATGAATTTTATGGGGCCAAGGGGGAAAAACTTGAAAGGCCCAATGAGGATATTATTAAAAAATTCAGGGAAATAACCTGTATTAATGAAAGAAGATATGTGAGCGATGATCTCAACACATCGGACATCGCCTACCTTTCAGCGGAACAGGCTTTGGAGGATGTGGATCGAGAAAGCCTGGATGGCATCATAGTGGCCCACAATTTTGGCGATGTCAGGGCCGACAACCCCAGATCCGATATGGTTCCATCCCTGGCTGCCCGGGTAAAGCATAAGCTGAGGATAAAGAACCCCTATACCGTTGCCTTCGATATCCCCTTCGGATGTCCCGGCTGGTTGCAGGGGATGATTGTAGCGGATTATTATATCAAGTCCGGTGACGCCAAAAAGATCCTCGTTATCGGAGCGGAGACCCTCTCCAGGGTTTCAGATCCCCATGATATGGACAGCATGATTTATTCCGACGGAGCCGGCGCTGCCCTGCTTGAGGCCAGCGATCTGGAGGTCGGGATTCTGGCCCATCTGTCCAGGTCGGATACCTTTGAAAACGCCCACCTGTTATGGCTTGATCAATCCTATCAGCCCGCTTCCACCGGGAAGAGGCTTTTCCTCAAGATGCACGGCCACGAGATATACAAGTACGCCGTCAAGACAGTGGCCGAAGTTGTCAAACAAAACCTTGAAAAAGCAGGCTTTACCTTATCCGATGTGAAAAAGGTCTTGATCCATCAGGCCAACCAGAAGATGGATGAAGCCATCTTGAAAAGATTGTTTAAGTTATACCAAATGGACCCTGGCCTGGAAGATATTATGCCCATGACGATTTCCTGGCTGGGCAACAGCTCTGTGGCCACCCTGCCGACGTTGTTTGATTTCCTGCAGAAGGGAAAGCTGGGCAACCATAGCCTTCATTCCGGAGATCTGGCTGTTTTTGCCTCTGTCGGAGCCGGCATGAACATTAATTCCATGGTTTATAGGATGCCCTGAATCAGCCTAAAGTCAAGGACCGTGTTATTGAACAAGGCATAGCCGCCAATCCGGTCTTCTACACCGTCAGTCTGATCTTGGGATTACCCGGAGAGAGTAATTCGCAGCGCAGACGTCCACCGCAAAACTCCCGCACCAGGTCGATAACCTCTTCACAGGCCTGTTCAATCTCCGCAGAGAGAACAGGGGGTAACCCATCCAGGTTGAACTCTATGGCCCGGGTCTCCGGCAGGGTCAGGGTGTGGTTGGCCTGACGCCAGGTCCAGCGGCGGGTCAGCACAATATCCGCATCGACAAAGACGATCTCTCCCGGTAAGGGATGCTCCGTCTGGTCCGAACCAAACGGCACGAAGGCCTCGTCTCCCCTGGCCGGTCGCAGGCTTAGATCCCCTGTGAGGACATCGATGGCATGGCCTCCGGCCGGAATGAGATGACGCAAGGAGACCAGGTTGCCGATATCGACCAGGGCATTGATCGAGGGGAGGGGGCCATTTCGCAAGGCACGACGGGCCAGGGCCTCGATTGAGGAGCGATACTCGCTGGGTTTTACCCCCAGGGAGCGGTAAGCCTCTCTCCAGGACTTGATGCGCGGCTCTTCGGCCACACCCTCGAGACGCAAGCGCCCTCTTAAGGAATCTTCCGCCGCTCGCATTAACTCACCGATCTTCTCCGGGGATGGGCCGTTCCGGACATCCTCTGCGATGACGACTCCCCGCACATAACCAGGAAATCGTTCAAAAATCTCTTTGGAGATGGTATAGGTTAGTTCTTTCATTGAAACTCCTTCCATTTATAACGAGAGAAATTTGATGGCTTCGTAAAAAGTCTCTCTGGTCGTCACCCCGGCGAAGGCCGGGAACCAGTTCCTTTATCCTGGATTCCGGCTTTCGCCCTCTGGGGCGTAGGACCTTGGGGCCGGAGGCCAGGAATGACGGAAAAGGCCAAATTTTGACTTTTTACCGGTCCATCAAATTTGGTTAACCGCCCGTTTGTTTCGCCCACTTGTCAAGACATGATCTCGATCGAAGCTGTATTTTTACAAATATGAATCCAAGATCATAGCTCTCTTTCATCCTGAGATAACCGTTACGATTCTCCCACTCACCAAGTTCCAGATCCCGACCAAGTAAGTCAAGACCGGCTGTAACCTCAGAGGGATCAGCCATAGCAAAACCCGACATTCCTCTCCGTGCCACAGGGTCAAGATAGACCTCGGGTCTATTCCACCCGGCATGCATGTTCAAATCGGAAAGATCGTGGGGCAGCGAAAAACCGCGAACCGTTGCGGTCACATCATGGTTTCTGGTGAACGCGGACATGAGTTCCTCAACAGGGACGAACGCGTCAAACAACCGGCCATAAATGCCCGGGAAATACTCCCTGAACCAAAATGGCTCTCCCCTTCTGGGGTCAATCGTAAATAAGACCATGGGGCCGTTACCGCATACCCGCCGCATTTCGGCTGCAGCAGCGACTAGATCCGGGAAATGATGGACTGCGAGGATCGAAATGAGACCGCCCGCGGAGGCCTCCGGTAAGGGGATAGACTCAGCAGATCCGGCTAACCATTCAACATTGAGGCTCGGCACGGACTGGTTACGCATGACCTCTGACGGTTCGATAGCTTTTAGTTGATAGCCCGAGGCTGCCAGAGCGTTACTGTAGTTACCGGTGCCCGCACCAACGTCAACAACAACTGCTCCTTCAGGTAATCCAAGCAACTCTTTCAGGATTGAGACAATTCGAGCATCGGCATTCCGGTATGAATTGTACTGCATTCCGATGGCGTCGTACCGAGTCAATCCAGTTTCCTTCAGGTTAGAGCCTAACAAAGAGGTCACCCAGAGCCCGCCGTTTGGGCGATTGGGTGCACCACCAAGTTGGGCAATCTTAAAATGCAAATAGGCGCTGCAAGACGGAAATTACCTTTAACTGGGTTCCCGCATCAAGTGTGCCGAGGTTTTTTATCAGTCTCTTTTTGTCTATGGTGCGTATCTGGTCTAAGACGATATGGCCCTTTTTTTTCTTAAATTCACATGGTATTCGTGTAGGATACTCTTTCCCGGCGGTCGTCAGCGGCGCTACGATGACGGTGCGGATATGCCGGTTCATTTCGTCCGGCGAAATGATCAGGCAAGGCCGTGTTTTCTGAATTTCAGAACCAACAGTTGGATCAAGATTGATCAAATACACCTCGAATCGATTCACACCCATTGCCATTCCTCATCATCCCAAGAATGTGAAATAGGTTCGTTTCCGTCTATCAACGTGTCATGACCCTTTTTGGCCATTGCCTTGAAAGCATTATCCCAACCTGACCGTGGATTTGTGATCGGGCGAATAATGATTTGGGTTTTCTCTACCTCAAGCTCAACGTCATCCAT
>JAZDOU010000143.1:0-7758 GCA_043798385.1 Pseudomonadota bacterium
ACCACAGGACGGGATTTTGCTGAAATCCAACCAGCGTCGCCTTTCCTTCAAGGCCCATCCGGTTTATCAATTCTTTCAGAACAGCTTCCAATTCCCCCTGCCCCAATATCCATAGCCTGGATCCCGGCTTCTTGGCCAAAAGATGGGGGAAGGCCTGAATAAGGAGGTCAAACCCTTTTTGAAAATTTAATCTCCCCGCGGCCACTACATGAGGACCCGAGCCGAAGGATGGAAAGGGGTTTTCTCCCAGTCCTGCTTGCCGTCGAACCGTTTCCACATCTACCGGGTTGTAGACCCGGATCATTTTCCCGGAAGATACCTTGAAATGTTCGGCAAGATCCTCCATCATGGTACCGCATAGGCAGACTATGGCCTCGGCCCGGTTGTAAAAGAGCCGGTACAGCCCCTTCCACAACCATGAAAAAGGAAGGTCCCTTAAATTTTCGCTGACAATAATGGTTTCCCTTATGAACAGTTTTGTCTGCCGGGGGAAAAAAGGCTTCATTAAAATAACGGCCAAATTCAGATAGCCCAGTGTGGAAAAAATGATATCGGGCTGCAAGCGGCG
This sequence comes from Pseudomonadota bacterium, assembly GCA_043798385.1. Classification (GTDB taxonomy): domain Bacteria; phylum Desulfobacterota; class RBG-13-43-22; order RBG-13-43-22; family RBG-13-43-22; genus RBG-13-43-22. Next base: position 569 of record JAZDOU010000143.1, read on the forward strand.
CAATAAACAGATAAACGGCAGGAAACTTTTTCTAACCCGAAAAGCCTTCAGGTCATGAACGGCGACATCCTCAGGCACTAAATCAATAAAATTACCGAAATGATGAACGACCGAGAGGTGCAATTCAAATTTCGACCGGTCCAGGTGCCTCAGGAGATTCAGGATAACCCGTTCGGCCCCGCCTCCTCCCAAATTCCCCAGAGAGAAAAGGATGCGTTTTCTCCGGATCCCAGTTCGGTCCTCCCCAAAGGGTTTTTTTTGAAAATTACCCTTAGTCATTGCCCTGTTGGGCCCTTTTTAGCGACGACAAACAAAATGCCAATAGGGAATCTGATTCGAGATATCGACCTGGCGAAAGGTATCCTTCAGCATTCCGATCTCTTTTCGACTGCAGCGCTGTTCAATGGCGGTAAAAAAACGGTCATAGACATCCTGCCTTATCCGCTGGGGAGTCTTTCCCTTGTAGGTTTCATATAGGGGAATATATTTAGAAGCCCCTAAATGATCCAAAATGTTTCCCAGCCTGACCAGGGGGGCGTACACTCCGATTCCCACCACCCGGGCAAAACCGGAACGGAAACGCGGATTTTTTATTTTGGATACGGTCAGTCGCAGGCGGGTTATCATTTTAAGCAAAAGGGCGAAATAAAAAGGACGGTTGTCCAGGGCATAATACAGGTAAATCAAAAGCAGGGGGGCATGGGAGCCGATATCCCGGACGGCCTGCAGGCAATCCACGGGCAGATGATGCAGGACACCCAGACAGAACAAAAAATCGGCAAAGTCCTCCCGGAAAGGCAGCCGGGTCAAATCGCCCATGAAAAAAAGGCAACTATTGCAATCTCTCAAGTTCGACCGGGCCACGAAAATGGAATCGGAAAAATCGATCAGGATCAATTCTCGGCAGTGATTTTTTAAAAAATAACTCCAACGGCCGTTGCCGCAGCCCAAATCACAAACCCTCTGTCCTCTTAGTGACTCCAGGTCGATTAGATCAAAATAATGGTTAAACTCATCCTCATGTTCGGGAAGGATGTCGGAATATTTTTGCCACTCCTGACCGAACGAAAATTGAATATCCCGTTCCGGAGCTATCCCTGGCGCCTGCACGGCTTTTCCCTCCAGAACCAATTTCCTTTTCAATAACTCAGGATACTCAGTCGGTTGAAGCAGGATGATGACATCATCGATAATCGGATAGGTTTTTCGGCCGAAGATTAAACGATCGTTTTCCAGCCTGATCTTGTCCGATCCAAAAAGATCTTTCAGGATTTCCAGCTTATCGGAGTAATAGGCGTTCATGAGCGTACACCAGATAAAATCCGGCGGTATAAGGCCTCGTATTGTGCGGCAACTTTCCCGATGGAAAAAAAGCGGTCAATCCGCTCACGGGCGGCCATCCCCAGGGCTTTCCGCCCCGTTTCTTTCATGTCAATCAGCCTGACCCAGCCTTCGGCCAGGGCCTCCGGATCCCGAGGCGGCACGGAAATCCCAGTTTCGCCAACCAAATAAGCCGAATCTCCCGTATCAGTAACCACACAGGGCACCCCGCAAGCCATGGCTTCACCGATAGCATTGGGGAAGCCTTCCCCGCAGGAAGAAGAGGTAGCCAGGTCCAACGAGGCGTTTAGCTTGGCAACATCGTCTCTATAGCCAAGCAAGAACAAACGTCCGCCCAATTGATCTTTGTTAAGATAACTTCTAAAAAGAGAATTTTCGACAGTAACTCCCTCCCCAACCAGGAGAAAAAAAATAGCAGTATTTTCATGGACCAATTGAGTTGCCGCAGCCAAAAAGACTTGATGGTCCTTCATGGGATCGAATCGGGCAATCATACCGATTAGGATACTATTTTCTTCTAACCCCAGTTCTTGTCGGACCTCTCTTCTGGCTTGGGGATCTATGATAAAATTCTGCAAATCAAAACCGTTGGGAATCAACTCCCATCTCTTGGGATGATATCCCAATTCATGATGATGTTCCTGCCCTTGTTTGGAATTTACGATCACCGCATCTGGGAAAGAAGAAAACCAGGCGCAAAGTTTAACCACCCAAAAGGTCAAGCGACGATAATGGGAAAAATCCATATTCGAACAACGGATATTCCAGATAAGCTTTGAAGTTCTTTTATTTTTTCCGGCCAGTGCCCCCAATAGATCGGCATGGTACATCCAGGTTTGGATGATATCCGGTTTATTTCGGGCCAAAATTCCCCAATAGGTCTTAAGCCCTTTCCAGGAAGGAACACCCCGGCGCATCTTCAGGGACCAAACCGGGACAGCGAGTTTTTCAATTTTCTTGCCGATAGGACCGATATCGGTCATTGAAACCACAAGATTATCAAAAATATCCCTATTCATGGCCGATAACAGTTTGAAGAGCATAATCTCGGCCCCGCCCGGATCCAGGTCGGTGATGAGATGAAGGACCTTTATTTTTCGAGATTGCGGATTGATTATCATTTCAGTCGACTGCAAAGAAAGGCACAAGGCTTCTTTTGACATGGCAGATAGCCTGCAATAACGCCTCGGGCGTGATTGCTGGATAATCAATGAGACTTGCCGTGTCCATCCGTGAAATCCGTGCCGAAATGATCACCCCCAGGTATCCAGCCAGGCCTCCCACATCAAAACATCCCAGAGGAGATATTGCCAGTTTCTTTTCCCGCTCAAATGTTCCTGCCATTTCAGCCGAACCATTTCATGATTTATAAACCCCTCCCTTTTCAGTCGATTCTCTGACAAAAGATCCTCCGCCCACTCTTTTAACGGCCCCCGGAGCCAGGAATCGATAGGGATCCCAAAACCCATTTTGGGACGCTCCACCATTTTTTCCGGCACATATTTATCCAGTACCCTCCTCAGAATCCATTTCCCTTTTCCGTCATGTAGTTTATATTCCAAGGGCAGGCGCCAGGCGAATTCCACCACCCGGTGGTCCAGCAAGGGTACCCGGGCCTCCAGGGCCACGGCCATACTGGCCCGATCCACCTTGGTCAGGATATCATCGGGAAGATAGCTAACCAGGTCCAAATACTGCATTTCCTGAATGAAATCATCCGGGAAAAATTGATTCCCCTGGATATCAAAGACCGTGGACGGTTCCTGATCCATTCCATTGACCAGAGACATAGGCTCCCGCCAATGGGAAACCAGCCACTGATATAATTCCCTTCGGTTATGAAACAAAAAGGAATCAGCCAGTTTATGAACCCGGTCTCCCGGCCTGTAGGTTTGTAAAGCAGTGGGCAACCATGACGAAAATTTTGAAAAGATGACATCCCATTTCGAAGGCGAAACGGAAAGCAATAAGGTTCGAAAACTTTTTTTCATCCAGTCCGGCATCCAACCCATTTTTTGCCAGATTTCTTTTCCCCAGGCATATCGATCATAGCCGGCGAATAATTCGTCTCCCCCGTCCCCGGAAAGACTGACAGTGACATACTGCTTAGTTAGTTTGGATAAAATATAGGTGGGGATCTGGGAGGAATCGGCAAAGGGCTCGTCATAAATAGTCGGAAGTAAGGGGATCATCCCTTGAGCCTCTTTTTCAGTAACATAAAGCTCCGTATGATCGGTCCCCAGATGATCAGCAACCGCCTTGGCAAAAGGGGCTTCGTTATAAGCGGGCATATCAAAGCCTATAGAAAAAGTTCGAACCAGAGTGTTGGATCGGGCTTGCATCAATGAAACCACAGTGGATGAATCGATCCCTCCGGAAAGAAAGGCCCCCAGGGGAACATCGGAGACTAAACGCAACTGAATGGCATCGGTCAAAAGGGCTTCGAGTTCTTCCTGAGCTTCAACCAAAGAACCCCTATAGGGATTTCCCTTCCCTTTTTGGATTATTTCGCCGGCAGACCAATAAGTAGAAAAGGCGAATTGCTTTGTTTCCAATCCGGTCTGATTAAGAGTCAATATCTGCCCGGGCATTAACTTCCAAATATTTTTATAAATGGAATAAGGGGCCGGGATGTAATTATGACGGAAAAAGAGACCCAAAACTTCCCGATCAACGGAAGGAGAAAAACCAGGATAAGCCCTGAAGGCCTTCAATTCCGAGGCGAACACAAAGGTGTCGTTTATCCAGCCGTAGTAAAGGGGCTTGATCCCTAAACGGTCACGGACCAAAAGAAGGATCTTTTCCCGACTATCCCAGACTGCCAGAGCGAACATGCCGACACATCGGCCGACCGCCTTTTCGATCCCCCATTCTTCTATGGCCTCCAGGATGACTTCGCTGTCACTGGTCCCTTTGAACACCCTTCCTCTCGATTCGAGCTCTTTGGCCAAGGTACGGTAGTTATAGACCTCACCATTGTAAACCAGGCCGAAACGGCCCGATACCGAGAACATCGGCTGGTGTCCCAGGGGAGACAAATCCAATATGGCCAACCTTCGATGCCCAAGGGCCAGACCGGATTTTTGGTCTAAAAAAAAGCCGGCGTCATCCGGCCCTCCATAGGTCATACTGTCGCGCATGGCCTTGATGGTTTCTTCCCTTTTTGCCCAAGGGGCGTCTTGAGGGTCCCAAAATCCAGTGATTCGGCACATACTATGATTCCATTACAGTCTGCGGAGGACCGGAAAAAGACTTTCTGAGAGCTTTGGGAAACACCCCCTTTTAGCCAATCTCTTCATCAGATCAAATTTTATTCCTTGAAATACCAAATGTATTCCTACGATTAATCCCGCCAAGAGCGGCTGGCTTTTGATTTTCTCGATTTTTAAAATTTCACGCATAATAAAAACACTGGGTTCCGAAGAGCGTTGGTTTGAAAATAGCAATTAATCAAAGGTCTCATTTCCTGTTTACGTGCGGGCGGTAAGACAAGAGGAGGGTATTGAAAGGTGGATAAGTCTTCAGGTTTTATTCAGAAAAGGCGGGGAGGACTCGGAGGATATGGACTCCATTCTGACTCGCAATCGTTTTATTGTCACGGGCCTGTCCCAACCCTGGACCAAGATCAAGGCCTGTTCATCCGAGACCGAACGGGAAGAGATCCAAATTTCCGGCAATGAATCTTTTGTTTCTTTAATCCAGTGATCTTTATTTCTGATCGGCAGGCCACATAAATTCTGACCCGTTTTATTTATATCATCGTCAATGAAACCCAGAACCCTATATTCGAACATTTTGGGATTAAACATGATTTCATCATAGAGCAGCTTTCCGGCCTTGCCGGCCCCGTAGATTAAAATCGGTTTAAGGGATTTATTTTTAGCCATGGAAACCTGTTTCTGAGAAAAAATATCAAAAAGGCGAAAACTAAGTCGGGATCCCAAAAGGGCCAAAAAGAATAGGAGGCCATAAATAATATAGGCACTACGTGAAAAAGCTAAGGCAAAACGTGTAAACAAGGTAACCACAGCCAGACTAAGAACCGTCCCACCCATGACACCGAAGGCGTAAGCCGGTAATTCCGGGACGGAAATCAAACGCCATTGCCCCCGATAAATGCCGGCCACGAACAAGGCCAATAGAGAACAGGGAACGACGATAGGAAGGGCCTGAATCATGGCCATTTGAATGTCCTGATAAAGTACCCCTCCGAACCGGAGCAAATGAGCGGCATAGAAACACAGGATACTTAAAAAAGTATCCAAAACAAGTTCAGCCGCGTGTTTCTTATAGAGCAGATCGGAAATAAGAGGGGTCCAGCCTGGGGATATTTGTTCCGGATTTACCCTTTTAACCTTTACATGGCCCAAATAAACCCCTGAAAGAATGAGGACCAAAACAAAAAGTCCTAACAGGGGTAAAAACTGCTCTGAAAAGTTGACCGTTAAGACCGCGATTATTCCTCCGAAAGCAGCCAGGGCATAGAGGACAATAACCGCCCGAGGTTCGGGAAGCCCCAGTCCCACCAAGCGATGAGAGGCATGATCCTGCCCCCCCTGGGAAGGTTTTTGTGCCCTCCAGAGACGGGTAATGGTGACTAAGGTGGTATCAAAGATTGGAATGGCCAGGACCATGACGGGAATGAGAAGGACCATAATGGGTCCCAAGCTGCTTCCGCCTAATCGGAATCCGGTAAACCCGTTCAATGGACCTGGAATAGCCAGGCCCGCCAACACATACCCTATAAAAAGGCTTCCCGAATCACCCATGAAAATTTTTGCGGGTGGCTTATTATAAAATAGAAACCCGATCAAAGCGCCGATCAGGGTTAGACCTAATGGAATGGCCAGAAAATCTTTACCTCCCATATCGCTGACCTGCCAGGCCAGAATAACAATAGTGGAAGTGGAAATGATGACTACCCCTGATGCTAATCCGTCCATATTATCCAACATATTGACGGCATTGATAATCCCTATAAACCAGAAATAGGTCAACAGCAAATCGAGGAAAGGTATCTTTGTCAATGGGAATATACCGCCCATATAGACGAAAAAACTGACGGCTACCAATTGGCACAAAAGTTTTGTTGCCGGACGGAGAGATTTCAGGTCATCCATAAGTCCTGTGGCGAACATGAACAGGGAACCGAACACGAGAGAAACCGCCAAAATAAATTCAGGTGAATGAGGGGAGATCAGATATTTCCAGGACGGAATTGAACCTGGGTTATAAAGCATGATGGCCAAGACACCTATAAAAAAGGCCGGAAAAAAACCGGCACCGCCATGTAAAACAGTTGGCTTCTTATGCCATCGGTCTTCTCGAGGATGGGCCAGCCAACCATACCTCCGGCCCAAAAGGCATAGTAACCCCGTGCCGCTTAGAGACCCAGCTAAGACCGCCAGGTAAATGAGTATGGATATTTTAGAAAAGGAAAACACAAAATTAGTGACTTAAGAATAAAATTCTACGCAAAATGGAAAGAATTTATTAAAGAACAAGCCGTTGACCCGGACCAACCAAGTTATTTAACACATTTCGTATATCCAATTTTGGTTCCGGCTGGTCCGGGTTGGGGTTATTTAGTTCTCATCCGGAAATGATCTTTCCGGATGAGAACATACCGTGGTCGATTTGTCTCCATGGCCAGAAACCCTTTGAAAAAGGGGTTTCTGGCGAGAGCTTCATGCCGGTCCCCGAATGGGGACCTTAGCATAGGTCGATAAAATCGACCGGCCGAAATCGAGGTGTTTCCATCCGGAAATTCAAATTTCCGGATGGAAACTATCTATTTATTCCTTCTAATAGATGGTCTAAAAATTCGGGAATTTCCGATTGGGAGGGAA
>JAZDOU010000146.1:0-21681 GCA_043798385.1 Pseudomonadota bacterium
TGGCCTATGAATCCAAACAATTCACCACCGGTGAATTCTTCGGGGCCGGTATCCCGGCCAGCATCGTCTTGTTGATTGTCCTGGCCCTGGCTATTTTGACTATCTGGCCGCTCCTGGGCATGCCGATATTGGTGAAATAAAATCAGGTTGAGGCCGGCGGTCATAGGCCATATATTCAAGGCTCATGCCTCCTAAATCCCCCTTTGGGAAAGGGGGATTTTAGGAGGTTTTAAAAAGGACCTATCCTATGAAAAATCGATTCGTTTTCTCAATCTTTTTTTTGGTCTTGATAGTCGGTTTATCGGCCTTTGCACCGGCAGCCGAAATCCAAAAGTCCTCCGGCCCCTCCGATGTCCTGATCATTTCCGGGACGGTGGTCAATGTCCAGGGCAAGGCCATCAAAGAGGCGGGACTGCACTTTTTCCTGAATGGAAACAAGCTGGAACTGGAAGAGGAGGTCTCGACCTCAAAGGCCGGTCGCTATGAGGCTGAAATCAAGTTCCCTTCCGGAACCCTCCCGGCCGCCAAAGTGGAGATGGAGGTCCGGAAACCATCGTTTAAGACCTCCGACAAAATCCCACTGGATAAGATCGTCCCGGAAAAGGTCGATGAAAAAGGGAACAGACAGTATCTTTCCCATCAAAGCCTTACCCTGCAAAGGGCCGTCTCTCCAGCCTTTTGGATCGCCACCCTGATCCTGCTGCTGGTCTACATCCTGATAGCCTTCGAAGTCATGCACCGGACCCTGGCGGCCATGCTGGGAGCCGCCCTGCTGCTATTTATCACCTACACCGCCGGCACCTTTAACCCCGGCTATTCCATCCTGACCTTTGAAGAGGCCATGCACGCCATGGACATGAACGTCATCTTCCTGCTCATGGCCATGATGATCATCGTCGGGGTGATGAAAAAGACCGGCGTTTTCCAATGGATGGCCTATAAATCGTTTCAACTGGCCCGGGGCAATGTCTTTTCCCTGGCCGCCATCCTGATGTTCGTTACGGCGTTTGTCTCGGCCTTTCTGGACAACGTCACCACCATGCTCCTGATCATTCCGGTGACCATCGAAATCGCCGTGACCCTGAAAATCAACCCCATCACCCTGCTGATGCCCGAGGTCTTCGCCTCCAATGTGGGCGGGACGGCCACCCTGATCGGTGATCCGCCCAACATCATGATCGGCTCTTACGCCAAACTAAGCTTTGTCGATTTCGTTTCGAATCTGACGATCATCTGTTTGATCTCTTTGGCCGTGGCGATTATCTACTTCATCTACTGGTATAAAAAAGATTATTTGAAGGCCCAGGTGGGGGATGTGACCAAGATGATATCCATCTTGAAGGAAGAATATCGAATCACCCACAAAAAATTACTGGTCTATTGCGGGATCATGCTGGGGATTACTATCTTTCTCTTTATCATTCACGGGACCTTGCATATGGAACCGAGTGTCGCCGCCCTGATCGGGGCCGCGGTCTTGCTGGTGATCAGTAAAGTGGATATTGTGGAAATGCTGGAACATGAGATCGAATGGCCGACCCTGATCTTTTTCATAATGCTTTTTATCGTCGTGGCCGGGGCCGAGGAAACGGGATTGATCCAGATCATTGCCGACCAGGTCAAAGACATCTCCGGAGGCTCGTTGGTAGTGGCCGTCCTGATGGTCCTGTGGGTTTCGGCCATTGCCTCGGCTATTATTGACAACATCCCTTTCACGGCCACCATGCTGCCCATTGTGGCCTATCTGACCCAGGTCATCCCCGGGGCCCAGAGCGGGGTTCTCTGGTGGGCCTTGGCCCTGGGGGCCTGTCTGGGCGGGAACGGGACCATGATCGGGGCCAGCGCCAATGTAGTCACGGTCGGTATGGCCGAACGGGCCGGATATCCCATCTCTTTCATGTATTATATGAAGGTGGCTGCCGTACCCATGTTGATCACCATTGTCCTTTGTTCCTTCTGGTTGTTGCTGGTGGAAATGTAAAAAACAATCCGAGTTGCGGGTTACGGGTTGCGGGTTGCGAGTTAGTTCTCATCCGGAAAGGTCGTTTCCGGATGAGCAGGGGTTAATTTCCGATTTTGAGAAACCCGTAACTCGCAACCCGCAACCCGTTACCCCTTGCAATTATCCTCATTACCCCCTATAATTTTAAAAAACAATCAGATAAGCAGAAATTCTCCCCTATGAACTTCTTGCGTCTCTTTAAAAAGGAAGATAAAACCACCTCTCCCAGGAAACCGGCCTCCTTGGAAAAAATATTCGGGCATTTTACCGAATTACTCAAAGAGAATAACGAGACCCTGGAACTGATGGCCGATTTGGAGGAAAAAACCGGCGGCTATTTCCTTTTTGATATGACCTATCTTCGCTCTACCAGCCATCGGATAGCCGAAAAAGTCAAGCTCATTATCAATTATCTGATTGCCATTTCTCCCTACCGCTATGAGGAACTCCTCGCCATTTATCAGCGACTCCTCCTGGAGATTCAAGAGACCCTGGACAAAAAGAAAGGGATCCCCCGGAGTGATTACACTATAAACTTAAATCAGATAACCACTAAGATGCTTCCCCAAACCGGGGGGAAAAATGCCAATCTGGGAGAAGTAAAAAATGTCCTCGGCCTTCCCACGCCGGAGGGCTTTGCCATAACCACCTATGGCTATTTTCATTTTTTATCATCCAACCATCTGCAAGACCGGATACTTTCTATCCTCAACGATTCTCCCCTGAAAGATCAACAAAGAGTTCAGGAAGCCGGAAAAGAGGTCCGGGATCTGATCCTGGAGGCCCGGATTCCCCAGGACCTGGAAGAAGCCCTGAATAATTCCGTCCAACAGCTATGGGCTCAGGGAAGGCCCCCTTTCGGCTTGGTTTTACGAAGCAGCGCCCTCATGGAGGATAGCGCCTTTAGTTTTGCCGGCCAATACGCCACCTTCCTTAATATTCTTCCCGAGGAGGTTCCCTTAAAATATAAGGAAATTGTGGCCAGTCAATTCAGCAGCCGGGCCCTCTTCTACATGAAAAGCAAGGGAATCCGGGAGGAGGACATGGCCATGGCCGTGGCCTGTCAGATCCTGATCCCGGCCAAGGCCAGTGGGGTACTCTTCAGCACTCGTTTTGATCCCGACCATGGGGAAGTTAGTGCAGTCAATGCCCTTTGGGGCATGGGGAAATGGGTGGTAGATGGGACGATCAGTCCGGACCTCTACCTGATAGATAAAAAAACCGGCCGGATCCTGAGTCAGCAGATCTCGCAAAAGATGAAAAGGTTAATTGCTGCCCCCGGGGGCAATCTCAAGGAAGAACCGGTCCCTGAATCCCTGCAATCCCACCCTTGCTTGAAACCGGAACAACTGAGCACCCTTTGGAAGTGGGCCGGTTTATTGGAAAGGCACTTTCAGCACCCCCAGGATGTGGAGTGGGCACTGGATCAGGAGGACCATCTCATCCTCCTTCAAACCCGAAACCTGCGGGCCCATGAAAAAGTTGAAAAGAAAAAAGGCCTGGAACAAATATCCGCCGAGTATCCCCTTCTCCTGGAGGGAGGGGTGGTGGGGGCTTTTGGCATCGGGGCCGGTCCGGTCTTCAAGATACGATCGCCGGAAGATCTGGCCAATTTCCCTAAGGGGGCCGTCTTGGTGGCCCCCCAAACGTCTCCCAGGTTTGTATCGGTCATGGACAAGGCCGCCGCCATCATCACCGATGTCGGAAGTGCTACCGGTCATATGGCCATTCTGGCCCGGGAATTTCAGGTGCCGGCCCTGGTTGATACTCAGAAAGCGACCCAACTCTTGACTCAAGGGCAGGAAGTGACCGTAGACACCTATAATGCCCGGGTGTATGGCGGGCGGGTTGAAAAATTATTGGCTCACCTCCCCAAGAGAGATCCTTTGTTGCTCAATACTCCGGTCTATGAAAAGCTGCAAGAGGTGATTCGTCTTATCGTTCCCTTGAACCTGGTTGATCCTAAATTGGAAAACTTTACGGCCCGGTCCTGCCAGACCCTCCATGATATCATCCGTTTTGTCCATGAAAAAAGTATTGAGGAAATGTTTCGGCTTTCCGAAAGAGAGGACCTTCAAAAGCTATCCGCCATTCGAATTAAAACAACCCTCCCCCTGAACCTCTATCTCCTTGATTTAGGGGGAGGGTTGAAAAGGCACAGCAGTTTGCGTTTTTTACCGCCGGAGGAGGTCATTTCCGTCCCCTTTATGGCCCTTTGGAAAGGGGTCACCACACCCGGAGTCCAGTGGGCCGGTCCCATCGGAGTGGATGTCAAGGGATTGCTTTCGGTGATGGCCCAGTCGGCCACCCAATCTTCCGATGATTTCTGGGACAGGACCCTGGCCCTGGTTTCTTTGAATTATCTTAACTTCAGCTCCCGATTGGGCTATCATTTTGCTACAGTCGATTCCTATTGCAGCCCGATTCGCAATAATAATTTTATTACCTTTGTTTTTAGAGGTGGGGCCGCCGATACCATACGAAGGGGGAGAAGAGTCCGTTTTATCGGGATGGTTTTGGAGGAATTGGGCTTTGAGGTCATGATCAAGGAGGATCTGATCAAGGCCGAATATCGTAAATATCCCGAACCGATGATCGAAGAAAAATTAGGACATATCGGCCGTTTGATGGGTTGTGCCCGTCAGCTCGACATGACCATGTCCGATGAAACCATGATCGCCTGGCATGCCCAGGCCTTTCTGGCGGGGAATTATAGTTTTAAGAGAGAATTATGAATTAAGGAGTTTTTTTAATGTTTATAAAAACCAGAAAATTTATCTTAGGTATCGGTATTTTTACGGTCATCTTATTGATTGCCGGTCTGATCGTCGGGTTTTATTCTCTCCGTTATATGAAGGAAATTGTCAGCGATCAATTCAATCAGCAGCAACTGGAACTGGCCCAGCATGCCGCCCGTCAGCTCGAAAACAAGTTTGCCAATATCATGAAAGATTTGGTGACACTAAATCATTCGCCTTCGGTCGAATATTTAGAAAAAGTCTCCTGGGCCAACCGGATCAAGATAACCCTTTCCACCCTGGAAGGGACCGGCGTCCTGGAGATCGGCAGGGTTAACGCCTCGGGAAAGACCCTTTTTGCCGTCAACCATAAAGACGAGGTCCGTATGATCCCGGTCTCTTCTGCCTCCCAGGACCCTTTCCGCTGGGCCGGAAACCCGGATCATAAAAACAAGATTGCCATGTTTCCGGCTGATTCACATAAAGGCAGGGAGTCCAATCCGGTCATGAAGATTGTGATTCCCACTTATCTGGACGCCGTGGATGACGCTCATCCGGTTTCCAGTCATCAATTCGGAGGCTATATCTATCTGCTTTTTGACACCAGGCACTTTGTCGCTGAAATGCTCAAGGATATCCGCTCCGGGAAAACAGGTTATGCCTGGGCTATTAACAACGAAGGAAATTTTATCTATCATCCCGTCCCGGAATTTATCGGGAAAGATGCCTTTGAGGTCAGAGGCCAGCGGGAGGCCAAGATCTCTTTCGATCAGATCAACCGTATCCAAAAGGAAAAGATGCTTCGAGGCGAGCAGGGGACCTCCTCCTATGTCTCGGGATGGCACCGGGGGATACGGGGCAATATTAATAAATTGATCGCCTATGCCCCGATTCGTCTCCAGGGAACTTCCCAGGCCATCAATTGGGCGGTGGCCGTGGTCGCCCCGGCAACGGAAGTCGATGAGGTGATCCATACGGCCTATACCTGGCAGTTTATTATGCAGGGATTCATTATCTTTGCTATTATTCTGGGAAGTCTTTCGATCATCGGCTTTGAATGGCGATACACCAAAACCTTGAAAAGCGAGGTGGAAAAAAAAACCAGAGACCTGCAACGCTCGGAAGAACGCTATAAAAAATTGGTGGAAGGGGCACAGGACATTATTTTTTCAGCCGATCGCGAGGGACGGTTTTTATCATTAAACCGTTATGGGGCCAATTTCCTGAGCGGGGAATCCTTCGACCCGGAAACCAAAGAAACTCCCCAATCCCGTCACTATGAAAGTAATACCGATTCATTTGTCGGGAGGGATCTGATTGAATTTTTCCCGTCCGACGGTTCCTTTTACCCCCAATTAATTGATGAGATTTGGCAAACAGGAAAACCCAGGACCATAGAACACAACCTTAAGATCGGCCCCAATGACGTCTGGTTGAACACTCAATTCATCGCCATTAAAGATGATCAGGGCCAGGTTTCGGGGGTGCTGGGGATTTCTCGGGATATTACAGAAAAAAAGAAGATCGAAAAGCAGATGATCAATACCGAAAAATTGGCCTCCTTAGGACTCCTGGCTGCCGGTGTGGCCCACGAGATCAACAACCCCCTGGGGGTTATCCTGGGGTATTGTGACTATATGCTGGACAAGATACCGCCGGAGGATAAAGTCCACAAGATCTTGGAGAAGATCGAGCGGCAGGGGAATCACTGCAAAAAGATAGTCGAAAATCTGCTCAGTTTTTCCCGATATACCGAGCACTCCGACACCATCAGCGATATCAATGCCAACCTGGAAAACGTGGTGGCCGTGGCGGAAAACAACCTGATGATCAAAAAAATCCAACTCAAGAAGGAACTGGAAAAAAACCTGCCGAGAGTTAAGGCCGATCCGGTTCAGCTGCAACAGGTTTTTTTGAACTTGATCAATAATGCCGTGGCCGCCATGCCGACCGGCGGGACGTTAACGATAAAATCCCACTGGGATGTTTGGGCCGACAAAATTCATATTGTCATTTCCGACACCGGAAGCGGTATCCAAAAAGAGAATCGCAGCCGGATCTATGATCCCTTCTTTACAACCAAAAAAGTGGGAGAGGGAACCGGATTGGGCTTGACCGTCTCCTATGGGATCATCCATCAGTACCAGGGGGTAATCGGTTTTGAAAGTCAAACCGCGGAGGAAGACCCGGTCAATCACGGGACCAGTTTCAAGGTGACCCTTCCCGTTTATCATTCCAAGCGGGCAGGGGAAAAGAAGGGAGCATAATATGGCCGAAAGGATTCTCATTGTCGATGACGAAATTGACATGTTGGAGTTACTGGAATTGATTATTACCGACCGGACCGATTATGAGGTCACCACTACCAATAACCCTTTGGAAGTACCGGAATTGCTCAAAAAAGATCCTTATGATTTAGTTATTACCGATCTTCGAATGCCCGATATAGACGGCATTGAGTTGATCGACATGGTCAGGCAGATCGATGATCAAATCCCTTTCATGATCATTACGGCCTATGGGACCATCGAGTCGGCTGTTGAGGCCATGCGCAAAGGGGCCTTTGACTATCTCACCAAACCCTTTCGCCAGGAACAGGTCCTGCTGACTATTGAAAAAGTCATGAAGTGGCGAAGGCTCCAGAAAGAAAATATCGCCCTTAAGGCTGAACTGGAAAAATTCAAACAGGGATCCCATGGGTAAGCTGAAAGGGCTTTTCAGAAGAAAAGATCCGGGGCTGGGTCCTGACCGCAAGATGGAGGAACAGCTTCGCCAAAAATATGGAGCCTTCCTGCGGTTGTTGGCTGATAATCAGGAGGTCCTGGAGATTATTACCGATCTGGAAGAAAAATACCTGGGCGATTATATCTTCGATATGCAGTACCTCCGGGTGAGCATCAGACGGCTCTCCGAAAAGGTCTATAGCCTAATCCACCTCTTAAACGAAATTTCCAATCTGCGTTATAGCCGACTCTATGAAAATTATGAAAGGATCTATCAGGAAATAACCGACCTCTTGGCCAAGAGAAGAAAAATCCCGCTGGATGACTTGGTCTTGTCTTTTGACCGGATCACCTTAGACAAAGAAGAAAGCGTCGGGGGGAAAATGGCCAACCTGGGAGAGTTACGCAACCGTCTCGGCTTGGCTGTTCCCGAGGGATTTGCCATTACGGCCTATGCCTACAAAGAATTTATTACCTATCATCACCTGCAGGAAGAAATATCCCTGCACCTGGCCGAACTGGATATCAACAATCTGGAAGATCTGATCGTCGTCAGTCGGGATATCCAACGGCTCATTTTAGAGAAACCCATTCCGCCCTTTCTGGCGGAGGTCCTGGCTAATAGCTATCAAGCCCTGGCCGACAAAACCGGAAACGACGTCAAGGTTTCTGTCCGCAGCAGTGCCCTGGGGGAAGACAGCCGTCTGTCCTTTGCCGGCCAGTACGGCACCGTCCTGAATGTCTCCCAAGAAACAATCGGCGAAAAATATCGAGAGATTGTCGCCAGCAAATTCACTCCCCGGGCTATTTTCTATTTTATCGGCAAGGGGTTCCGGGAAGAAGATATCGCCATGGGTATCGGCTGCATGACCATGGTGCCGGCCAAAGCCGGGGGGGTACTCTATACCGTGGATCCTTCTAATCCCCAACAGACCGAAGCCATCATTCATGCCCACTGGGGTTTAGGCAAAACAGTGGTCGATGGAACGGTTACCCCGGACATCTTTTGGGTTTCCAAAAAAAAACCTTTCCCGATTCATGGATCCACCATTGCTCACAAAGAGACTATGTTGATTTGTAATCCGGAAGGAGGTATCCATTGGGCGGAGGTGCCTTCCGACCGAAGAGACGCCCCTTGCCTCTCCGAAAAAATCATCCGTCAACTGGCGGAGATAGCCGGGGTCGTCGAAGAGCACTTCAGCCATCCTCAGGATATTGAATGGGCCCTGGATGATAAGGATCAGATCATCTTATTGCAGACCAGGCCGCTAAAGGTCTTCTCTCAGAAAAAGATCCCCACTCCCCTGGAAATTCCCGAGCTGGCTCAATTTCCGGTTTTATTGGAGACCGGGGTGATGGGGGCTCAGGGAGTAGGGTTCGGCCCGGTCTTCTTTGCCAAACAGGAAAAAGATTTAATCGACTTTCCTGTCGGGGCGGTCCTGGTAACCCGCATTCCCTCTCCTAAATGTGTGACTATTATGTCCAAAGCCAAAGGCATTATCACCGACTTGGGAAGTTCTGCCAGCCATATGGCCGCCCTGGCCCGTGAATTCCGAGTACCCACTATTTTAAATACCCACAAGGCCTCGGAGATCCTGACCCCGGGACTGGAAGTCACAGTAGATGCCACCAATTGTCGGGTCTATCAAGGGAAGGTCGAGAGACTGATAGAATTGTTTGAAGAAGAATCGGTTAATCCCTTTGAGGACACCCCGCTTTTCATCCTTTTTGAAAAAATTATGACCCGTATTGTCCCTTTGAATCTGGTGGATCCTACAGAAGCCAGCTTTACTCCGGCTCATTGCCAGACCTTTCACGACATCACCCGATTTACCCATCAAACAGCCACGCAGGAGATGTTTGCCTTGAGCAGCTCACCCCTGGGAACCTCTGGGGAAGCCCTTAAACTGGACACCGAAACCCCTCTGGAAATCCTTTTGGTGGACCTGGGGGGCGGGATCAGCCCCCTGGCGAAAGGCAAAAAGGTCAAATTGGACCAAATCCACTCCTGGCCTATGCAGGCCTTTTGGCGAGGGATTCAAGCCATGAAATGGCCGGGTCCCAAGCCTTTGGATATTAAAGGGTTTGCCTCCGTGATGGCTCAGACGGCCACCGAGCCGGGGGGAGAAAACCGGATCTATTCTGAACAAAGCTTTGCCCTTCTGTCCAGGGACTACATGAATTTCAGTATTCGCCTGGGATATCATCTCTCGACGATTGAAGTCTTGGGAGGACTGGGAGAAAGTCTAAATTATATAAAGTTTATTTTAAAAGGGGGTGGGGCTACCATTGATCGCCGGGATTGAAGGGCCCGCCTGGTAGCTACCATTCTTGAAAAAATGGGCTTCCAAGTCGCTCAGAAACTGGACCTGGTCGATGCCCGGTTATTACACCATCCCCGGGACGTGATGGAGGCAACCCTTTATTCTCTCGGCAAGTTGACCATCTATACCAAACAGTTGGATATGGTAATGTTTAACGATGCCATCGTCGAGTGGTCCATTGAGGAATTTGTCAAGGAACATTTAAACCGGAAAATACAGTAATGATTAAGAGGAGAGGCTTATGGAAGGGAAGATCCTGATTGTAGATGATGAGTTGGATATTCTGGAACTTTTAGAAATGATTATTACCGAAAGGACGCCTCACCAGGTGATCACCACCAACAATCCCCTGGAGGTCCCTCTCATGCTGAAAGAGTCTCCTTTTGACCTCTTGATTACCGACCTGCGCATGCCGGGTTTAAGTGGGATGGATTTAATCCGAGAGGCCAAAAAGATCCTCCCTGATATGCCCATTATCGTTATAACCGCCTATGGTTCTTCTCAATCGGCCGAAGAATCGATTGCTGAAGGGGCCTATGATTATATCACCAAGCCTTTCCGAAAAGACCATATCATCATCACCATCAATCGAGCCATGGAATGGCATGCCATGAAAAAAGAATTGGCCGCCCTGAAAGCCCAAGGGTAACCGGAGCCGTCTAATGAACCAAACGTCCTTCCCCTTAATGGCCGCTTTTACATCTCTAAGGCGCAAAACCCTTTTTATTTGGATGGTGAGTTTATCAACCATTATTCTCCTGGCGGGAGTCATTTTTATCGGTCTGGCTATGTCCCGCCAGATGAAGGCTATTGTCAGTGAACAAATTAACCAACAGCAATTAGGGCTCAGCCGGCTGATCGCCGCCCGGATAGAAGACAGCTTTAATCTGATCAGCAAAGAACTGGCCGTTTTGAATCTATCCGAGGCCCTTCAATCTCGGGATCCAAACACTTGGGTAAGACGGATGGGGATTACTTTGGCTAATCTGGAGGAATTCGGTGCCGAGGAAATTCGCCAGATCAATGCCCAAGGGAATGAAGCCCGGTCTCTTAACAAACACAGGACCTCCTTTGTTTCTAAAGGAAATTTTGCCCAAGATCAATATTTCCTCTGGGCCAAAGACAAAAAAAGTAAGGGGAAAATATATTTTGGGGATATCCTGAACGGATTAGATGAGACCGGCCAGATTATCGGCCGGCTTTACCTGGCTATCCCCAATTATCACTTTTCTGTTGAAAAAGGCGGGGTCTCAAGGTCTTCTCAATCCTTTTCCGGTGTCCTCTTGTTAGTGGTTAATGTCAGCCGATTGGTAGAAAAATTCACCGCTCATGTGACCTCCGGGAAGACCGGCTATTCCTGGGTTATTGACGACAAGGGGCAATTTTTATTCCATCCCGACAAAGAATTCATAGGAGAAAATGCCTTTGCCATCCGGGAGAAACGAGAGCCCAAGATATCTTTTAACGCCATCAACCGGATTCAAAAAGAAAAAATGCTCACCGGCCAGGAGGGGACGGGCTTTTACTCCTCCGGGTGGCATAGAGGACTCAAAGGAAAGATCAAAAAGTTAATTGCCTATTCACCGGTCTTTTTATCTCGTACAGATCCCGTTAAGTTCTGGTCTGTAGCCGTGGCCGCCCCGATCAGTGAGGTGGAAGGGGTGATTCACTCCTTATATATGTGGCAAATCGTTTTTCAACTGATCGTAGTCGTCGCCCTTTTCGCCGGCGGGATCCGAATTATCCTCTCCGAATTACGGTATGGAAAGGCCCTAAAACAAGAAGTCCAAAGGGCCGTAGCGGATCTGAAGGAATCGGAAGAACGCAACCGGTATTTAGTTGAAAGGGCCGAAGACATTATAGTGACCGTTGATAAGGAAGGGAAAATCTACTCCATCAATCCCTATGGGGCGGACCAATTTGGAAAAAACGCCCAGGAGTTGCCGGGTCAAAACCTGTTTGACTTTTTTGACCCCAAAAGTGCGACCCTCCAGGCGAATCTCTTGAAAAGGGTGTCCACCACAAAAAAAAGTAAAAGTCTGGAATACCAGGCCTTCATCGCCGATAAGGAATATTGGCTCCACGCCAACTTTAAACCCCTCCTGGATGATAATGAGGAGGTCCTTTCCGTATTGGTCATCATTCGAAATGTTACTGAAAGCAAAGTCGTCGAACAACAATTAGCTCATACGGAAAAACTGGCCTCCCTGGGCTCTCTGGCCGCCGGTGTAGCCCATGAAATTAATAATCCCCTGGGCATAATCCTCGGTTTTACCGACCTGATGATGGAAAAAGTCAAACCGGGCTCTCCGGAGTTGGAGGTCCTTCAAACCATAGAAAGGCAGGGGTTGCAGTGCAAAAAAATCGTAGAAAACCTTTTGAGTTTCGCCCGTATTCCGGAAAAATCGGTTGATTTTTCCAAAGTGAATGACGAACTGGAAAAGGTCCTGGCTGTCGTTCAAAACACCCTGCTCATGCGCAAGATTAATTTAGAGAAACGGCTTCAGGACGGTTTGCCGGAAGTCCAGGCCGACTCCAGGCAACTTCAACAGGTTTTTCTGAATATTATTAATAATGCTATCGATGCCATGTCCAAAGGAAGAGGAACTCTGACGATCACCACCCAACCGGCTAAAGAATCGGATCAGGTGGAAATCCTTTTCCAGGATACAGGTGAAGGCATTGGAGAGGACTATCTGGGAAAAATTTTTGACCCTTTCTTCACGACCAAAGGAGTTGGGAAAGGGACTGGTCTGGGTCTTTCCGTGAGTTATGCGATTGTTGATAAATTCGGCGGGACGATCTCGGTGGCGGAGAGTAAAACGGCGCAAAAACACCCAGGAAATTCCGGAACGATCTTTAAAATTTCTCTGCCGGTAAAAAAACCGCAGGGTTGATTAAGGGAGGAAACTATGCGTGAACGAATCTTGATCGTGGATGATGAATTGGATATGCTCCTCTTACTAAAGATGATCTTAACGGAAAAGACCCCTTACGAAATAGTGACTGCCCCCAATCCCTTGGAAGTGGAGCAACTATTCAAAGAAAACCCTTTCCAATTGGTGATTACGGATTTGAGTATGCCCGGAATGGATGGGATCGAACTGACTGGTGTGGTTAAAAGAATAGATCCTTTGGTTCCGGTGATTATCATTACGGCCTATGGAAGCATTGAATCGGCTATCGAATCCACCAAAAAAGGGGCCTTTGATTTTATCACCAAACCGTTCCGGAAAGAACAGATTATCTTAACGATTGAAAAGGCCCTGGAATTCCGAAGGATCCAGCTGGAGAATATTCAATTTAAAGAAGCCGGGAAAAACGAGGTCTGGCTGGATCAAGACTCGTTTACCCTGCCTTTTGAAGAGGCTAAAGATAAAGCCCTGGACCAGTTCAAACGTCATTATGCCCGAAAAATCCTGGAACGCCACAAAGGGGATTTATCCCAAGCGGCCCAGGAGGCCGGCTGGACGGAAGAGGAGTTGAAGAGACTGTTGGAAGAGAAATGAAAACCTGATACTGGATACTGGATACTGGATACTCGTTAAATCCTCATGCCGGCACAGGCGCCACGAGGCCTGAAAATTAACTGAAGGATTCCAGAATTCAAGGGTTTTAATTTCCACGCCTTTCACTTGAATCCTTGACCCCTCGAATCCTGGAATCCTATTTTCGTACGTGAGCACCGATACCGACCGTTTATAACGAGCAACGAGTAACCAGTGACGAGCAACCAGCAACGAGTATCCAGTATCCAGTATCTGATCCTGAGATCTAATAAGGCGTTATGAATATTCCTAAGATACTATCCCTGAGCCACTATCTCAAAAAAGGGAAGTGGAAAGAACCCTCCCTTAAAGAAAAGTTCCGGGCCTTTCAAACCCTTCTAAAGGGCAATAACAGTGCCTTGGAGATCATGGGGGATATGGAAGAAAAATACTCCAGCGGGGAATATATCTTTGACCGCCAGTATATCCGGGCCAGTTACAGCCAGATAAGGAGTAAGGTTTTTGAAATGGTAGAGGCCCTGAATCAAATGGTTCCTCAGCAATATGAGCCGCTCTATACTATTTTTGAACAAGTGGATCAAACCATTCAGCGAACGGTTTTCGGCCGAAAAGAAATTCCTTATTCCCCGCTCACCCTTTCTCTGGACAAGGTAACCAAGGACATGATGGAACAGGTGGGCGGGAAAAATGCCAATCTGGGAGAAATCCGTAACCGGGTCGGGCTCCCTGTCCCAGATGGATTTGCCATCACCTCGTATGCCTATAAGGTCTTTATTGAAGAAAACAAACTGGAAGAGCAGATCAGAAAACAATTAAACTCCTTAGGCGGCAGCGATCTGGAAGCCATTGCCTCAGCCAGTAGAAAAATTCAACAGGCCATTCTTATGGCCAAAATACCTCCCCCCCTGGAAAAGGCCATCCTGACCTCCTATGAAAAGCTTACCACCAAAGCGGGACAGGTTGTTCCTATCTCCATTCGAAGCAGTGCCGTCGGGGAAGACAGTGAAGTGACCTTTGCCGGTCAATATGCCACGGCTTTGAACGTCCATCAGGATAATATCCTTCAAACCTATAAAGAAATCGTAGCCAGTAAATTTACTCCCCGGGCCATCTTCTATTGGAAAGACAAAGGATTTAACGAAGAAGATATCGCCATGAGTGTGGGTTGTCTGATCATGATTCCATCCAGGACCAGTGGGATCATCTATTCCCAAGACCCGAACAATCCTTCACCCCAAACGGTGATTATCAGCGCCGTTTGGGGTCTGGGCCAGTATGCCGTCAGCGGACAGGTCAGTCCCAATGTCTATGTCCTATCCAGGGAAGACGGCCGAATCTTGGAAAAAAGGATTCCCAAACAAGAGGTCATGTTGGTATGCCATGAATTGGCCGGCGAAGTGGAAGTTGCCGTCCCGGAAGAATACCAGGGGAAGGCCTGTCTTGACGATGAGGTCCTTAAACAATTATTTAACTATGCCCTTAAATTAGAAAACCATTATCAGAAACCTCAGGATATTGAGTGGGCCATCGATGGGGCCGGAAACCTCTTCATCCTGCAGACCCGTCCCTTAAAGATTTCTTTACCCCAGGATGAGATGAAAGAGCCTTCCCTTCCGGAAATTGCTCCGGAACGACTCCTGATTGATTGGGGTGTGGTGGCCTCCACCGGGGTTGGGGCCGGCCCGGTTTATTTAGTCAAACAAGACCAGGACCTGATCCAGTTCCCTGAGGGAGCGGTTTTGGTGGTTAAACATACGGCGCCTAAATATGTAACGGTTATGAACCGGGCCGCCGCCATTATTACCGATATCGGTAATGTCACCGGTCACATGGCATCGCTCGCCAGGGAATTTCAAGTCCCGACTATCGTGGATACCCGAGAAGCCACCACACTCCTGAAACCGGGGCAACTGGTGACCGTGGATGCCGTCCGCAATAAAATTTATCAGGGGGTTATCGAGGAGTTAATTGAAAAAGAACAGAAGAAAGAGCAAAACAGCCTTAAACAGACGGCCATTCTAAAGAAATTAGAAGAAGTCCTTTCGGTCATTGTGCCCCTTAATTTAGTGGATCCCAAGGATGAATCCTTTAAACCTCAACAGTGTCGAACGTTTCATGACCTGACCCGTTATATCCATGAAGTCTCCATTCAGGAGATGTTCCGATTCAATGAGATGGATAAATCCTCCAGACATCAACAGGCCAAACGATTGATTTCCGATCTCCCAATAAATCTCTATATCATTGATCTGGACGACGGACTAATTCCAACCCATAAACCCAGAAAAAATGTTCACCCCGAAGACATCACCTCAATACCTATGAAGGCCCTCTGGAGGGGTCTGACCCATCCGGGAGTGAGTTGGAGCGGAATGGTAGAAGTCGACTTAAAAGGATTTGCCTCGGTCATGTTAAATACCCTTTCGGACTCGGCCGCTTATGGGCAGACCATGGGAGAACGGAGTTATGCCTTAATCTCTAAAGAATATATGAATTTCAGTTCCCGGCTGGCTTATCATTTTAGTACCGTCGACACCTTTTGCTCAAAAATAAAAAATAATAATTACATTACCTTTCATTTCATGGGCGGAGGTTCCAGCTCGGAACGGAGGGCCAGGAGGGCCAAGTTTATCAGCGGGGCATTAAGGAACCTGGATTTTGAAGTGGAGCTGAAAGGGGACTGGCTGATGGCCAAGTTAATGAAATACGAATGCCCGGTAATGGAAGAAAAGTTGGATTACCTGGGCCGCCTGATGTGCTGTTCCCGGCAATTGGATATGGTTATGTACAGTGACAGCGTGGTGGATTGGTATATCCGGGCGTTTGGGGAAGGTAATTATACCTTTAAAAGAGAATAGGTTCTTCGTTTAAATGAAACCTGGAATAATCTCGGAACGGCCTATTATGCAATAGGGAAATATTCCGAAGCCAAATCGGCTTGGGAGACAGCCATAAGTTATCTGCCTGAAGACCCGATGGCCAAGGCCAATTTAAATGAATTTTTCTATGACAACCCGGATATCCCAGAAGAGATAAAAGATCCCCGGATTATCCATTAGCACTATGACCAGCAAGGAATCCCGGTATCGTTGCGTAAGGGAGTACAATCTGTAATTAATGGTAGATTGTTAAGAAAAATGGGTATATGCCAGCGCAGAGGTCACCTACTAATTTGGAGACCATTAAACACAAAAATTTGATGATTTCCGTTTGAAAGAGTGATTAACGCAGAGTTCACAGGGAGACCCGTTTTTTGGGGGTTTCGCTTCATGCCCTTGATAGCGAAACTATCGAACCCAGACACAGTAAGGAGCCGCAAGTCGTGCTACAGCGACAACGCCACGAAAACGCGACTTCATTCTTCCGGGATGTGATTTTTTCTCCCCTCGGATGGCACAGACCGTAGAGCAACCAAGGATGAACCGAAGGGGCTTAGAAATTTCTGACAACTCTCCATAATCCCATAAATCCAGTGTTCCACCGACGCCTGTTTGCACCATATCGAAAACAAGGGCTGTTGCGCGGTTATCAAGTTTCCCGGTGACTGGACCTAAGCCTATAGGAAGCTGATGCCATACGACTCTGTTTTCGGAGTATTCCTTGGCTTCATGGTCTTCTGTGGTGGGGCGAGCACTTCCCTTGGTCGATGGCTCAACAAACATCGTGTAAGTAGGGACCGTTCTGCAGATTCCCTGGACTTGTTCGGGCTGTGCTTTAGCCGACCGCATGAGCCAAAAAGTCCTGCCAATTTGTTCTATGTCGGCCTTCTTTCTTTCGAATATGGCATCAATGCCCTCACCGGCATGATCCCCAATCACGCTGATTACACAGTGTTGGCACGCTAATGCTGTTTCAAATAGTGTCACGGTGTCCTTCTCCATCGATAACGAAATAATAACCGGCGCGAGGAACGAGCGTCCGGTGCATTTACTGGTTCGGGATGATTTCTTATACATGCTATGCCAGGCTTTACTGAGTCAGCGCTTTGATCATGAGTGGAAGCAGGAAACCAATCAACAATAACGACATGGCCGGACGCAGCAAATTGACAGGTTTCATGTTCCGTTCCATGATGGCTGTAGCAGCATGATTTGCAGCCGAGAAAGTAAAGAACAGCAACATTGCGGTCACTATAGTAGCATCCGCATATCGTCCCCAATCCAGAATAAAAACAAGCAAGGCCGTGATGGCTGTGGCCGCGTTGGTAAGACCTGATTGAATTTGATAGGCACGATTGGGTTTATAACCAATTTTTTCAGAGGCCACTTCGCCCAGGATAAGAGATTCAAAGGCCACTGTGCCGGACATGAGCATTACTACGAATGGCCCCATTATATGAAATTGTGATATCGCGTCCTTGCCCAAATAGAAAGCGACGAAAATGGCAATTCCTATGCCGGCCGGCCGAAGCCATTCCATCATCAATGCCAAGTTTTTCTTAGTCATTCTGCCTGCTCACCTTCTCGATCATGGCTACCCACCGAACATGTTATTCTAAAGAACCGTAGATCTCCTCATTTTACATAATACACAGAAAGATGGTCTTAAGTTTACCGGTCGGTTTTGTTTAAAGGAAATGAAGTATCCCTTTTGTAAGAGTATTAACTTCATAATTTAATCCTTACCCCATTAAAACAAAAACCCCCACCTCTCATTTGAGAAATGGGGTCTATTATTCTTCCATTGACTTTCCCTTGGTAAAAGGTTGCCAACAAGAAAACTGGTTAAAAAATACTGGTTTTACTTTTTGCCATTAAGGAGATGCATCCGGTGCCGTATTTAGGCTATCTTTTTAAAAGTTACAGGCTTGGGGGGATATGAAACGATCTTGCGGCCTGCTTGTTTCTGTTTTTTGTTCAAGTCTTCGGCAATTTTTTTTATGTCGTAGTTAAAACGAGCGGCATGTTTTTGCCTTATAGCCCTAACCTCTTCCACGATAGGATCTGTAAACATATTTATTCCTCCATAAGCTCTTCGGGGGTGCAGATAACAGGGCAAAGATACCCTTGGGATTCAACTACAGTTTCAATTTGATGACGATGGACAGCATTAGCCAGGTGCCTACAATTCCAAGTCACCAGAAAATCAATTCCATTTATCGCACATATTGAAATATGAAGAGCATCTTCACCGTATTCTTTCGGAATTGGTCCTTCTTTAACCAATATCTTTGCTAAAGCAATGGCCTCCTCTGAGATCTCAAGAGAGACCATATTCGAAAGATGATTCAGTCTCTGTTGCGCGGCTTCTTGGTCACCTTCCGAAGCTTCCTGAAACGCTAATTCCGATACAACAAGATCAAATAGTGACTTGCGATTTTCCCACCATTCCCTTGTCAGTACTTGTCGCCCTGCTATTATCGGGTCTTTGCTTGGGCGAGAGGTTAAATAGCTGATTACTGTCGTTTCAATATAGACTTTATTTCTTGCCATCTGAATATTATACTATTTCGATCATTAAATTTTCAATTTATTTCGCGAATAAAACAATAGACCCCATCTCTCTTGAGAAATGGGGTCTATTATCCTTCCATCGACACTCCCTTAGTTAAAAGGTTGCCAACAAGAAAACTTGTTTATTTTACTTTATTCTTCCTATATTTTAATCGCCAAAAAGTCAATTAAATTCAAATCCCTTTCATTCCACTATATCTCCAGCCTATCTTTGTGCCTTTTTAATGCCGTTTCCAAATCCTTCTGTAAGGTCGATTTCAGCTCCTTTGGTGAAACCACCTCCACATTAGGCAGCCAGCTATAAATCCAGTGAGTTATCCCCCCCAGACCGTTAACCCTGAATCGGAGTTCCAGTCATCCATCCTTGAGGTCTCGTTCCCTTTGGCTCCCATGCCATTTCTTTCTTTGGATTTGCGGTTTGCATTCTTTGTCAAATCTTAAAACTACTTCGACTGGTTTCCCGTCCACTACCATGCTAAAGGCTCCTGAGAGTTCTTCCTCTGGGGCAATATCCCTGGGGATGAAATGTTCCTCCAAAAGCTTTAGAGAGATAATCCGGTCCAGGGCAAAAGTCCTGACTTCTTCTCTGAGATGACAATATCCTCGAAAGTACCAAAATTCCTCATCGAAGAAAAGATAGTAGGGATCAACTTTTCTGGTATTTTTTTGATCGGAGGAAAGTGTCCGATAAGTCATTTTGAGTTTCTGAAAATTCATGATGGCCTTATGAATAAGACTGATGTAGCCGGTCACCTCTTTCGGAAGGTCTTTCCCTGAAAGGATAATGTGGCGGGGAATTTCGGTTTTTTTGACCGTAAGCTTGTCTTCAATACGCTTCAAGCTATCCTCCCAGCCGCTCCCCATCCTTCCCATTATTTTCCTGGAAATCCCCAGGGCCAGGGTCTCTTCGATCGAAAGAGCCGGTTTTTTTAAAGTATAACCCTCCGTAAAGCCATAGCCCCCTTTCTCTTTATCAAATATAATCGGAAATCCTGCCACCTGAAGGGTGTTGAGATAACGGAAGACGCTCCTTTCACTCACTTCAAGGTCTTCTTTTAAAGACTCAACGGTGACCTTTTCCTGGCTGTCGAGTTTATTCAGGATCATCATCAGGGAATCGAATTTATAAGACACCTTTCCTTTAACTTTTCTAAAATCTTGACCATAGCCAGGGTATCGAGGCGGCAATAATCCAGCAGGGCTTGGCGTAATTTGGCCGCCTCTGCACTATCCGAAACTTCCATTAGGTTCTGATAGGCATTCATGGCCATACCTCCATCCTGGATTTCCAAATTGGAATAACTCATTTCCGGAAGGAGAGAGGGAAGAACACTTTTTAAGGAAGAAGACCCTTTCCTTTTCCAGTGATAGACATCCCACTCGTCACGGGGTTAGGTCTATTTTCCTGACATTGCTAAATAATGTCAATAAAATAGACCTGACCCCAAACACTCGGGGAAAATTTTAAAAAGGGTTATGCCCCATTTTTGTTTTATGTATTTTCAGTAAATGATTGACAATTTGCATAATATCTATTACCATTTCCCCTATGTTAAAACGCGATGTTGAAGACACTATTCATTCATTATTACGAGGATTCCCCATTGTAACCATTACAGGGCCTCGGCAGTCGGGCAAAACCACGCTGGCCAAGGTCGTTTTTCCCAATAAACCTTATGCGTCATTGGAAGACCCGGATATACGGCTTGCAGCGAGGGATGATCCCCGTTCGTTTCTTGAGCGTTTTCCTGATGGCGCCGTTCTCGACGAGGTGCAACGCTGCTCTGAGATTATCTCCTACCTCCAGTCCGTTGTCGATGCCGCCCGACGTCAGGGGCTTTTTATCCTGACCGGCTCACAACAGTTCGGTATATTATCGAGTATTACCCAATCGCTGGCCGGTCGAACCGCCTTCGTGGAGTTGCTCCCTTTTTCGATTCATGAGCTTACGCAGGCCGGAAAAAAACAGACCAATATTGATCGAATACTGCATACCGGAGGATATCCACCACTTTATGACCGCGATGTGGCGGTTCGGACTTGGTTTGGAGCCTATGTGACGGCCTACTTGGAGCGCGATGTCAGGCAAGTTCTCAAGGTTCAAGAATTGGAAACCTTTCAGCGATTTGTTCGCCTGTGCGCCGGACGCACCGGTCAAATTCTGAACTTTTCCTCTTTAGCCACGGATTGTGGTATCACTCACAACACAGCCAAGGCCTGGATATCGGTGCTGGAGGCC
This sequence comes from Pseudomonadota bacterium, assembly GCA_043798385.1. Classification (GTDB taxonomy): domain Bacteria; phylum Desulfobacterota; class RBG-13-43-22; order RBG-13-43-22; family RBG-13-43-22; genus RBG-13-43-22. The sequence continues at coordinate 20,989 of JAZDOU010000146.1, forward strand.
AGCTATATTACGTTCCAGCTTCGTCCCCATCAGGCAAATTTTAATAAAAGGCTGGTTAAAGCATCCAAACTTTATTTTTACGACACCGGTCTGGTTTCCTGGCTGCTTGGCATACAGACACCTGAACAGATGGAAACCCATCCCTTGCGGGGGAATATATTCGAGACCTTTGTGGTTGCGGAGTTAATGAAATCATACCTTAATCGTGGAGAACGCCCGAGTCTTTTTTTCTGGCGTGACAGTAATGGGATCGAGGTGGATGTACTGATCGAACAAGGTGGGAGAATTGTCCCGGTGGAAATCAAGTCAGGAAAAACTGTTACCAGGGAATTTTTCACCGGTCTTGAAAAATGGACGGCTCTCGCCGGAGATTTGGCCGACAAGCCGACGTTGATCTATGGCGGCGCCGAAAATTACCGGCACAAAGGGATGAGGGTCATGGGGTGGGAAGCAAGTTTTGAAAATTGGGGACAGTTGCCGCTGGATCGAATTAAAGCCCAGCCTCATAGAAAATAAAAAGCCCAACCGAAGTTGGGCGTGAATGAATCATAAATTGTAGTCTGTTTGCTGGTTACTCGTTACTTGTTGCTGGAATCAAGGGCATATCCTTAAACAAGCAACGAGTAACCGGATATCTTCATTCATCGGATTCCGCAATCCGAAATATCGTTAATGCCCTCCCCCTTTTTTAAA
>JAZDOU010000170.1:0-24960 GCA_043798385.1 Pseudomonadota bacterium
TGCGGTGTACCCATGGTCTGCTCAAAGGCCGCTTCGTCCATCAGGGCCCCTTCCGCAATCAACTGGCGATACTTCAGGAAGTTAACCACATCCTGGCCGGTGATCTTCTTGGTATTGAAGGCCCCAAAGCCCAGGAAGGCCTCGCCCATCATATTGGCGGCCAGCCAGTGCCGGTTGTAGTTTTTCGAATAATCCCAGAAGAATTTCTTCTTGGCCCGGATGGAGTCAATGGACTTGATCAGGCATCCCGGGAAAAGATTGGCAAAGGTCCAGACCACTTTGTCCACTTCGGCATCAAGGAGTGCAAAGTCATAGTCATTGGCCTTTAGCTTGTTGTTTACCCATTCCCTGGCCTTCTTGAATTCATCACCCTTCTTGAATTCTCCGTAAGCAATCTCGCCGTCCACAACATACTTGTCGGTAATGACCTGGGGATTACGAACCCAATTTCCATTGTCATCTTTGAGAACAGGCACGCATTTGGAGACAAGGGTTTTGGCCTTCATCTTGTAGGCGCTCCACATCTCGCAACTGACACAGTTCCACATAGCATCTTCCATGCCCAGAAACCAGGGCAGGAAGTCGGAAGACCCCCCATCCGGAGCCGAGCCGTGCCGCGGTCCGGCCTGACCGTAGATGGCCAGATCGGAGGAGAAGGCCAGATCACAGGCCATCCCAATTTCCTGTCCGCCGGCCACGCGCATCCCATTAACACGGCAAACAACCGGCTTTTTACAGGCCAGGATGGCATCGACCATGTTATTGAAGAGTTCCATGTAGGCCCCATACTCTTCAGGTCGGCGGCTGTAGTATTCGGAATACTCTTTGGTGTTGCCTCCGGTGCAGAAGGCATAGGGACCGGTCCCCGTAAAAACGGTGGCCACCACGGATCGATCCGTTGAGGAGTTTTCCATCCCGGCGATAACCCCTTTGACCATTTCAGTGGTATAGGAGTTATACTGGGTCGGGTTATTCAAGATAATCCAGGCCACATGGAGTCCAGGGACTACATTTCCTTTCGGATCCTTTAAGGGTCTTTTTTCATAAACGGTGCAGGGGGCCTGCGTCCCCCAGTGTTCTGAACCATAACGGTCATGATTCTTGATTCCATCTTCTCTGGGCATCCAAGATAAAGACATAATGTTATCTCCTTTCAATTTCTGTTTGTTTTAGCTTCTCAGCTTGATTTCTACGGGGGTTGGATTTCCAACCCCCTGATTTGCTCTTTAAAGGTTGATTTTTTAGAAATCCGGGGTCAGGACTATCCGTTTAGCCGGAGATCCGGCCTTGTGGACCTCTTCGAAAGTTTCCCGGATTGAACTCATGGGCCTGGTTTCCACAAAAGGTCCAATGTCGATTTTTTTGGTTAAAATCATATCCAGCACCGCCGGATAATACTCCGGCAGGCATCCCCAAGTGCCGATCACTTCGGCATCAAAGGCCATTAATCGGCCCAGCATGTATTCGGTTTTAGCCATCCCGAAGCCGACAACGATCAACTTTCCGATAAACCCCAATAAAGACAAGGCCGTTTCTTGCCCGGCCTTGACACCCGTAACCTCAAAAATCTTCCAGCCAAAGTTAGGCAGTCCGTTGGCCTTGCAGATTTCCCGGAACTCTTTAGAAACGGCCGAAGCATCTTTGTCTTTAGAGTTTATCACAAAATCAGCCCCATACTTCAAGGCCCGGTTCAATTTTTCTTCGTTTCTGGCCACCCCAATAACTGTTTTTGACCCCAAGGCCTTGGCCATCTGACCCATATATTGACCAACTCCCCCGGTAATGCCAAGAATAATCACCTGATCGCCTGGTTGGAGATCCGCCCTTTTGGCGGCCTGATAGGGGGTAGTGGCGGCATCGGCCACCACGGCCAATTGGGCTAAAGCGAATTCGCCGCGCTTCTTGACTTCACACAGATCAATGCTCGGGACAGGGATATGACTGGAAAATCCGCCATAAATGCCCAGGCTATTGCCCGGCATCTTTTGGCTTAGACATCGATTCCCTCGACCGGTTTTGCAAAGCATGCACTGTCGGCAAGGCATAACCGCAGGAATAATCACTTCTTTTCCGACCCAAGCCGCGTCTCCGGCCACAACCGTCCCGGCGATTTCATGACCAAGAGTCAAAGGGGGTTTGTTGACGGTTGGAACTCCATCATAAAAATATCCCAAATCAGTATGACAGACCCCGCAGCCGGCCACTTCAACCAGAACGTCTCCTGGTTTTAATTCCGGAACCGGTATTTCCGCCATCTCAAATCTACCCGGGGTGATCTCACCTGTTTCTTTGTTTTTCGAAAAAGGCTGGACCATCTGCCAGGTCTTTATCGTGCTGGGTATCTGAGCCATAATTATTTCCTCCTTTTGTTTGCTTTAAATTTCCAATGTTTTTGGTTATATTTTTATGTTTCGTAAAAATTATAAATTGTTAACCTACCAAATCCCCAAATTAAATCATACCATAGCCGCCATCAACACAGAGGAGCTGCCCGGTAATATAATCAGCTTCGTCTGAAGCCAAAAAGACAAAAGCCGGGGTAATGTCTTCCGGTTCGGCAAAACGTTCCAGCAAAATCCTGCGCATATATATTTCCTGCAACTTGGGATCAGTGCGAATCTTTTCAGTCATGTCGGTGGCCACAATTCCCAGGGAAATAACATTGGCGCAGATTGTATAGCGAGCCAATTCCCGAGCCGTTGACTTGGTCAAAGAGAGGATTCCACCCTTGGCGGCACTGTAATTAATCTGTCCCACCGTCCCTACCAGACCGGCCACGGAGGTGACATTAATAATCTTTCCTTTTTTCTGTTCCATCATGACCAGCGCCGCAGCTTGAGTGCATAAAAAGGCCCCCTTTAGGTGAAGATCCACTACGGCATCCCATTGCTCTTCCGTCATTTTATGCAGCATGTTCGGCCGGGTAAAGCCGGCATTGTTGACCAGGATATCCAACCGGCCAAAATGCCTTTGAGCCGCCTGAATAACAACCCCGACGTCGGCTTTTTTGGCAACATCCCCTTGAATCATGACTGCCTTTCGACCCAGGTTTTCAATCTCCCGGACGACCTCTCGGGCTGCGGCCTCGTTTGAAGCATAATTAACGATAATATCGGCACCTTCTTTAGCATAAGCCAGGGCCACCGCTTTACCCACCCCTCGACTGGCTCCGGTGATCACGGCCGCCTTTCCTTTTAAACGCATAATCCCTCCCCTTTTGGTTTCCGGCCAATCCACTTTGGGCCCGGACAAGTAATCATAACTTAACTATTTTATAGTTACAATGTAATTATATTGAGAGACATAAATATGTCAAGAAAAAAGTTGTTGTTTTCACATCCTCAAGTTTGCTATCATTTCTTCCCATGCGTCAGTCCCTTTTTATTATCCCCGTACTCATTTTTTTCATAAACATTTCAGGGTGTTCCAAACAGGTTATTAGGCCACCTGTGGCCGGCCCGGCGCCTCCCCCACAAACCCCCTTAAAAAGCCCTTCAGGTATCCCCAAAAAAACAGACCGAAAAGAAAGACCCTACGCCGTCAATGGCAAGTGGTACTTCCCGGTTCCTTCGGTAGCCGAATATAAAGAAAAAGGAATCTGTTCCTGGTATGGCCCTGATTTTCATGGCAAACAGACCTCTTCCGGGGAAATCTATGATATGTTCGGCTATACCGCCGCCCACCGCATACTGCCTTTTAATACCCAGGTACGCGTTAAAAATCCCTCCAACAATCGGAAACTCTTAGTAAGAATCAACGACCGCGGCCCTTTTGTAAAGGACCGTGTTTTGGATCTTTCCTATACTGCGGCCAAAGAATTGGGACTTGTCGGCCCCGGAACGGCTTTGATAGAAATAGAGGCCTTGGGTATTCTGGAAGAAGGTGAAGAAAATGGGCAAAAAATAACCCGACTGGTCCAGCAGGTTGATTTCCGACAAGGAGATTTTTCGATCCAGATCGGGGCCTTCAAAAATCGACAAAATGCCTTGCGTTTACAGGAAAGTCTGCGAAATGAATATCCCCAGACAGAGGTCTCTGAAACGATTCGTTTTGGAGAAACTTTTTTTCGCGTCAGGTTAACGCATTGCAGACAGCTACAAGAGGCCCTTGGTTTACAAAAACAGTTAGAAGGTAAAGGATTTACTCAAGCCCTGGTGGTGGCTGAATAATCAGGGGGTTTGTCTTGGTGACAGCGGTCTAAATAAACCCCTACCCTGGGGTTCATTCTAATCCGGCATTGACCCTTTTTCTTAAGACACCCGAGGTCTTGAAAACAACCACCCGCCTGGCCTTCAATTGCAAATCCTTGTTGGTCTGGGGATTGCGTCCCCTGCGGGCCCGCTTTCTTTTGACCACAAACTTGCCAAAGCCACTGATAAGAATATTTTCTTCACTGGCCAGGCCTTTTTTCATGATTTCCAATAATTGTTCCACTACATCTCTGGATTGACTTTTGCTAAACCCGATTTTCTCGTAGATGGTGGCAATAATCTTTTCCTTAGTCAGGGCCATAGTTCCACTCCTTTCCTCAATCAGGACCTCAGTCATAATAATTTTTCTCCCTAAGCCGTCATGCCACGATAGTGGCGTGACACCACCAAATCATGAAAATAAGCTCATTAGACTTTGAACTCTATTTTCGTATTAAAAAGACTTCTGCTCGGAAGTGTCATGTACAACATAACCCATCTAATTTAAAATAGAATTTAATATGCTCTAAGGCAATGGCCTTGTCAAGTATTTTTGTGCATTTTTTTTATATGAATTTGAAGCAGGGCAATGGCTGCCGGGGTCACCCCGGAGATCCGGGAGGCCTGGCCTAATGATTGGGGGCGGATAGAGCCAAGTTTTTCTTTGATCTCATTGGATAGTCCGGACAGACTGCGGTAATCCATCTCTTCGGGAATCACGGTTTGTTCATTCCTTTCAAGACGTTTTACCTGTTCCGCTTGTCTTTCCAAGTAGCCTTCGTATTTGGCCTGAATGGCCAGTTCTTCTGCGGCCGAGAGGTTTATCTGGTCCAAGGCGGGACAAAAAGAGACTATACTTTTCCATTCCAATTCCGGCCGTCTCAAAAGCTCTTTTAACGATATTCGTTTTCGGAGGGGTGGACTCCCCAAGGCTTGAAGGACCTTATTGTGTTCGGCGGTCGGCGAGACCTGAGTGTCATTCAACAACTTCCACCCCTGGTGTATAGCCATTTTTTTCCTGGAAAACCCTCGATAGCGTTCATCTTCCACCAAGCCGATTTCTCTCCCCAAATCGGTTAAACGCAGATCGGCATTGTCTTCGCGTAATAACAACCGATATTCAGCCCGGGAAGTAAACATGCGGTAAGGTTCTTTGGTTCCCTTGGTCACCAGGTCATCAATCAGGACCCCGATGTAGGCCTGAGAACGGGTAAGGATCATGGGCCTTCTGACTTGAACTTTTAAAGCGGCATTTATGCCGGCCATCCACCCTTGAGCGGCCGCTTCTTCATAACCGGAGGTCCCATTGATCTGGCCTGCCAGATACAACCCTTCGACCGACTTTACTTCCAGGGTGGGGGTCAACTGGGTGGGATAGACAAAGTCGTATTCTATGGCATATCCCGGGCGAACCATCTCCACCGCCTCCAGCCCGGCTATCGATCGAAGCATAGCCAGTTGGACCTCGATTGGTAAGCTGGTTGAGATCCCATTGGGATAATATTCCGTAGTTTTCCGGCCTTCAGGTTCTAAAAAAATCTGGTGTCTGATCTTATCAGGAAAACGAACCACCTTGTCCTCAATTGAAGGGCAATAACGGACCCCGGTCCCTTTGATTCGACCGCCATAAAGGGGCGACTGATCTAAATTGGCCCTAATCAAGTCATGGGTTAGGGAATGGGTATAGGTCAGATAACAAGGGACCTGGGATTGGGGTAACGACTCGGTGGTGAAGGAAAAGGGGACCGGAATTTCGTCCCCTCCCTGGGGGATCATTGATTTAAAATCAATGGTTTTCCCCTGTAAACGGGGTGTGGTGCCGGTCTTAAGTCTCCCCATCTCAAGGCCCAGGGTCCTCAGGGAGTCCGACAGGGCCATAGAGGCCGGATCTCCCATCCTGCCGGCAGGAAACTGGCTGGATCCAATATGGATCAAGCCCTGCAAAAAAGTCCCGGTCGTCAGGATTAGTGATTTGGTTTGAAAAAGTTGTCCCAAGTTGGTTCGCAGACCCCTGATTTTCTCATTGTCCACCCAGAGTGAATCCGCCGTGGCTTGTTTGACATCCAGTCCCGGCTGATTTTCTACCACCCAGCGGAGCCTTTGTTTGTAGTCGTCCATATCGGCTTGGGCCCGGGAAGACCACACCGCCGGTCCCTTTTGAGTATTCAGCCGGCGAAACTGAATTCCCGTGGCATCAATATTTTTAGCCATTTCACCACCCAAGGCATCGATCTCTTTAACCAGGTGTCCCTTAGCCAACCCCCCGACCGCCGGATTACAGGACATGGCCCCGATATGGTCGATATTCATCGTCAAAAGAAGGGTACGGCAACCCATCCGGGAGGCCGCCAAGGCCGCTTCACAACCGGCATGGCCGGCCCCCACAACTATTACATCATAAAATGTTTCCAAACAGAGAACCTTTTAACCGCCAGGGCTTCCTGTGGTCGTTGGGAGATTTGATGGTTGAATTTGTTTCTAATTTCGATAGTCGGATTTTGAATTTTCTGAAGGCCTTCTTGCAACAAAAAACGGCCGATAGATCCATGGGGACCTACCGGCCGTAAAGAGTTTCTTTTAGTGCCCCAATATTATTTCTTCATCTTCTTCATAAAAATCGCTTCGGCCTTATTGGCAGCAGCTTCGGCTTTGTCAGCCGCCTTTTCGGCCTTTGAAGCCGCCATTTCAGCCTTTGAAGCCGCCATCTCAGCTTTCTTGGCCGCCGCTTCAGACAAGCTGGCTGCTGATTCAGCCTTCTTGGCCGCATTTTCAATCTTACCATAATCAACTGTCGGTGCCGGCGGAGCTTGTACAACGGGGGCTGGTTTAGGAGGTTCGGCTGTCGCCTCTTTAAAACAGGAACATCCTAGACCAAAAGCACCAATAAATGATAAAAGAGATAAAACAACTACCGTCTTAATAACTTTTCCCGGTCGGATCATTCTCTTTCACCTCCTCTCAAAAATTATTGAATTAAAGTTACTGAACTAAAAATTATAAAAATAGTGCTTTTTTATTTGATAAAAACTAAAAGGAAAAATCGGTTTTGTCAAGTAAAAAATTAATCTTGGGTAATATCGACCGGAATCCCATTTTTTTCTTCCAGGGCTTTGAGCATTAATTCCTGGTCAACTTTTTGGGACAAGCCCAAGGATTTTATTTTATCCAACCCATATTGGGTCAGATCTGGAATTTTTTGATAGATATCGGGATGGACTTCCATAAAGACCCTGCCCTGCTTGAAGCCCACCTTGACAGGTTGGTAAATGAGTTCAACCGGTGTCTTTACAGGCACCAGGGGGAATAATTTCAAGATATCTTCCGGGTATAGACGAATACAGCCATGCGTCACTAAGCGGCCGACCGCCCAGGGGAAATTGGTACCATGGATACCATAACCGGACAAGGATAAACCCAGCCAATAATCCCCCAAAGGATTGTCGGGCCCGGGAGGCATGGTTTTCATTTGATATTTTTCTTGGAGAGACTCGGGAATATGCCAGGTGGGATTTTTTCTTTTTTCAGCCACCCAGCCGGTTCCCTCGGGAGTGAACCAGCCCTGGTCTCCGATACCGACAGGATAAGTCCGAACCATCCGGATGGACCTCAAAAAATAATACAATCGCATCTCGGCGACATTAATCAGCAAACCGAATTTCTTGGTTTGCGGCAGGATCCATTGGCTTGGGATAACAACCTTCATCCCTGGCGAAGGAACCCATGGATCAATGGTCGGATAGATGATCTCTATCTCGTTGAATCCCAGATCATGATCCCGGGCCACATCTAAAAAAGTATCCTTTTCCTTAATGGTATATTCTCCCAAAAGGCCAATGACTGTATCGGCCTTGGGGTCCAGGACAAGCTTTGGATCAGGGAAGCGATAGGGATAAGCCCCGCCGGCCCATAAATTCATTGGGAAAAGGAGGAGCCAACCTATCCAAAGCCCGACTAGAAAAAGGCTGCTTTGACAAGAGAATTTAAGCAATTTTTTAATAGACCCGCTCACAATTTTTCAATCCGGACGGCACAAACCTTCAATTCCGGAATCTTGGCCACAGGGTCCAAGGCCGTTTGAGTTAACCGGTTGGCAGAGGCTTCGGCATAGTGGAAGGGAATAAAGATAGTCCCCTTGGGAGAGCGGTCGGTTATTTTGACCCGGGCTTCCAGATCTCCTCGACGGGAAATGACCTTGACCCGTTCCCCTTCTGCAATCTGCAATGACTTGGCATCGGCCGAAGAGATTTCAATCAAACATTCCGGAGCAGACTCTTCCAGCCCCTTACTCTTTCTGGTCATGGTCCCGGTATGGTACTGATAAAGAACCCGTCCGGTCGTCAAAACCAGGGGGTATTCAGAATCCTGGACTTCTTGGGGCCCCTGATAGGCCAAGGCATGGAATTTACCCAGACCTCTGGAAAACCGTTCACTATGTAGAAAAGGGGTTCCCGGGTGATCAGGTGTCGGACAAGGCCATTGCAGCCCAACCCGATTGATCCGTTGATAGGTTATCCCGGCATAGGAAGGGGTTACCGAACAGATCTCTTCAAAAATAGCCTCCGGATTTTTGTAATTCAGGGGGAAGCCCATTCGAGTGGCCAGATCAGCAATAATCTGCCAATCCTGCCGGGCCTCTCCTTGGGGCGGGATGGCCTGCCGGACCCGCTGGACCCGACGTTCGGTATTGGAAAAGGTCCCCTCTTTCTCGGCAAAAGATACCCCTGGCAGGACCACATCGGCCATTTGGGCGGTTTCCGTCAAGAAGATATCCTGAACGACCAGGAAGTCAACAGCCTTAAGGGCCTGAACCAGGTGGTGGGTATCCGGGTCGGAAACCACCGGATTTTCCCCAAAAATATAGAGTCCGCGGACCTCCTTGTTAAGGGCTGCCTGACTCATCTCCATCAAAGTAAGTCCCGGCTGATTCGAAAGGCCGCTGACTCCCCAAGCCTTTTCCATCTTCTCAACCAGAACAGGATCATTCACACCCTGATAACCGGAAAATACATTGGGCAGGCCTCCCATATCGCAGGCCCCCTGGACATTATTCTGACCCCGTAAGGGATTGACCCCGGTCCCGGGAAATCCAACGTTACCGCAAAGCATGGACAGATTGGCCAGGGCCTTGACATTATCGGTCCCATGGGTGTGTTGGGTGATCCCCATGGTATAATAGATGGCCGCTTTATCGCCGGCATATATCCGGGCCGCCTGGCGAAGGTCTTTTTCCGGGATTCCGGTGAGTGCGGAGACCGTGGAGGGGGTAAAGCTGGCCACGGCCGCTTTCATTTCTTCAAACCCCTCAGTCCGTCCATTGATATAATCAGTATTGAGCAAACCTTCTTCAATAATGATATGGATCAGACCATTGATCCAGGCTATATCGGTCCCTGGTTTTGGGCTTAACCACAGGTGGGCTATTTCAGCCAACTCAATCTTTCTCGGATCAACCAGGATAAGTTTGGTCCCCTGGTGCAGAACCGCCCGTTTGATGGCCGCCCCGATAACCGGATGATTTTCCGTGGTATTAGAGCCTGTGACCAAAATGACCCTAGCTTGCTCAATTTCAGCAATGGAATTAGTCATCGCACCGCTTCCGAAGGCCGCAGCCAGACCGGCTACGGTAGAGGCGTGTCAAAGTCGGGCACAATGGTCTATGTTGTTGGTTTTAAAAACCCCCCTAACCAGTTTTTGCATCAGATAATTTTCTTCATTGGTTGCCCGGGCCGAGCTCAAACCGGCCAAGGCATTGGATCCGTATTGATCCCGAATTTCCAAAAACCGTTTAGCCACCAGATCCAGGGCCTCATCCCAGGAGGCCTTCCGAAAGCAATCCCCTTCCTTAATCAGGGGCTGACTCAACCGTTCCGGATGGTTGATAAAATCAAAACCAAAGCGGCCTTTTACACACAGGTGCCCATAATTTGGAGGGATGTTATCCACTCCGGTAACCCGGACAATCTGATCACCCATCTTTTCCAAATAAATCTGGCACCCCACCCCACAATAGGTACAAGTGGTCTTGGTTCTTTTTAAATTCCAGGGACCTGGAAGACCAACCACCTTTTCTGTCAGTGCCCCGGTCGGACAATTGGCCAGGCACAGACCGCAGGAGACACAGCGTTCATTGATGGCCGGAGTATAAGAAGGGGGCCCGCCATCAGAACCCTTATCGACTTCATGGAGTTCAAAGGCCTTTTGAACCTGATAATCGGAACAACCGAAGAAACATTTGCGACAGGTGATGCATTTATTGGGATCTACTTTGATTAAAGGATGTTGATCCCACAGGGGATACTTCCTCTTGGTCCAGGGTTGAATCTCTTTAGACTCGAGCTGATAGGTCTCTGCATAGGCCCGGAGGCGACACTCCAAGGCATCCTGGCAGCCGCAGGAGAGGCAGCGGCGGGCCTCTTCCAGGGCCTCTTTCTGGCCGATGGTGGCTTCAACTTCTTTAAAATTCTTTTCCCGTTCCGGTAAAGGCAGATGGGGTTGATGCACCCGTGATTGTTGGGCCAGGCCTTCAAAATTAATCGGGTCCACTTCCGCCAATTTCCCTTTGCTGATGTTGAAAGGTTTTTTGGCCGGTTGGACGCTCCCATGAGTCAGATACTGATGAATGGAAAGGGCGGCCGTGCGACCGTCTGCTATGGCCTGAATAACCGTTTGCGGGCCCCGCCAAAGATCCCCTCCCACAAAAAGATCGGGGATAGAGGTCTGTAAAGTTTGGGAATCAGCTTCCGGGGTCCCCCATTTGGAAAGGACTAATTCTTTTAAATCCGGATCTTTTTCAAGAAAACCGAGGTCTGAATACTGACCGATTGAGATGATGGCCAGATCAGCTTCAATGATGGTCTCCGAGCCTGGGATGGGAAATGGCCTGGCCCGGCCTCCGGCATCGGGCTCTTTCAATTCGTTACGAATGAATTCCAGGGCCTTAAATCGTCCATTTTCGGAAATAATCCTGGTTGGAGATACCAACAGTTCCAGCTTGACCCCTTCAGCTTCAGTAGCCGACACCTCTTCATGATGGGCCGTCATTTCCTTCCTGGACCGCCGATAAAGCATGGTCACCTCTTCAGCCCCGAGACGCAGGCAAGTCCTGGCCGCATCCATGCCCGTATTTCCATTTCCAATAATCAACACTTTTTTGCCGGTTTCGACCGGATTTCCCATAGAAGTCCGGATCAACAACTCCAGGGCATGAACAACCCCGGGAAGGTCTTCCCCCTCCAAGCCTAAACGAGTCGATTTCCAGGTCCCAACCGCTAAAAAAATGGCCTCAAATCCCTCTTGGCGGAGACTGGCCATGGTCAGGTCCTGACCAAAAAACTGATTGGGCCGAACCTCAACTCCCAGGTCGAGAATCCCTTTAATTTCCTGATCCAGAATCTTTTTGGGAAGACGATATTCCGGAATAGCGTAGCGAAGCATCCCCCCTAATTGGGGTTTGGCATCAAAAATGGTAACCTGATGTCCTTTTTGGCGCAGATAATAGGCAGCCGTAAGACCACCTGGTCCCCCTCCGACAATAGCCACCCTACGGCCACTATCGGCCGGGATCACGGGCTTATAAGCCATCCCCTGGAGAAGGTCATAATCAGCCACAAAACGTTTCAGGGGATTAATGGCTATCGGTTGATCGACCCGGTTCCTGCGGCAGGCATCTTCACAAAAATGGGGACAGACCCGACCGACAGAAAGAGGGAGCGGATTCTTCTCTTTAATCAGTTTCAGGGCCTCAAAAAATTCCCCCCGGCTAATAAGGGCCACATATCCCTGGATATCGATACCGGCCGGACAGGCCAGGTGACAAGGGGCCAGGCAATCGCCATAATGTTGTTCCAAAAGGAGTTTTAAAATACCTTGGCGGGCCTTCAGCACTTCCTGCGAATCGGTCTGGACAATCATTCCCTCTTTTATCGCTGTAGCACAGGAGGCTATCAGTTTAGCTTCCCCTTCAACCTGAACGACACAAATTCGGCAAGCCTCTTCCGGTTTTAATAAGGGATGATGACAGAGGGTTGGGATGAAAATCCCTTCCTGGGCGGCGGCTTGTAAAATAGTATTGCTGGATTCCGCCTGGACAGATCGGCCATTAATAGTTAGGGACACTTTAGGCATTGCTCGCTCCTCACAATGAATTGAGTATTATTCACCCGGTTGCCTTTCTAAATCTAAAAAGAGACCTGAGTGGAAACACCGCATCCTTATAGTATGAAAAAAAAGGAGAGTCAATGGGTTTTGAAGGTTTAAAAGTCGAAAAATCTATTTTTTTTATTCAACCCTGTTTTCCTCCGATGACAAAATAATTCTCGGCCATAAAAAACCAAAGTCTATTCCTTACCAACCTATTAATTTTATAAACTATTCTCATAATACCTCCCTCTTTCCCAAAACCATAAAATTAGGGTCCTTCTTTATTCCGAACAGGGCAACTCCATAATATTTTTATACTTTAATTTTGAGTCTAAATTTTACCCATAAAAAGGGTCTCCCGGGAAATTCCGGATTAAGGTGGCCGAGGCATTAAAAAATATCCTGGACAATACCTCCAATATTTTATATTTATTAAAATGGACTTTTAATCTTCCGGATAATTCTTTCCGGGAAATCCTAAGGAGGTATTATGAGGCTCTTTAACAAAAAGTTAATAGGATTGTGGGTGCTCTTCTGTCTTTTAATTCCTTTTTCCCTGGTCTGTCAGGCCAGCGAAGCGATCGTTATCGGGGTTCCGACCTCACTGGGTTTTGTAGAAGGGGCGGAAGGACTTAATAGCGTTAATCTGGCTGTCGAGGAAATCAATGCCAAAGGGGGGGTCTCTATCAAAGGCCAGAAGCACCTCCTTAAGGTCGAGGCTATCGATATCCGTGATGCCGCTCCCGGAGTCCCGGTACCGGAAGCCCTCCTGGGGATAGAGAAACTTATTCTGGAAAAAAAGATCAAGGCCATCGTGCTGGCCCCTTTTCGCTCGGAAGCCCTTTTAGCCAGTATGGATATCATCTCCAAATACAAAGTGCCCATGCTGGCCACTACGGCCATGTCCCCGGATTATGGCAAAAAAATTCTGGAGAATCCCGAGAAGTACAAATACTGTTTCCGGGTTTGTCTGGATGCCGGTTACCTGGTAGGTTACCTTAAAGGGACCATGGAATTCGTTAATAAAGAGTTTGGCTTCAAAAAGATCTTTATCATGCATCAGGATGTGGCCTGGGCTCGAGGCACCGGCAATGCCATGGCGGGGATATTGAAAAAGGCCGGCTGGGAAGTCCTTGGGCAGGAGGCCTATCCTACCGGTGCGAGCGATTTTTCCTCCGGGCTCATGAAAACCCGGCAGGCCGGGGCACAAGTCATTCTACCCATTTTTGATATGCCCCAAAGCGGCATTCTGGTCAAACAGTGGAATACCATGAGGGTTCCGGCCCTGCTGGTCGGTTTTATCTCTCCGCTGGCCGGTCCCGGGGCCTGGAAGAGTTTCGACCGCAAGATCGACGGCGCCATGAACGCCATCTTCGAAGTGGGAAACGTTCCGGTCAAGAAGGTCCCCAAATCAGTGGCTTTTTATGAGGGCTATAAAAAACGATACGGCAAAGAAATTGAAGCCGGCCATTGTCCGGCACCGGCTTATGAATCGGTGTATATCCTGGCCGAAGCCATTGAAAGGGCCGGGACCATTGAACCGGATGCCCTGACCGCCGCCATTGAAAAAACGGATCGGCAGGGAGCCATCGGTCGAATAAAATTCGGCAAGAATCATCAGGTTATTTTTGGAAACGACCCCAAAGAGACTGCCATGGCCTGCATCATCCAGTGGTCCAAAACCGGGACCCGGGAGGTTGTCTTTCCCGAAACCGTTGCCGAGGCTAAAATCCATTTGCCTGAGGGGTTAAAGTCGGCCAAGTAAAAGCAGGCGCAAGGTATAAGGTTTAAGGTTCATTAATGCAGAGTTGGATAAAGCATTTCCTTGGGCCTTACACCTTATATCTTAAACCATATACCTTGAACCTTAGACCTTGATTTTTATGTGGATCGGTACTCTCATATACGGATTTATTAACAGTGTTATCCTGGCCCTGATAGCCTTGGGTTTTAATCTGACCTTCGGCATCAGCGGGGTAGCCAATTTCGCCTATGGTGCCTTTTATATCCTGGCCGGCTATGGGACCTGGATCTTTATCAACACACTGAATTTACCCGTATGGGTGGCCATTCCTTTGGCCATCCTGGCGACCATGATCATCGGGGCCTTGCTGTACCGCATCGTTTTAATCCGAATTCGAGGCCTGGTCATTTCAGAAGTCATCGCCACTTTCGGAATCGGACTGGCCATCCTGGAACTGTTTCGATACTTAGGCTTTATCGGCTTCGAGTATACTCTGCCGGTCTTCATTGACGGCAGCCTATCCATCATGGGGACTTTCGTTGATTATCAACGCCTGTTAATCGTCGGCATTGGATGTGCCCTGGCCCTCTTCCTGTGGATTTTTACCCACTATACCAAAATTGGTCTGGCCTTTAGAGGCATTGCTCAGGAAGAACGAACCGCCTTATCCTTAGGCATTAATACCGACTGGATTGCCACCTTAAGTGTGGCCTTTGGGGCCGGCCTAGCCGCTCTGGCGGCCATCGTAATCCTGCCCCTGGGGGCCATCTCCGTGGAAGGCGGCTATGACATCCTGATTAATGCCCTGGCCGTGTGTATCGTCGGCGGACTGGGCAGTACCGGAGGGGTGATTTTAGCCAGCTTCCTGATCGGCTATGCCCAGATGATCACCTCCACCTATCTGGCCCCCCACTGGATCATGATCGTCAGCCTGGTGGCTATTCTGACCATACTGGTGATAAAGCCTTCCGGAATTTTTGGAAAACAAAAGGAGTTGGAAGAAAGGATCTAACAACTCGATGCTGGATGCTCGATACTGGATACTGGATCTAATCAAATAACAAGTGTCCTGCCTCCGAAATATCATCCGGTATCAAGTGTCCGGTATCGGATTTTTTGTCAAAGAATCAATCCGCCCAAAGGGCATTAGAATATGTACATTCGCAAAGAACGCATTGACCGTGGGATCAAGGCCCGAACCGAAGACATCTTCGCCCTGTCTTCAGGATGGGATATGCTTTATCTCCTGGCTCCTCGGCTGGTTCCCATCCTCTTTTTGATCATCCTCACCTTTACCGTCAGCCTCTACTGGCAGAAGGTTTTGATCTCTGCCGCCATCTTTGCTTTACTGGCCTTGAGTTGGGACCTGCTGGCTTGCACCGGAATGGTTTCCTTAGGCCAGGCCTTGTTTTTCGGTATGGGAGCCTACCTGACAGGCATCTTGAATCACTATTTTCACTGGCCCCTTTATCTGACCCTGCCGGTCAGCGCCCTGGGTGGAGGTCTGATCTCTACCTTTTTATTGCTGCCGGTTCTTCGCTTGCGAGGCATCTATTTTTCCATGATCACTCTAGTCCTGCCCTTGATGTTGGTGCGCATCATCGAGGCCACTCGTATCTTCGGCGGCACCGAAGGGATCAGCGGGCTGACCCCCTTTGGAAACCGCTGGGTGGAACTGTATCTCTCCTTAGGGGCGGCCTGGGCAGTCCTTTTCGCACTCCGCCGCTTACACAGTTCCGATTATGGGCTCATTTTACGGGGGATCAGCGACAACGATCAATCCGTCATGAGTGCCGGGATCAATATCTACTGGTATAAGGCCCAGGCCTTATTTTTAGCCGGTTCCATAGGCGCCTTTGCCGGAGCCTTTATGAGCCATTCCTATATGTTTGTAGGGATGCCCGTTTTTGCCCTGGATTATTCCATCCTGCCTATCGCCGCCGCTGTTGTGGGGGGTATGGGCACCTTTGCCGGGCCCATGCTGGGGGCCTTTATCCTGGTTCCCCTGTCCGAACTCTTGCGGGGATTGGGGGGCTTGCGAATCGTGATCTATGCCTTGTCTTTGACTATTTTTATCGTCGCCCTGCCCGAAGGGATCTTTCATTACATTCAGCGCAAATACCAACAGTTTGAACGACGGGTAAAGGTGGATATGGACTCATGAATACCCTTTTACAAGTCAACAAGCTTAGTAGACGCTTCGGCGGGATCCAGGCTGTAGATTCCGTCAGCTTTAATGTCCAAGCCGGCGAACTCCTGGGCATTATCGGGCCCAATGGCTCCGGAAAGACCACCTTGGTTAATTTGATCTCCGGATTTATCCGGGCCGATTCCGGCCAGGTCCTCTTCATGGAGCAAGACATCACCCACCTGCCCCCTTACCGGATCAGCCAATTGGGCCTGGCCCGGACCTTCCAGATGGTCCGCCCTTTTTATCACCTGCCGGCCTTTAAGAATATGATCATTCCCCTTTCCTCCCCACGGGTCAAGCAGCAACTGGGCGGAAAATACGGTGACCGCGATGCCATAGCCAAGGACCTGCTGGAAGAAGTGGGCTTTGAACGGGATTCGGCGGTCATCAATAAAGTGGCCAGCGTACTGCCGCACGGCTATCTAAAACGGCTGGAACTGGCCAAGTGCATTGCCCTTCAGCCCGAACTGATCATCCTGGATGAACTCTTCTCAGGCTTAAGTCTGGCCGAGGTGGCCAGCATCCTGCCGATCATTGAAAAACTCATGGTGGAAGGTAAGACCATCATCATGATCGAACACCGCCTCCGGGAGTTGTTTCGCATTGCCCATCGGGTCGTGGTCCTGAATTTCGGCCAAAAGATCGCCGAAGGAAAACCGAAACAGGTCATGCAGGGAGACGAAGTCCGGAAGGCCTATCTGGGCACTGAGACGGAGGGATAAGTGCTGCTCGAAGCCAAACACCTCATGGTGTTCTACGAAAATGCCCTGGCCTTGAATGACTTCAGCCTTGAGATCAATCCCGGGGAGATCGTGGCTGTGATCGGTTCCAACAGCGCCGGCAAGACGACCCTGATGAATACTATTTCCGGGTTGATTCTGGATATCCAACTCAAGGAAAAAAGAAAAGGCGGGGAACGGATCACGCTTCTGGGAGATATTGTTTTCAATAACCAGGCGATTACGCATCTTCCTCCTGACCAGCGGGTCAAAAAAGGGATTGTCCTTTGCCGGGAACGGCATCCCATCTTTCCGGAAAGTGATGTCCTGGAAAATTTGCGAATCGCCGGCTATCTGCGGAAGCGGTCCGAAATCGAAGGAACTATTAAGTTCGCTTTCAGTCTGTTCCCCAACCTGGCCAGTATGAAAAATCAAAAAGCCGGGTTCCTGAGCGGTGGAGAGCAACAGATGCTGACCATCAGCATGGCCCTGGTGGTGCGCCCTACCCTGCTGCTTCTGGATGAACCCCTCCTGGGGTTAAGTCCGGCCATGCAGACCAAGCTTATTTCGGCCATCAAGACGATTCGGGAAGAAACCCAGGTTACCCTGCTGATCAGCGAACAGTTCGCCCGGCCTTTACTGCCGATGATAGACCGGGGGTATGTCATAGAAAACGGCATGCTGACCCTCTCCGGCAGCGGGCAGGAACTCATGAGTAACCCGGAGATCATCTCGGCCTATTTTGGGGTATGAAGAAAACAACGGTTCAAAGTTCAAGGTTCAAGGTTTAAGAAAAATTCAAAGCCCTATCCACTTGTAGGTCAGGTTGCCACAGGCCCCCTGACAATTAGAAAAACATAAATTTATCAGGTTGTAGCAAGATACTATGAATTCCTCGGCAACCCATATCTGTCAAGCCTTCCAGGAACAGGTGGAAAAAACGCCCCGGAAGACTGCCGTCATCTACCTGGGCACTTCTTATGTCTATGCCCGCATTCTGGGAGATGTCCGGAAAATGGCCTCTGCCCTGACCCGTCTGGGTATCACGGAAGGGGACAAGGTGATCTTATATATCCCCAATTCCATCCAATGGATCGTTAGCTGGTTGGCCGTCCAGTGGATCGGCGCTACGGCCGTACCCATAACCCCTATCTACACCTCTCGTGACCTGCAGTATATCGCCGAAGATACCGAGGCTACGGTTATCTTCTGTGCCGACAGGAATTTTGGCTATGTTAAACGGGTGGTGGAAAAAACCAAACTAAAATCGGTTATCGTAACCAATCTGGCCGATCAGCTTCCCTGGTGGAAGAGATGGTTTGGATGGGCCTTCGATAAGGTACCCAGGGGGACCATAGCCCGAGGGCCGGATATCCATTTTTTCCGTAATCTCTTGAAAGATAATCAGGGGCCCATCCCTGAAATACGAGGGGGTGGAGACCGACTGGCTGAGATCCTTTATACCGGTGGGACCACCAAGCACCCCAAAGGGGTTCCCATCAGCCACCGCCTTTATTTAGGCTGCACCAAAGAACAGCTCAGCGTCAGTGAACCCCTTTTCCCGAAAGAGGAAAATATCATCCTGGGCGGGGCCCCTCTCTTCCACATCCTGGGTCAAACCTGCAGCTTGGGGACTTTACTCCTGGGAGGGTCTATTATTGTTTTTCCTAAGGTCCAACTCGACGCCCTGATGCATGCCATTGAGCGTTACCGGGCCAAGACCTTAATCGGCGTACCGACCTTGTATCGCATGATTTTAGAACACAATCGGCTGGATCTCTATGACTTGAGTTCCCTGCGGTATTGTTTTAACGGGGGAGATGTGCTTCCTTTGGAAATTGAGAAAAGATGGCGTCAGAAGTTCAACAAACCTATCTTCCAGGGCTATGGGGCGACTGAAACCTGTGGCGGGGTAACCATGGCCCCGGCCGACGGTTCCACACCGCCCCAGAGCATGGGCCTGGTTCTGGCCAGCAAGGCGGTTCGGATCATGGACTCCAATACCCTGGAGGTCCTGCCCCCGGGAGAGCCGGGGGAACTGATTGTCGCCTCCGATCCCATGGTCTCCGCCTATTGGAAAAAACCGGAAGAAACCGCCGAAGCCTTTATCCAATTGGAAGAAAAGCTTTGGTACCGGACGGGCGATATTGTCTCTCAGGACGACCAGGGGGCCTTTTATTTTGTCGACCGGACGGTTGACACCATCAAGCATAAAGGCTATCGCGTTTCAGCCTCGGAAATCGAGGCCGTCCTGCAGGAGCACCCGGCCGTTATCGAATCCTGTGTGGTCGGTATTCCCGACGAAAAAGTCGGCCAGCGGATCAAGGCCTTCGTGGTCTTAAAAAAGGATATCAAAGGGGTAACCGGCTATGATTTGATCCGCTGGTGCCGTGAACGATTGGTCTCTTATAAGCTCCCTCAATATATCGAATTTCGGGATATGCTCCCCAAATCGAAAGTGGACAAGCTCCTGCGCCGGGAGGTCCGCAAGGAAGAACACAAACGGGCGGAAAAGGATGTCAAGGGCGACGCGGTCTTAAGAGATAGCGGCCTGGGGTAAGTCCGGCGAGGCCTAGGAGTCTCTGGCCCAAAATAGATCAGGACCTGTTTCGGGCCAGAGTTTGATTTTATTAGTATAAGCCCATTTTCTGGGAAGGGGTTTTTACAAACGATTTCCCATCCGAATCCAACTTGTCATTAAAATCTTTCCAAAATTTGTCCTCCGGTTTTTGCCAATCCGGTCCGAACCGTTTATTGAAGAAATCCCCTAATTTTTCAAACAGCCGCTTCCAGCCTGGCATGGCCTCATAGCGGAGGACATCTTCCAGAAAGGGGACAATCTCCCCTAATTTTTCTTTGGGCAGATAAGCCCTGGCACCCATCTCGATAGACCGTTTCAAGGCCTCCGGAGTCAGCGCATGAGCGGTAAGCATGGCAACCGGAAAATTCCGCCTCATCGCCAATTCCAGGAGGTCAAAGCCACGAACCCCCATGATATCAAGGATTACCAGATCATACGTCCAGGAGATCATCAGCTCGACCGCCTCTTCGTAAGTGGTGGCCTTTTCCAGCTTGCAATTCGGACAGGCCTCAGAGATCTCCTCTTCAAGAATAGTCAACACGTCCGGTTCATCATCAACAGCCAAAATTCGTTGGTTGGTAAACAGTGATTCTTTCATAGCGCCTCCCTATTTGGAATATTTCTTTAGTTTCCATCCAGTGTTTCCGGATGGAAACCCTTCATTTTTTATTTAATAATGACCCGGTCGTACCGTCCTTCAATATTGCTGTTAAAGTCCCGCCAAAAACGGTCGTCTGATTTCCGCCAGTTCGGCCCGAACCGGTCATCAAAAAAGTCTCCTAATTTTCCAAAAAGCCGGTTCCAGCCGGCAGGGGCTTCGTACTCTAAAATATCTTCCAAAAAAGGGACAACCTCCCCAAGCTTTTCTTTGGGCAGATAGGCCCTGGCCCCCATCTCGATGGACCGCTTTAAGGCCTCCGGGGATAAGGCGTGGGCGGTGAGCATGGCCACTGGAAACTTGTGTTTTGAGGCCAGATCAAGCAGGTCAAACCCGCGGACCCCCATAATATCCAGGATGACGATGTCGTATCTCCAGGAGTTGAGCAGCTCTTTGGCCTCTTCATAAGTGGTAGCCTTGTCTATTTGGCTGTCGGGGCAAGCTGATAAGATTTCCTCTCCCAACACCTCCAGCACATCCGGTTCATCGTCTACTACCAGAATCCTCTTGCCGTTTAAGATTGATTCAGTCACCCTAATTTCCTCCTTTCGATCGGTAAGGGGGGGGATTCGAACCATGAAACAGCTTCCCTGTCCCTCCCGGCTTTTCAAAGTGATTTCACCTCCCATGGCTTCCACCAGGGCCTTCACCCCGCTTAGACCAAGCCCCAGTCCAGGTATTTGATCGGCCTCCTGGTTGGTCAAACGAACAAAACGCTCAAAGATACTTTTCTGCTTTTCCATGGGGATCCCCGGGCCGTCGTCTTCCGCCAAAAGGAACAAGTCCCGATCCCCTCGGATGGTAATCTGGAGCCGGCGGCGACGGTATTTCAGACCGTTGCTGATCAGGTTCCTTAATATCTGTTGGACTTTTCTCGGGTCGTGGGCAAAAGGACGACTTTGATAGGGGCCGCAAATTTCGAAAAAAATCCCTTGCTCGGCCATTCGATCTTTCAAGCCCTCAATCGATTCGGACCGGCAAGCCTTTTCAATATCTTTAACCTGGTTGGCTTCCAGGACATCCAGCAAGGCCTCTCGCAGGACCGTTTCCGCCAAAAAAAGTTCCCGGTGAAATACATTGGCTTCTGAACGAAAAATTTCAATCATATCCTGAAGCAGGTGTTGAGTCTTTTGGGTATTTCTTAAAATACGTTCCAGGACACGCTGCTGACTGTCGGTCAGAGGGCCGTAGCGGTCCCCTTTGTGGAGGAGATTGTGGACGCTGGTGGAAACTACCGACAAGGGCCCTCGCATGTCATGGATGAATAGATCAAGCAAATCCCTTTTTATCAGCCTTTCTTGGTCCTTTGCCGGCATCTCTGATTCGACGGCTTCTTTCTTAAGAAAAAATCGTTTCAACAGGTTCATCCTTTTCTATTTGGAAAGGAGAGATAAAAGATACTTCCTCTTTTAGATCGACAAGAAATAATCTGATTGGAATTCGATTTTAGCACCTTTACTCTTTTTGCCCAACAAAAGATATCAGAATATAATTATCAAATTTTTATGCTTTTTGGGGGATTTTTGTCAAGAGAAATCTTAGGCTTTCCGTTGAACAAGTGTCTTGATAGGCCCTTAATTAGTGCTAAATCGATAGGCTCCCAAAGATCTATTTTGAAGCTCCCTGCGAAAGGATTAGGGAATCTTTTTTTTAAGAATTAGTCCCTCGCCTCCCCCGGGCAGATAACTGCCCATGGGCTCGCCTGAAAGGTTCAAGGCCCCCTGCAACCCAAAGAAACCTTAATTTAAAAAAAAATTTGACTTATTTTTATTTTTTGTTATTATATTTTTTTTCTTAAAAATTAAACTTTCGCCTCGTGTAAGCAAAGGTTTGGGGCAATAAAAAGAGTTCAAAGAGGAAGAATCTTATCATATAGCATGGTTAGGACCTTAACCCTCATGCCCTTGCAGGACGCCACGAGGCATAAAAATGACTTTCTCCGAAGACTATTTTCGTCCTAAACCCACTGTCCGTTCCGAACGGACCGATAGTGGGGGTCGCTGGAATTTTTACGCCGCGACTTTATATATTCCCAGTAGAAAGGGGTGTTATAAAGAATGTCCATCAATGTGTTTGTCAAAGACAACAACATTGAGGCGGGCATAAAGCTGTTACGGAAAAAAATGCAGATGGATGGCCTGAAGAAAGAACTCAAGCAACGAGAGTTCTACGAAAAGCCAAGCGTTAAGAAAAAACGAAAACAGCGGGAAGCCGCCCGCCGAAAACGAAAGGCCAATTTATACAATAGATGATTGGGTAAATGGTCCTTCAGGTTTTAACCACCTGTCATTTTTAGAGCCGGTTACTATTTCCCCAGAAAACAGATTCACTTTATGAAAGGGCAATCGGCAAACGGCTCTAAAAAACCTTCCTAACTAACCTGACCTCCTCGGCATTTAATTTTTGAGACCATCAAATTCCGTCAGTACTCCCGAACGGTTCCTTTGGCTGATTCCAAAAGACTTGGCTGGGACCGTTCGGGCAGATACTCTTCTCAAGAGGAACCTGCCAGGTCTTTCACAGCGCCTCAGAGGAGATCTTTTTTCAAAAAATTGCGTCCGGATCAATGGACGGCCAGTGGCCAAGGGGTTTAGGGCCTCTCCTGGGGATCAACTGGAAGTTGAGATCCCCGGACCTTTGAGCCCTTTTCAGGGATCCGATCAGGTTGAAAGGCCCCTGGTCGTTTTTGAAGATCACTCTCTTCTGATCGTCGTAAAACCTGGTCTCATCCCGACTCATCCGCTTAGTCCCTTTGAAACCGGAACCCTGGCCAACGCCCTGACCTCCACTTGGCCTCAACTAATCGGTGTCGGCAATAAACCCTTGGAACCCGGCCTGGTCCACCGCCTCGACAAGGGCACCTCCGGGTTGCTGGCAATCGCCTTGACCCATGAGGCCTGGTTGCAGCTCAAAAAAGACCTGACGGCCAGGAGATGGAAAAAGACCTATAGGGCCCTGGCAGAAGGAACCATTTTAGAACCTATGTCGATTTCCCTGCCCCTGGCCCATGATCCGGCTGACGATCGAAAGATGAAAGTCGTTCGGGGCCGGGAGGAGACCTATCGCGGCCGGGTCTATCGAGCCGTAACCCAAGTCCGCCCGCTGATCAGATATAAAGACTACACCTTGATTGAAGTCCGACTGATTACCGGAGTTACCCATCAAATCCGGGCCCACCTGTCATTTCAAGGCCATTCCATTGTGGGAGACACCCTATACGGGTCAAGGTCCGGAGAAAGACTGGGCCTGCCCCCAGGGCGCTTTTTCCTCCATGCCTATCATCTCTCCCTGCCTCATCCCTTCACCCGGAAAGAGATTACTTGCACGGCTGAATTACCCGAGGATCTTCAAAGGGTGTTGCCCCTGATTGAAAATCTTTCTTAAATAAAATAGTCCCTAATTTCCTGGTCGGTCTTGGGGAGGAAGGATTGAAGAAATTGTTGCTTTAAAGTCAAGATACGCTTTAAACTTTTTTTAAACAAATCTTCCGGGATGGCCCCTTTTTTTAATTGTTTCAACAGATAGGAATAGCCCCTTTCTATTTTTTCCGGATCATGACAGATCAACAAACAATCCGTCCCGGCGGTAAAGGCCAAAAACAAGGCTTCTTCAAGCTCATAATGGTTGCCTATGGCCCCCATCTCCAGATCGTCGGACAGGACCAGCCCTTCATAGCCCAATTCCCGGCGCAGCAACCCCATTATAATCGAGTTGGAGAGGCTGGCCGGGTATTTCAGATCATAGGCCGGATATTGGACATGGGAGATCATAACGGCCCCGGTGGGAATTTTTATCACTTCCCGAAAGGGGATCAATTCCATTGTCTCCATTGCTTTTTTATCCTTTAATTGAACGGGAAGATCCTGATGGGAGTCCAATTCGGTATCGCCGAGGCCGGGGAAATGTTTGGCACAGGCCATGATCCCGGCCTGCTGTAATTCCCTGATACAGAGGGCCCCCAAGCGGGCCACGAAATGGGGATCGGAACCGTAGGAACGGGCCGCCATCAAGCCTTCAGGACCTCGATTATTGATATCCAAGACCGGCGTCAAATCCATATTGATCCCGACACACTTCAACTCCTGGGCCTGAGTCCGGGCAAAATAGCGAATCATGGCCTCCGGGTCCTCGGAAGAGGCCATAGCCGACTGGGATTCAAATTGGGTGAAGGGAGGACCTAACCGGGTTACCGGGCCGCCCTCTTGATCGATGGAGATAAAAAGGGGAAGGTCAGAACCTTCCAGGGCCTTCTCCTGCATGGCCCTGGTCAGCGCAGCCAACTGAAAGGGATCCTGAATATTTCTCTTAAAAAGGATCACCCCGCCGACATGCAATTTTTTCAGGAAATAGGACAGGTCACTGTTGAATCGGGTCCCTTCGAAGCCGACCATAAAAAGCTGTCCCACCAATTCTTCCAGGGTCCTCTTGCGGATAAGACGTTCCATGAGGTGACCTCTCAGGAGTCAAAAGTTCGAGGGTTCGAATGAAAGGCGTAACACTTTAGTAAGGTTTAAGGATTTGCAAAACCCTTGTGCCTTACACCTGGGACATTATGCCTTACCTGGCCCCCTCGAATCCTTGGCCCCTTATCGTTTCTATTGAATCCTTTCCCAAATAAGTCTCAGACTAAAAACCAAAAAGGCCATGATCAACGATGCGCCGTAAACGATTATAACCGTTTTTTTATAATCCGCCAGGGTTATCTCCGACCGATCGTCTCCCAAAAAGGGTTTATCAC
>JAZDOU010000202.1:0-30631 GCA_043798385.1 Pseudomonadota bacterium
CCGTCATCGCCATAGGGGCTGAGGTATATACCCCTACCGAATACCGGTATGGAGAGGATGACAGGGTCATGACTCAACTGGAGTTGGAGGAGAAAATCGCCCAAGGCGATGAAAGGGTGATAAACTCCCAGGGCCTGGTCATGATCCAATGCGTAGGTTGCAGAAATGAAGACAGAAATTACTGCAGCAAGATATGTTGCAGCGAGTCTGTAAAGAACGCCTTGTTACTGAAAGAGAGAAATCCCCAGATGGATATCACCATCCTCTTCAGGGATATGAGAACCTATGGGTTTAGAGAGGATTATTACCAGGAAGCGGCCAATAAGGATGTCCGGTTCATACGCTATGAGCCGCAGGATGCACCGCAGGTAGAAGAGGGTGAGTCGGAGGACGGGCGGCCGGTTCTAAAGGTTACTGCGACAGACTTCATTCTAAGGAAGAAGCTTGAACTTGATGCTGATATTATTGCCTTAGCGGCCGCTGTTATTCCCTCCGCAGCAACCAAGGAAATAGCCGGACTCTTCAAGGTAACATTGAGTCTGGACGGCTTCTTCAAAGAAGCCCATGTTAAATTAAGACCCGTAGAGTTTGCCACGGACGGTGTTTATCTGTGTGGATTGGCTCACTATCCTAAGTTCATACAGGAAACGATTAACCAGGCTTATGGGGCTGCCGGTCGGGTTTTAACGCTTCTCTCACATGATACGGTTGTTGCCTCCGGCTCTGTGTGCGAGGTAGATGAGGACAAGTGTATTTCCTGCGGGGCCTGTATCACCGCCTGTACGTATGGCGCCATAGAGTTTTATGAGACGCCGCGCGGCAGAAAAGCCAAGGTTAATCCTGTCCTCTGTAAAGGAGATGGCCTCTGCAACACGAAGTGTGCGACAAGTGCTATTTCTCTCAAACACTTTACCGATGAAGAGGTCTTGAGTGAAATCGATGCGGCGGTTGGTGGCTGGTAAAGGGAATTAAAAATCTAACCAAACATATTTGAAATGCTGCTGGATACTTGATACTGGATTCAATTTATCCAGAATCGAATATCAATTTTGATTTTTATCCAGTATCAAGTATCCAGCAGCCAGTATCGTCCGGCCAGAGGCGGAGGATCAAGGAGCTTAGAAAAGTTACAGATAAATTCTCAGAATGCAGAGCGTAAGAATCCAGAGCCGGGATGGCCGAATAAGGGAGTGAGAAGGAATGAGTACAGGACATAAGTTTAAACCAAGAATATTAGGTTTTGTCTGCCATTGGTGAGCCTACGGCGCTGCTGACTTGGCTGGAGTTTCCAGACTACAATATACAACTGAAATGAGGCTTATCCGTGTTATGTGTTCCGGTAGGATCGACTTGGCGTTTGTACTCCGGGCTTTCTCAAGGGGAGCGGATGGCGTGTTTATCGGCGCCTGCCATTTAAGCGAATGCAACTATATTACTCATGGAAACTACCATACTTTAAATATGGTGCTTCTATTACGAAAGATACTGGAGCATTTAGGACTCAATCCGGAGAGGTTGCGGATGGCCTTTATGTCCGGCGCTGAAGCAAACCTTTTTGTCGAAAATGTTAATGATTTCGTCAAGAAGGTGAAGGAGATCGGACTATTGGGCAAAAGTGAAGGAATGGATGAAAAGGAATTGAAGCTTAAGCTTGAGACGGTTACGGAACTCATTCCCTACATCAGGCTTGTGGAACGGGAGAGACTGAGAGCGCCCGTTATGTCGGAAGAAGAATACTATACATTTTTCGCCAGTGACGAGCTGAAGCGGTTGTTTAGTGAAACCATTTTTGAAAAACTGGCCATCGGCCAAATCATCTCGCTCCTGCGGAAAGGGCCCCTTACAACGGGGGAGATCGCCAAGGGTTTAGGCCTGACCCCGTCTGAAGTATCAAAACACCTGAATACTTCGTCAAGACATCGACTGGTGAGGTACGACGAAAGCCAGAAGCGCTATGCTGTCGCCTGAGGTGTAAGGGCCGGCGGAGGGTGAGGGGAAAGAAGGAGATCAGGACAGAGGTTATGGATAACGAGAGAATCGATCGGATCATCGATAAACATCACTGTGAGGCCAGTTCGCTGATTCAGGTACTGCTGGAAATACAGGCCGAAAACCATTGGCTTCCCAAGGAAGCCTTGGAGAGGGTCGCCGAAGGATTACAGGTTCCTATGACCCGGATACAGCATATCGCCACCTTTTATAAGGCCTTTAGTTTAGTCCCGAAAGGACGTCATGAAATTCACATTTGTGTGGGTACGGCTTGTCATGTTCGTGGTGCAACGCGCGTCCTCGATACGGTGCAAGACCTGACTGGAATCAAACCTGGCGAAACGGACTTGGATTTGAAGTTCAGCCTGCAGACCGTTAACTGCCTCGGATGCTGTGCCTTAGGGCCGGTTATAGAAGTCGATGGGAAGACTCACGGTAAGATGGCGCCATCCAAGACGGCAGAGGTGTTAAAAAACTATGAGTAGGATAGAACTATGTCGCGAATAAATTCACCAGCTGAATTGGAAGAACTCAGGAAAAGTATCCAGTCGACCAGAGACCCCAATAAACCTTGCATTACCCTCTGTTCCGGATCGGCTTGCAATGCTACCGGTAGCGGAGAAGTCGCGGCGAGTCTTGAAGAGGAGATTAATAAACAAGGTTTACGGGATGAGGTGGACATCAGGAGGACCGGCTGCCATGGTTATTGCGAGAGGGGCCCTATTATCGTTATCCAGCCCGAAAAAATTTGTTATTTCCAGGTAAAGCCCGAGGATGTCCCTGAAATTATCTCCCAGACGATCAAGGAGAAGAAGGTCATAGAACGTTTGCTTTATACCGACCCCGAAAGCAATGAAAAGATCATTCATGAACACGATATTCCTTTTTACAAGTACCAGGAGCGTCTGGTGTTCGGTTCCAACGGTAGTATTGATCCTAAAAGCATCGATGACTATCTGGCCATTGGCGGCTATTCCGCTTTAGCCAAAGTTCTTTCCCGGATGACCTCCGACCAGGTATTACAGGAAGTCAATAAAGCCAACCTGAGAGGAAGGGGTGGTGGCGGTTTTCCTGCAGGGCGCAAGTGGGAAGGATCCCGCAATGCCCCGGACCCAATAAAATATGTGATTGTCAATGCAGACGAGGGGGACCCCGGGGCCTATATGGATAGGAGCCTTCTTGAGGGGAATCCTCACGCCGTCCTGGAAGGGTTGACTATCGGGGCCTATGCCGTTGGCTCCCACGAAGGTTATATCTATGTCCGACAGGAATACCCTTTAGCCGTAGAGAACGTGTTTATCGCCATCAAGCAGGCCGAGGAAGTCGGCCTGCTCGGCAAGAACATCCTTGGCACGGGTTTTGATTTCAAGGTTATCGTGCACCAGGGAGCGGGCGCTTTTGTCTGTGGTGAATCAACCGCTCTAATGACAGCCTTGGAAGGCAGGGCAGGAGAACCCAGACCGAAATATATCCGCTCTAACATCGTGGGTCTTTGGGGTAAACCCAGTGTTTTGAATAATGTGGAGACCTGGGCCAATGTGCCCCTGATCATCAATAAAGGTGCTGACTGGTTTACTCGATATGGAACGGAAACCAGCAAGGGCACTAAGATTTTTTCCCTGGTCGGTAAGATAACCAATACCGGTCTGGTGGAAGTACCCATGGGCACGCCTCTGAGGGATATTATCTTCAAGATAGGCGGTGGAATCCCGGGAGGCAAGAAATTTAAAGCGGTGCAGACCGGGGGACCGTCCGGCGGATGTCTCCCTGAGGCACTATTAGATTTAAAAGTTGGATTTGATGAACTGACCAAGGCCGGTTCTATGATGGGGTCAGGTGGGATGATTGTCATGGATGAAGATACCTGTATGGTCGATGTGGCCAGGTACTTCCTCGACTTCCTGACGGATGAATCGTGCGGCAAATGTGTCCCCTGTCGGGAAGGCATGAGACAGATGCTTAAGATTCTCACGAAAATCACCCAAGGGAAGGGAAAAGAGGGCGACATCGAGCTTTTAGAGGAGTTATCCGAGACAGCTATTGAAGCCTCCCTTTGTGCTTTGGGAAAGAGTTCCCCTAATCCCTTTCTAAGCACGTTAAAATATTTTAGAGATGAGTATGAGGCCCACGTCAAGGAGAAGCGGTGCCCGGCTCTTTCCTGTAAAGAGCTGATCGCCTATCATATTGACCCGGACAAGTGCCAGGCCTGTATGATCTGCCTTAAGAAGTGCCCTGCCGAAGCGATTGTGGGTGGTAAAAACCGGATCCATGTCATTGACCAGGGGAAATGTACCAAGTGCGGAACCTGCTTTGAAGTTTGCCCCCCTCGCTTTCGTTCGGTGAAAAAGATCTCCGGTGAGCCTGTGCCGCCTCCTATTCCTGAAGAAGCTAGAACGATAGTCCGGGAGAGTAAACAAAAATGAGTGAGATCCTTTTACAAATTGATGGAAAAGAAGTTAGAGCAAAGGACGGGATGACCCTTTTAGAGGCGGCACGAAGTGCGGGAATATTGATTCCGACACTTTGTTTCCATGAAAAATTAGAACCTTATGGGGGTTGCCGACTTTGCCTAGTAGAAATAGAAAGTCGCGGCGGGTCAAGACTGGTTGTTTCCTGCGTTTACCCGGTTGAAAAGAATTTAGTTGTAAGAACCAGATCTGATAAGATAGATAGAATCCGAAAAATGATCCTACAGCTATTGCTGGCTCATGCCCCGGATGCCTTTGAGTTACAGGATTTGGCTCGAGAGTATGGGGCCGATAAAAACCGTTTTGAAAAAGAGGCCTCATTTTGCATCCATTGTGGTCTTTGTGTCAGATACTGTGCGGAGGTCAAAAAGAAGAACGCTGTCGGATTCGTTGACAGGGGAATAAGAAAAGAGATCAGCTTTATTCCGGAAATAGCCTCTAAGGAGTGCTGGAACTGCAAAGAATGTTTTCCCCTTTGCCCTACAGAGGCCCTACAGGCCGCCTATGTTTTAGTCGAAGCGCTCGCCTTTCCCAAGTCTTCTTTCGAATCCTCGCCAGAAAAATAGGGATTGGATCTTAAAGTGTGATCTAAAGAGTGAGGAACCCCCGATGAATAAGAACACCATTAAGATTAGACTCATGCAGGCAGACGATTTTGCTGCCGTGACTCGGATTGACGAGAAAGTTCTCAAGGCTTCCCGGCCGGAGTACTATAAACTGAAGTTTGAGGAACTTGTACAATCCACCGATCGTTTACCCACGTCGCTGGTGGCCGAGGAAGAAGACGGAACGGTGGTGGGATTTGTAATGGGGGAACTCTTTATAGGACAATATGGTATTTCCCGGGAAGCAACCCTGGATACCATAGGCGTTGATCCTGATTATCAGTATAAGGGTATTGGTAAACAGTTGCTTAAAGAGTTTATGGATCATTTGAAGGCACTCGGCGCTCGGAAAATATGCACCTTGGTCGACTCGGATGATTCCAGGATGATGCCTTTCTTTACTGCGAACCAATTTTGCCCCTCCAAAACCGTAAACCTGGAACGAAACCTTTAGTGTCAGTGAGGGATTGGTGACAGGAGTTCTGGATTTCCTGGGTCGTTTGACGACCGTTTAATTGGTTAGTTTGGCCCCTAATTTTCCTATGCCTGTTTAAAGAGACCCATCTTCCTTGGTTAGTCCCTCCCTTTTTTCTCCTTGACCCGGTCTTTTTCTGGTCCCATACTCTTCAAGACGTAACGAGAAAAACCTTGAAATAAGCCCACGTCACATGCTACCAGTAACCGTTGCATTTTTCTGGTGATTTTTCTTGTCACCCGTCATAGTTATAAAGGAGGTTGGAGGATGATTACTGCAGGTTTGGATATAGGTGCCAAAACAGTCAAGATATTGATTTTAAAAGATGATGCCGTGATCGGCCAGTCCCTTGTTTTGGCCGGGTATGACGTCCGGGGATCTTTAAAAAATGGTTGGGAGGAAATACTTTCCAAAACCGGTATTTCCAGGGACCAGATCGACCGGACCATCGCCACCGGGGCCGGCAAGAAAGAAGCAGATATGGCTCATGACCAGGTAAGCGAGGTTTCGGCAGCGGCCAAAGGGGCTTTCTTCCTGGACAGACGAGTCCGCACGGTGATTGATGTCGGGGCCGAGGAAGCCAGGGCGATCAAGATCGATGCCGCGGGCAAGGTGGTGGACTTTGCCATTAATGAAAAATGTGCCGCCGGTACCGGGGCCTTCACCGAGGCCATGGCCCGGGCCTTGGAGATCAAGTTGGAAGAACTGGGTCCCTTATCCTTACAATCCACCCAGGCCGTGTCCATGAACGCCCAGTGTGCGGTGTTTGCGGAATCGGAACTGGTAACCCTGGTTCATGCCAAAACGCCCAAACCGGATATGGCCCGGGCCGTACATAATGCCATTGCCGACCGGATTGTTTCCATGGTCCGGCGGGTGGGGATGGAAAAAGAGGTCATGCTGATTGGAGGTCTAGCCAAAAATGTGGGGTTTGTTGCCTCCCTGAAAGGGGAGTTGGAAACCGAAGTCATTATTCCGGAAAATCCGGAATTCGTCAGTGCTCTTGGTGCGGCCTTATTTGCCGGCGGCAAATAGATTTACCAGAAAATAGAGTTTCAGGGTATACGGTTTTATCTTGTACCTTACACCTTATACCCTTGGGGAGGTTATATGGCTCAAGAATTTTGGAGATGGACGGAATCGCGGTGGACCGCACCGGATAAAGATTGGAAATCCGCTAAGACCATAACCGCCGGGGTGGATGTCGGCTCGGTAAGTTCCCAGGCCGTTATCCTGGTCGATGGGGAATTATATGCTTATAGCAATATGAGAACCGGTTCAAATAGCCCTGATAGCGCCGTTAATGCCATGAACTGGGCCTTGGAAGGGACCGGCCTGGCCTTGGACAAGATTCAGTACACGGTTGGTACGGGGTATGGACGGGTTAATGTCCCCTTTTCACGGCGGGCTATAACCGAGATCGCTTGTCATGGTCTTGGGGCTAATTTTATGTATGGCCCAACAGTGCGGACCGTTTTAGATATGGGGGGTCAGGACTGCAAGGTCATCCAGGTAGACGATAAGGGGAAGGTTACCAACTTTTTAATGAATGATAAATGTGCTGCCGGAACCGGCCGGGGCATGGAGGTCTTTGCCGATCTTTTAGGGGTCTCTATCAATGAGATTGGAGCGCTCTCCCTGAAGGTGGAAGAAGAACCCCCTCCCGTGAGCAGTACCTGCGTTGTTTTTGCCAAGACAGAGGCTTCAGGATTATTACGGGAAGGCTGGCCTAAGGAGAAGGTCATCGCGGCATACAGTTCGGCCATGTCTCACCGGGTAGCCACCCTGCTGTCACGGATCGGGGTGGAACCCGGTTTTGCCATCACCGGTGGAATTGCCAAGAATGTCGGTGTGGTTTCCCGGCTGGAGAAAGAACTGAAGATAAAGGCCTTGACCCCTAAATATGATACCCAGATCGCCGGGGCGCTTGGGGCGGCCTTGTTTGCCAGGGCTTTGATGGAAAAGGGGAAATAACGTTTCAACACCGTTCGTTACTTTTTGCTGGTTCCCCGCTGCTCGTTGAGGGCTGAAGGAAATAAACTGCTAACCGGATTGGTTGCCCAGTAACCAGTATCGAGTAACCAGTATCGAGGTTTTGCCTATGATCGCTAATTTTGGATACAAAGACGGTTCCGGCGAGTATTTTATCAGTATCGATACGGATAAATGCAACGGTTGTGGAGACTGCCTCCCTGCTTGTCCATCTCGGGTTTTTGAGGTTCGAGACGAGGATCCTAATGACCCTTTCCGGGAGATACCGGTAGCCGCCGTTAAAGAATCAGAACGAAAAAAAATTAAATATGCCTGCGGCCCATGCAAGCCGGTTTCAGATCGACCTCCTCTCCCCTGTGTAGGGTCTTGTACAGTTGGAGCCATGGCGCATTCCTGGTAATTACAAGACCCTATTCGCCTGTATCCCCAGACCACCCCAAATGGTGTTGTTTGTAAAGGGACCATGATCAGACTTCAGGCTTTGCAGGAACAGATAGATAAGGGGACGGAGGCCCGTTTTTTCGAATACGAAGAGGATAAGATGGTTTCCAAGCGGGAAAATGAACTACTCCAGCAACATCAACAAAAATATGGTAAAATACCCAACGACGGCTGGGCTGATGAACCGGATGATCTTTTTTAAAGTTGAAGGTCCACGGTCTAAGGTTCAAGGGATTTCATCTTAAACCATGTCCCTTAAATCGCTAATTGTGAACTTATGTCTTGAACCCTTCACCAAAGGAGTTATATGGCCAGACAAGAAGAATTAGAAAATGAAGGGTGGACCAGACAATTTACTGCCGGAGAGCCACGTCTATCCGAGGCCGTGGCCGAATATGAGGAGTTGGGCTTTGAAGTCTTACTCAAGCCCATAGATCCCCTGGAAATGTCCGGTGAATGTTCCAGTTGCCTCAGGGCCGCTGGAGACCGCACCAAAATCATTTATACCCGTCGGAGACAGTAATAAATTTTTGTCTTATTGATCCATCTAATTTTATAACGGCCTGGAGAAACAAAATAATGTTGACTTGTGATTTTTTTTACATAAAATCAACAAGTACATGATTAAAGACTGTTTGGCAGGGTTCTTTTCCGGAAAATGGTCTGTTGGCGACTGAGTGAGTTTAATTGCCCAAGGGACCTGTTAGTGACTTAAGAATAAAATTCTACGCAAAATGGAAAGAATTTATTAAAGAACAAGCCGTTGACCCGGACCAACCAAGGGTTTTAACACATTTCGTATATCCAATTTTGGTTCCGGCTGGTTCGGGTTGGGATAGATCGCAACCCATATGGAGTCAGGAATCCCTTTGAAAATCGTTTTACTTGTTGACCACGATCGCGAATTTATTAGAACAACCAAAGCATTATTGGAAACAAATGGATATGTGGTTAAAACCGCTTCGAGCGGGAAAACGGCCATTGAAAAAGTTGTTTCAGAAAATCCTCATCTAATCCTTCTAAATCTAAAAGTTCCAGGCCTTCCGGAACGGGAACTACTAAAAAGAATAAAGAAAATCGACAAGAAAATAACCGTTATCGTTACCGACACCAATGGCGGTATGGGATCGGCGGATTTATTGAAATGTGGGGTAGCAGAGTATTTTTCAAAACCGATCAATAGCCAAAATCTGTTAAAAATTTTAGAAAGAGCGGGACGGTTTCTCAACTTCAAAGAGGAAAAAAAAATGGCAATGGATTCTTTATTGGAAAAGTTTTTGCCCTTTTGGGCCCATGAGATCCGGAATCCTCTTCAGGCGATTGGCGGGGCAATGACTATTATTGAAAGACGTTCCAACTTGGAGGATAGAGCCCTGGAGCAATCGATTGGCATCGTAAAAGAGGAGGTTCAAACTCTGACTGATTTTGTTCAGGAATGTTTAGACTATATTAAGCCTCCAAATAAAAGTAATTGGGGAGAGATTAATATTAATGAAACTATCTTGCTGGTTCTAAATATGATGCCTTTTATGTTTAAAGGTCGGTTTGAACAAGTCACAGTCATTACCAGTTTCGATCCTCAGCTTTCCAAGGTATTTGCTAATTATGAAGAAATAAAAAAAGTATTATCAAATATTTTAAAAAATGGGTTTGAGTCTATGAGTAAAACCGAAAAAAAAGAGTTGACGATAAAGACGGTCAACAGGGGCGATAAAAAAAATCGATGGGTTGAAATTATTTTTAGTGATACGGGAGAAGGAATAAAAAAGGAAGATATCCAATTTATCGGCACTCCTTTTTATACCACCAAATTGAGAGGCACCGGAATGGGTTTGGTTATCTGTAATAGAATTATTGTTGAACGCCATAACGGAAAATTATCCATTGAGAGTCAAGAAAATAGAGGGACAACAGTAACGGTTAAGCTACCGATTAATCAAGAAAAAGAAATTTTTGGAGCCTGAAGTTTATGTCCCAACCCTGCCTTTTAGTGGTAGACGATGAACCCAATGCCCTATTTGGGATTACCCAACTATTAAAAGACGAAGGCTATAAAGTGGTTCCGGCTTCCAGTGGGAGAGAAGCCCTGGAATTACTTGAAAAAAATACTATCAGCCTTGTTATTACCGACCAGAAAATGCCAGGGCTTAGTGGCCTGGACCTTCTTTATGAGATCAAAAAATTGGATCAAGATATCCCGGTTATTCTCCTGACCGGCTACGGTTCGGTAAACATGGCGGTAGAAGCATTAAAACAGGGGGCCTATTATTTTTTTGAGAAGCCTATTTTTAATTCTCTGGACAAGTTTTTGACCATTATTGGACAGGCCCTGAAGACCCAAGAGTTGGAGAAGGAACTCAGCCAGCTTAGAAAGGAAGTTAGTGAAAAATACTCCTTCCCGAATGTTATTGGGCAAGGACAAAAGATGCTGGAGATTTTTGAGTTCATAGGCCGAGTGGCTCAGACAGATAAAACCGTCCTGATACAAGGAGAAAGTGGAACAGGGAAAGACCTTATTGCTAAAACATTGCACTATAATAGCCCGAGGAAAAAGAAACCTTTTATCTCAGTCAATTGCGGTGCCTTAACCGACACCCTTCTGGCCAGCGAATTGTTTGGCCATACAAAGGGATCTTTTACCGGGGCTATAAAGGACACCGTCGGACGTTTTCAGGCCGCTGATGGGGGGACCTTGGTCTTGGAAGAAATAGGAGAAGTCCCTCTGCAGTCGCAGAAGGTCCTACTGAGGGTATTAGAAACAAAAATGTTGGAACGGGTGGGGAGCAGTCAATCGATAGAAGTCGATGTTCGGATCATCGTCACTACCAATAGAAATCTGCGAGAAGAAGTAACTAATGGAAATTTTAGAAAGGATTTGTATTATCGATTAAATATCCTCTCAGTAACGGTTCCGCCTCTAAGGGAGCGGGTCTCTGATATCCCCCTGCTGGCGAACTACTTTCTTAAAATATATCAAGAAGGGGATATCCCTTTCCGAATTAAACCAGAAGTAATGGTTTTTTTTAAAACGTATGCTTGGCCTGGGAACGTCAGAGAATTGTCTAATGTGATTCAGCATATGATAACCTTTTGTAGGGGTAATATCATTACGATGAAAGACCTCCCTTCCTATCTCCTGGCAAATGAGGAAGATGTTCAAGAGATGGAAAGCGGTGGAATTAATTTAACCAAAATGGTTTCTGACCTTGAAAAAAAAATGGATTGTGAAGAAGCTGGAGGAAGGAAATTGGAATCAACAAAAAGCAATAGAATTGCTTGGTGTCACCAGGAGGATGCTGGCCAACCGAATTGAAAAATATAATATTTCGATACCCAAAACAAAACAGAGTAAAACGTAATATTGGTAAAAAAATGACTAGTTAGTTTCCATCCGGAAATTCGAATTACCGGATGGAAACACCTGGATTTCGGCCGGTCGATTTTATCGACCTATGCTAAGGTCCCCATTCGGGGACCGGCCGGTCGATTTTATCGACCTATGCTAAGGTCCCCATTCGGGGACCGGCATGAAGCTCTCGCCAGAAACCCTTTTAAAAGGGTTTCTGGCCAAACAGGATAGCCGGCAGATGTATGTTCTCATCCGGAAAGGTCGTTTCCGGATGAGAACTAGTTCGGTTTTTCCGGAAAATGATTTAGCGCGCCCCTCACCCGAAACGTTATGCCGAAATAAACATGTTGCTAAAGTGCACACATTGTAATATTTTTTCACTATGAAACAGTTCGACTGGAGCCAAGAAAAAAATGAATGGCTGCGCGTAGAACGAGGCGTCGTGTTTGAAGAAATCGTTTATCATCTGCAGCATGGTGGGCTACTCGATGTAATTGGTCATCCCAACCAAAAGACATATCCGAATCAACGAATCTTTATCGTAAATGTCGAAGGTTATGCTTGTTTGGTTCCATTCGTTGAAACGGATGATGGTATTTTTCTGAAAACTATAATCCCAAGTCGCAAGATGACAAAGCTCTATTTAGGAGGTGAGCAAGAATGAAGTTAACTAAGGAAGAAAAGGATATATTGGAGTCCGTTGAACGGGGGGAATGGCGTCGCATTCCGGATTTCGACAAGGAGGCCAAGCGATACCAGGAGTACGCCCGGGCAACTCTACGTAAGGATAAGCGAGTAAACATACGTATGGCTGAAAGGGATGTTGGTCGATTCCAGAAAAAAGCTATTGAGGAGGGGTTACCTTATCAGACACTGATTTCCAGTGTGCTCCATAAGTATATCAATGGCCGTCTTGTTGAGAAAGCCTCCTAACGACCATGGCATAACCCGGCAGTCCACCGGACAGCGCAAACCCGGCTGTTTGCGCTACCTGTGACCCCCAATGTTGGGCCAAGAGGAAGACTCTGAACCCTAAATTCCTACTGGATAGTCTTGATGGGCTGAAAGGGCTTGTTCTTCGCTTGTTGCCAATCGACATTAGAGAATCACTCGGTTGAGTTCCTTTCATTTTAAAAAAAAGGATTCGAGGTTTCGAGGATCCTTGGGGTTAATGTCCCCTCTTCAAATATCCTGTAGCAATTATCCGGCCCTTATTTCCCAATACAAAACCGACTGAAGACCAGGGCCAAGACATCCTCGGTGGTGGTCCTGCCGATCAAGGCCCCCAGATCTTCCAGGGCCTTTTGAAGATCCAGGGCAATAAATTCAGGGGACACATTTTGTTTATTGAGTTCATAGGCCCTGGTTAAGGACTCGACCATCTGTTCGAAGATCTTCTTTTGCCGGAGGGTGGGAATGAGATCCGGCAAGGTCTCGGTGAAAATGGTTTGCTGCAGGAGTTCAGAGAGTTTGTCTTTAAAGGTTTCAATCCCTTGTCCGGTGAGGGCGGAGATAGGAAGCACAACCGGACTGGGAAATTGTTTCCGGATCGCTTCCCAAGAGACGACTGAGGGAAGATCCATTTTATTGAGTAAGACGATGGTCAGTTTTCCCTTGATTTCTTCAAAGATGACCCGATCTTCCTCTTCCAGGACCCGGGAGGTATCAATCAGGAATAAGACGACCTGGGCCCCTTGTACCTTTCCGCGGGATCGCAGGATACCGGCTTCTTCCACCTCATCACGGGCCTGGCGAATCCCGGCGGTATCCACCAGTCGGAACGGCAGCCCTTTAAGGAAGATGGTTTCCTCGATGGTATCCCGGGTTGTCCCTGGGACGGAGGTCACGATAGCCCGTTCTTCTTTTAATAACTGATTTAGCAGGCTGGATTTTCCGACGTTCGGTTTACCGACCAGCACCAGGGAAAGGCCTTCCCGAAAAGGCCGTCCCTCCTCATAAGCCTGGATGAGGTCGGTTAAAGGATTAATGATTTCTTCCAGGAGAAGGCGACTCCATTCTGACCGGTCCAAGATCTCCAGTTCCTCCTCGGGAAAATCAATGGCCGCCTCCAATTGGGCCAATAGAGACAAGAGATTGTTCTGAAGGGGTTGCAATCGGTTCAGCAGTTGCCCTTGGAGCAATTTGTTGGCCTGGACCAGGGCCTGGTCGGTTTGGGCTTGAATAAGTTCAATAACGCCTTCTGCCTGGGTCAGGTCGATCCGTCCATTTAGAAAGGCCCTCAGGGTAAATTCTCCGGGCTCGGCCAAACGAGCCCCGGCCCGCAAAACCAGCTCCAGGATTTTTTTTAATACCAGTGGTCCGCTGTGACAGTTGATTTCAATCACATCTTCTCGGGTGTAGGTTCGGGGGGCCTTCATGTAGGTCAACAAGACTTGATCAATTGTCGTTCCCAAGACAGGGTCAACGATGTTTCCCAGGGTTATATGATGAGAAGGGCACTTCTCCCAAAAGGAGGTTTTGGGGAACAGGGGTTGGACAAGTGCTACGGCTCGGGGACCGCTGATCCGGATGATACCTATGCCACCTAACCCAATCGGGGTGGAGATGGCGGCAATGGTGTCCTGGTCGGGCATAATGAAAGGCATGAGGCACAAGGCCTAAGGCACAAGGCACAAGGTGCACGGTTCAAGGTATACTGTAACCGTTTGGTATCGTTCAAAAGTTGAGGCAAGAATCAAAGGGCTTGCAAGAATCAGGGTTAGGGGGGTCTTATTTTAAGGGATTGTCCAAAGGGACGCCCACTGCCCGAATGCCGGCCCGGACGGCTAAGTTGATTAGATGCAGGGCATTCACCTCTCGGCTTCCGGCCGATCGGCTATGCCGATCTCTTGGGGAGACTCCTGGAGGGAGTCGGACAGGAAGCCTCGTTTTAGGTCGGCAAAGCCGACCGGCCTGTTTCAAGCCTTGATGATGGCCTGCTTTTGAAGCCATTCCATATTTGGCCCGGCAAAGAAGCTTAGGGCTTTTAGGTGGACAACCCTGAAAATAAGACCCCCCTAACCCCAGTTAGGACCTGACTCTCATTTCTAATTCTACCTGATGAATTGCCTCAACTTTTGAACGATACCAAACGGTTTAAGGTTCAGGGTATAAGGTTCACGGTAAAACCTTAGTTCGAAAATAGGTTTTGAGTCTTGATCAACCTGTACCTATTTTCATGTCCCGGCTTCCGAAGGGAAGCCTCCTTTTAGGTCGGCATAGCCGACCGTATGGTGGTGCCACGCCCCAAAAGGCGGGGCATGGCGGCTTAAAACGTTACCCCTTTTATAGTAAACCGTATACCCTGCACCTTAAATCTTTTCTGGTTCCGGTTCCGGGTCGGGCAGAGGTTCTATAGGATGGTCTTTTTTAATCCCGGAAACAATCATTTTTTTCAATTGCCCTTCTCCTCGACTGAAGGTCTTAATGCTTTTATCTTTTTCCAGGATCAGATGGATAATGCGGCGGTCATGGGCGTTTAACGGGCTTATGACCACCGGTTTTCCGGTCTGTTTAGATTTTTCGGCCATCTTCAGGGCCAAATCTTCCAAATACGTTTTCCGGCGGCTCCGGTAGTCCCCGCTATCCAGAACCACCTTGGTTTTATCAGAACCCTTCCGATTTAAAATACGGGTGATTAAATATTGCAAGGCATCCAGGGTCTGCCCTCGTCGACCGATCAGTAACCCGCTGGTATCCCCTTCTATCCGGATATGAAGGGTTTCTTTTTCTTGTCGAACCTGAAGAGAAGCCTCTAATCCCATCCGGCTCAGGATGTCCTGGGTCACGGTTTGGGCTTCAGCGACCAGATCAATTTCAGCTAAGGGAACAGGCATCGGAGGTGGTCCGTCTTGGATCGGGGTTGGTGCTTCGGGGACTGGTTCAATTGATTCTTCTTTAACCGTGGCCCGAATCCGGGCCTTTTTGGAACCGACAATACCGAAGATTCCGGTAGACCCGGAAGTCAGAATTTCAATTTCTAACTTTTCTCTGGGGACATCTAATTGCTGACAAGCCGTTTCAATGGCTTCTTCGAGGGATTTTGCTTCTAATTCAAGGGATGCCATGGGTCATCACCTCCACCTTGGTTCAGTTGACATACTTATTGATGTAGTATTGTTGGCCTATAGATAAGACATTATTAACAAGCCAATATAAGACCAAGCCGGATGAAAATTTAATAAACATAACTGTAAACACGACCGGTAAAAAAAGCATCATCTTGGCCTGGGTCGGATCACCGGTGGTCGGGGTCATTTTTTGTTGGATAAACATCGAGGCCCCCATGAGCAGGGTTAAAACCGGGATTCCATTGCCCACATAAGGGATCATAACCCCGATGGGTAGGCGGTCCGGGGCCGAAAGATCGTTGATCCAGAGAAAAAATGGGGCATGACGAAGCTCAATGGCATATCCCAGCAAACTATACAGGGCAAAAAAGACCGGGATCTGAATGATCATAGGCAGACATCCGCCCATGGGATTAACCTTGTAGGTTTTATACAAGGCCATGGTCTCCTGGTTAAGTTTCTCCTTGTTGTCTTTATATTTCTCTCTTATCTTGGCAATCTTGGGTTGAAGCTTCTGCATATCCTTCATGGACTTATAACTTTTATGGGTCAAAGGCCAGAAGAGGATTTTTACCAGGATAGTCAAGAGGATGATCGACCAGCCATAATTATGGATGGCGCCGTTAAAAAAACGAAGCACCCACAATAACGGTTTGGAAACGATATCAAAAAAGCCGAAATTGACCGCCTTTTCCAATTCCAGTCCCAGGGGTGTTAAAATCTGGGTGTCTCGAGGCCCGAAATAGAGGGCATAACGAATCTGTTTTTTCTCCTTAGGGGCCAAGGTCAGGGGGGAAGATACCAGGGCAATTTTTAACAATTCCGGTCCCGGTTTAGAGACTTTAAGACTGGCGGTTTGCTGATCCTCCAGGGGAATTATGGTTCCCATGAAATAGGTGTCGGCCAGGGCCCCCCATTGGATTTTTCCGGTCAAGACTTCTTCCTTTTCGACTTTCCCCAAGGCCTGTTCTTTAAATTTTTCGTTGACCAAGAGCAAGACCCCGTTAAAGGCGGAGGAATTATCAGATGAACTCGGGAAACGATTTTCCAGCAGGAGGGATAAATTATCATCAAGGGCCTGGGACGTGCCATTGATGATTTCAACAACCAAGTCGATTCGGTAGGAATCGTAAGACAGGGTATAGGTCTTAATGACCGTCAGCCCCCGGCTGGAAGTCCAACGAAAGGAAAGCGTTCCCTTGGGCTGTTGGGGAGTTAAATTCAGGGAGTCTTTGTCCGTCACAAATCGAACCTGGGCCATTTCCGGGTG
This sequence comes from Pseudomonadota bacterium, assembly GCA_043798385.1. Lineage (GTDB taxonomy): Bacteria > Desulfobacterota > RBG-13-43-22 > RBG-13-43-22 > RBG-13-43-22 > RBG-13-43-22. The sequence continues at coordinate 16,660 of JAZDOU010000202.1, forward strand.
GGTTTTTTTTATCCATTCCAGTTGCAGGGGATAATCTGAGGGCTGATCAACCAGGATCATTTCTTTGAGATCCTGACTCCCCAACGTTTCCTTATAGGCCGCCAATTTAAGACTTTTCAGGGTGCCGCCTGCTTCTGAAAAAACAGCCTCAAATTCTTTGGTTTTGACGGCGATATCCCTGAATGATTGACCGGCGGGGAGGGCGGTTTTTACTGCCGGTGCGGCCGGCGTTGTGGTTGCCGCGGCCGGAGAAGACGGGGCTGCTGCCGCAGCCGGAGAAGACGGGGACGCAGGGGTTTCCTTTTGGGCTGCAACCTGGTCAACTCCTTTACCCTTTGAGGGACCCGAAGGTTCGGGGGGGCTGAAAAACAGGAAATAGGCCGCAAAGACCGCCATGGACAGTACAAAAGCTATGATTGTATTTTTTTCCATAATTACTCCAAAAACTTAAGGGCATACCCTTATGGTAGTGGATCGAATCCGCCCGAGGAAAAGGGATGGCATTTCCCTATCCTTTTCAGGGACAGAAATAATCCTCTGGTTAACCCATATGTTTGAATAGCCTGGAAAGAATATTCAGAACAGGTGGGATGGAACCGGCAGGAAGACGGAAAAAGGGGGGAGAGTATTATTTGATATCCCCGAATTCCCAATAAAAAAAATCCCTGAAGGGCCTGGGACATCCGCCCCATTAAACCAACAGGGGAGTTAACTCTTCGAAAATCTGACGATACGTTAATGGGTCTGATCCTTTTAAGGCAATGATTATGATATCCCGGGAAGGAGGAAATTTATCTTTGGATCTTCTAAAAAATTCTCTTAATAGACGCTTGATCCGGTTTCGCTGGACTGCCCCGCCCCTGTTTTTCCCGACCGTTAAACCCAAACGGGTTTTACCCAGGTTGTTGGGTTTGATAAAGACTAAAAAATGGGGGAAGACCATTTTTTTGACCGTTAAAGGCCTGCGAAGAAAATCTTTCCGTTTAAGGACCCTTTCCTCTTTGGGTAAAGTAAAAGACTTCATCCCTGCCGGGAGGGGAAAGGCCCCGGTCTTTAGACCGAAAGCCTTTTTCTTCCCTTAGCCCGCCTTCGACTAATTACTTTTCGTCCGGCTGCAGTGCTCATTCTAATTAAAAATCCATGAGTTCTGGACCGTTTCAGATTGCTCGGTTGAAATGTTCTTTTCATAACATCCACATCCCCTCAAATTAAAATAAACTTAATTTAAACCATAGGTTGGATTTTATGTCAAGTCTTATTTACAATTATATCTTTAATCCGTAATTGCAGGGAAGGGGTAGCCCCCCAATCAGAAATAAAAGGGGTATAGACCAGGTCGATCCAATCTCCAGGATTTAACTCCCTATCGCCCAGGCCGAAGCCGATACCTTCCAGGATGATCCCTTTTTGTTCCATTCGTAATCGAAGATGTCCGTTGCCGACCAGCCGGGAGGATTTGATCCGGGCTTGCCGGGTGGTTAATAAGGGTTCGGGATTTTTTGACCCAAAAGGGGCCAAACGCGGCAGGAAAGGAGCGATTTCTTTAGATAAACCGGCAAAATCACTTTCCCCTTCTATGGTCAGAGAAGGAGTCAGGTCGGTTTCCAGCCCGGCCTGTTGTACCAGGGTTTCAAAGGCCTGCTCAAAGTCGGTAAGGTCCTTGACCCTCAGGGTGGCTCCGGCGGCGGCGGCATGCCCGCCAAAGCCCAACAGATAGTCTTCCAAGGTCTCTAATCCCTTAAAGAGGTTGAAACCTTCAATACTCCGGCCCGAGCCATGGGCCGTCTCTCCTTCGATGGTAAACAAAAAGACCGGCCTGGCCCATCGCTCGACCAGCCTGGAGGCCACCAATCCCAAGATACCCCGATGCCAGGTTTCGGATCCCAAGACGAAGCTTTTTCTTTCCTTGATCTCTAAACGGGATTGGACCTCTTCATCAATTTCCTTGAGCATAATTTGTTCCATGGCCTGGCGTCGGCTGTTTTCCTGGTTCATTAACTGGGCCAATTCCCGGGCTTCTTGGACATCCTCGGTGATCAGCAGTCGGACCCCTCCCCCGGCATCCTGCATTCGGCCCAGGGCATTGACCCGGGGGGCCAGTCGAAAGGCAACATCAACCGATGAAACCGTTCCCTCGGGTTGAATCCCGCTGACCTCTTTCAAGGCCGTCAGACCCACATGGGGGGAGCGGGTCATCACGTCCAATCCCTCCCGAACCAGGATGCGATTGACGCCCAGAAGGGGGACCACATCCGCCACGGTCCCTAAGGCCACCAAATCCAGGTAGGCCCGGAGGTTTGGTTTCCCCTCCGGGAAGAATCCCTGCAGATCCAAGGCCTGGCGAAGGGCGATAATCAGATAAAAGGCCACCCCGACCCCGGCCAGGTCTTTAAAGGGGAAGCTACAGCCCTCCTGTTTTGGATTCAGGACTGCTACCGCTGAAGGGACCCCTTTTCTGGAAATTTGATGGTGATCGGTAACGATGGTTTCCAAGCCGAGACTTTGAGCGAATTCAAGTTCCTGATGGTTGGAAATACCGCAATCCACGGTAATAAGCAAGGAGGCCCCTTGTTCATTTAAAAGGGTAAGCCCGGGGATGGAAAGGCCGTATCCTTCCCGAACCCGGTGGGGGACATAATAAAGAATATCGGGGAAGAAGGGTTTCAAAAAATGGACCAACAGGGCTGTGGCCGTTATCCCATCGGCGTCGTAGTCGCCAAAGACAGCCAGGTGTTCTCGCCCCTGGATGGCCTTCAGTAACCGGTTTACCGCTTTATCCATATCTTTCATCAGATAGGGAGGGGGCAGTTGAAGTAAGGTGGGGGAAAAAAAATCCCGGGTCTGGTCCGGCAGGTAAAGACCCCGGTTAATTAACATTTGGGCTATTAAGGGTGGGAGGTTCAGGGCTTTGGCTAAGGGTTCGGCCCGTAGAGGGTCATAAGGCAACAGATTCCATCTCATAGGCCGTACCTTACCTCAGTCGGGAAGAAGGTTCAAGGGCCAATTGTTTTTCGATTGTCAAGTCGTTTTAAATACAGTACAATTATTTTGGCAGGCTGATGAAAAACACCCATCTGCGGCGTTGCGCTTCGCCTTTCGTCATTCCGACGTACTACCCAGTACGCCTCAATCCTCGAAGCTTGCGCGTCTTGCACCTGGACGTTTTTGATCAGCCTGCCTTAAAAGATCCCCCAAATTTGGTTAAATTTCGGAGAGCTATGGGCCCTTCTGAGAGCGAACACCTCAAGAAAATCCCTTCCCTGACCCTGCTTGTGGAACAGCCGGAATTTGAGACCTTATTGGCCCGGACTTCCCGAAAGCACCTTATCAATGTGATTCGCGAAGGTTTGGCGGAGAAGAGAAAAGAGATCCTCTCCGGGTTCCTTCCCGATTTGAGCTTAGCGACCCTCTGGAAAGAATTCGAGATGAGACTGACAGCCAAGGCCGCTTATCACCTTGACCGGGTGATCAATGGGACCGGGGTTATTCTCCATACCAACCTGGGAAGGTCTTTGCTGGCCCCTCAGGCCTTGGAACAGATTCAACGGATAGGCCAATATTATTCCAATTTGGAATTCGATCTTGACCTGGGTAAACGGGGGAGCCGTTTTAGTCACGTTGAGGGGCTTCTGATTGAGCTTAGCGGGGCTGAAGCGGCCCTGGTGGTCAATAACAACGCAGCGGCTGTTTTATTGGCCCTGGATACCCTGGCCAAGGGGAAAGAGGTTATTGTTTCCAGGGGCCAGTTGGTAGAGATCGGGGGGTCTTTCCGGATTCCCGAGGTGATGGCCCGCAGTGGGGCCATTTTACGGGAGGTCGGGTCGACCAACAAGACCCACCTGCGGGATTATGAGACCGCCTTAACGGATCAGACGGCCATGCTGCTCAAGGTCCATACCAGCAATTACCGGATCGTGGGTTTCATCAGCGAGGTCCCTCTTGAAGATCTGGTGACCCTGGGGCAGAGGCATAATCTGCCGGTTATGGAAGATTTGGGGAGCGGGAGTTTTATCGACCTGACGGCCTTCGGCCTGGAAAAAGAACCGACCGTAGGCGAGGTCGTCAAGGCCGGGGTAGACCTGGTTACCTTCAGTGGCGACAAACTTCTGGGCGGCCCTCAGGCCGGGATCATCGTGGGCCGGAAAAAAACGCTTCAAGCCTTGCGGAGTAATCCCTTGAGTCGGGCCTTACGGATCGATAAACTGACCCTGGCCGCTCTGGAAGCTACCCTGAAACTATACCGAAACGAAGAACAGGCCCTGCGGGATATACCCACTCTGGCCCAATTGACCATTCCCTTGCCCAGGCTCCATGAGCGGGCCAAAGGCCTCTATCGTCTCCTTAATAAAAATCTTCCTCCAGGTTTGACCGGTGTCATTATTCCGACGACCTCTCAAGTCGGAGGCGGGGCTTTTCCTTTATCGTCCCTGAATTCCTATGCCCTGGCCTTGACTTCCGCAAAGGATTCAAGCTCTGAAATGGAAAGGCGGTTTCGTTCCTATTCACCGCCGATCATCGGTCGGATCGAGAAAGAACGCTTTCTTCTGGATGTGCGCACCCTGAAAAAAGAGGATTTCCCTCACATAGCCCAATGCCTAAAGGAATGGTAGGATCAATCATTCAATCCGGCAGGGAAAGGTTTATGTCGGCCGCCCAGACAGACCCACTATCTGAAGACATTCTTGAGACCGTACGGGAGTCCTTTTTGGTGTTGGATTCAGACCTGAGGATTCTTAAGGCCAACAGGAATTTTTATCATACCTTCAAGGTAACACCCCAGGAAACCTTGGGGCACCTCATCTATGACCTCGGAAACCGACAATGGGATATCCCTCGGCTTCGAAGGTTGCTCAACGAGTTTCTCCTCAAAGACAACCAATTCGACAACTATCAACTTGAACAGGTCTTTCCCAACATCGGGCACAAAATCATGGTGCTTAATGCCCGCCGGCTCATTAATAAAAAAGTCGGTCCGGCGATAGTCCTTCTGGCCATGGAAGACATCACTGAACGCAGCCGACTGGAAGGCTTATTAGCGGAGTCTGAGGAGCGCTATCAACGCCTTTTTGAGATCGCAGAAGACGGCATAGTGCTTCTCGAAAAAAGACAGGGGAATATAACCTATGCCAATCCAGCCTTCCGAAAAATGTTGGGCTATTCGGAAAAGGAATCCATCGGGAAGAAGCTTCAAGATGTCGGTCTCGCTCCGGAGATGAGCGATATTCAAGGGATAAACCAAAAATTAACCCAGGCCGGTATTATCTATTACAATGAGGTGGCGGTAAAAACCCAGGCCGGGCAATTTATTTATACCGATATCTATCTGATCGACAACGGAAGGTTAATTCAATGTAATGTCCGCGACGTCAACCAACGCAAAAAAGACAAGGAGGCCCTGAAACGATCTGAAGAACGCTATCGCACCATAGCCGATTTTACCTATAATTGGGAATATTGGCTGGACCCGAATCAGAAATTTCTATACTGTTCCCCTTCCTGTCAACGAATTACCGGCTATCCTCCTGAAGACTTTTTAAAAGATCCCCAACTCTTAGTTAAGATCATTCATCCGGACGATAAGGAAATCATGATCAGACACATCCCTGAAATATCGGAAAAGGGTGAAGTGCTTCCGATTGATTTCAGGATTATCGACCGAACCGGACAGGAACATTGGATTGCCCATGTTTGCTATCCGGTTGTAAGTGTCGATGGAAGACCTCTCGGCCAAAGGGCCAGCAACCAGGATGTTACCGAACGCAAGCGGGCGGAGGAAGCTTTAAAAGCCATGTCCTTAGAAGATGACCTGACCGGACTTTATAATCGCAGGGGATTTTTGACCCTGGCCGAGCAGGAGTTGAAGATTGCCAACCGTATGAAACGGGGGACTTTTTTACTCTTCACCGACCTGGACGATTTGAAAATCATCAATGATACCTTTGGACATCTGCAAGGGGATCAGGCTTTGATCGATATGGCCCATATTATAAAGGAAACCTTTCGTGATCCGGATATCCTGGCCCGTATTGGAGGGGATGAGTTTGTAATCCTGGCTATAGAAGCGGCCTCGGAAGCCGGTCCGGAGTTATTGATGGAAAGGTTGCAGAAGAACCTGGATCTTTTTAATAAAAAGACAAACCGTCCGTATCAATTGTCGTTGAGTATGGGAGTTGTCGGCTATGACCCGGAGCACCCGGTTTCTATTGATACCCTTTTAATCCAGGCCGATAACGATATGTATGAAGAGAAACAGAGGAAAAAGAAATATAAAAAGTCCCGGTTGAAGAGAAGGATTTGATTTAACCAGCCGAAAAGATGTTTCAGGGAAACGATTGGTTTTCATTCGGAAACTCATTACGTCACCACAATGCCTACCAGATCATAGGGATGGGCATGGGTAATCTTAACGTTTACAATCTCACCTATTTTGGGTTCCCCAGCGGTAATATAGACTACCCCGTCTACCTCCGGGGCCTGAAAACGGGTCCGGCCCTGTATCAGCAACTCCGTTTCCGGACTGATTCCGGTCACCAGGACCGGCTCCACCGAACCAACCCGGCTCTGATTTTTCTTTAAAGCGATTTCCTTCTGGACCTCCATTAAGAGATCCATCCGGGATTGGCTTATTTTTTTAGGTACAGGGTTGGCATAGCCGGCTGCCGGGGTCCCTTCTTCAGGCGAAAAGCTGAACACCCCCAAATGATCAAAGGCCATCTCGGAAACAAACCGGACCAGTTCTTGAAAATCCTCATCCCTTTCACCCGGAAAGCCTGCCATTACAGTGGTCCGAAGGGCCACCCGGGGTATGGTTTTACGGATTATTTTTATCAAGTCCCTGAGGTTTTTTTGCCCGTAGGGCCGATTCATGGCCTTGAGAATCCGGTCGCTGACGTGTTGTATCGGTAGGTCCAGATAAGGGCAGATCTTCTCTTCACGAGCCATCAGGGCTAAAAGGGCCGGGGTAATCCTTTCCGGCCGCAAGTAAAGCAGGCGCAGCCATTGAATAGACTCGATCTTCAATAAATCTTTAAGCAAGTTCAGCAAGGAAGTCCTTGGTTCAAGATCGGAGCCATAAACCGTCGTATCTTGGGCCACTAAGATGAGTTCCCGGACCCCATCCCCTGCCAGCATCTGAGCTTCCTGAATTAACACCTGGGGGTCCCGGCTGCGAAAGGGGCCCCGAATAGAGGGAATCGTGCAATAGGCACAGTGATTGGAACACCCTTCGGCGATCTTCAGATAAGCACTGCCCGGGGAGGAAGTCAGAAGGCGGCGATGGGGTTCTGCCCACAGCCTGGGATCAGGATCGAGGATCATCTTTGGTATTTTAGTGCCGGCCAAAAAAGAGGAGATTTGCTCGGTTACTCCTAAAAAAGATTCCGTACCTGTAAAAAGATCGACTTCCGGCATTTGCTCTATCAACTGGTTTTTATACCGTTGAGGAAAGCAACCGGTCACCACCAGTGCCCGGCAAGCCCCTTCCTCTTTTAACCGGGCGGCCTCCAGGATAGTCTCGATGCTCTCTTGGACAGCCGACTCGATAAAACTGCAGGTATTGATCAGGACCACCTGGGCTTCCTGGGGGTCCTGAGTCAGGGGAAACCCCTTGGCCTCCAGTTGATGGAGCATCATTTCGCTGTCCACCTGGTTTTTGGCACAACCCAGGCTGATGAAATAAATTTTATAAGAAGAAGGATTCAAGGATTCGGGGATTCGAGGGTTTGAGGGTTTTGTTCTGGCGGATTTTCTTTTTTTCACTTGACCCCTTTTGAGCGCCGGCAAAAATTCTATCTGCGAGATGTTTTTATCCGCCATAGCTGCGAACCGTATACAGGTCTATGGCTGAAAACATGACCCCACAGAAGAAAAGCCATAAGGGAATAGTCTGCCAGATAATCTTCTTTTTCCCGGCCGGTTTGGATTCCAACAGCCCCAAAAAGTGGACCAGGACAAAACATTCCAGGGCAAAAGGGGGAAAACCGAAAAAGCCTAAGACCGGCATTTCAAAGAGTTTACTATTGCCGACCCAGGGGACGGCATAGACCCATTTAGCATCGGCCCAAAAATTCCAGAATTCCCACAGGAGGCCGCAGATCATCCCCGAAAAAAGGAATTGAACAAGATTCCCGATCTTTCCCTGCTCCAGATCTTTTAATAGAGAGGCTCTACCGGTTCGATAGTTAAAGGGTTCTAAAAGAAAAATAAATCCCAACCAAACCAGCGGAAAGCAGAAAAGGGGAAAGGACAAGGGCAGGAGCAGACACAAGGCCCCGGTGATGATCAGGGGCCGAAACCAGGACGATTGAACCCGAATAGGGGTCAGCCGCCTTTGCTCAAAAATCCCCCAGGCCGACAAAAGGTCTCTGGTTTCCAGGATGGCCGGCAGGACCGTGCCATAGGCCACAACATACCCCGGCCAGCGGACGAATATTTGTTTTGGCACCCCGACATAATACCAGTTTTTCAGGACCAGATTAAACCCTTCAAAGATGAGCCAGATCACAACCGACCAGGGAATTAAAATGAGAAACTGCCTGGTCCGGTTGATGATCAGGGAGTTCCCCCGGAGACGGAAAATGAGGCCGTCGATGGTAACGATATAGGACCACCAGATCAGGGAATAGAAATAAGTGGTCACCGGCACGATCCGCAGAAACAAAGCGGTTTGGAAAATCAGCAGGGAAACCAACCCTATCCAGAGGTGCAGGCCTTTTTTCATTTTACGATTTTTCTTCTATCAATTTTTTAATTCGGGGTAGGGCCTGTTTGGCGGCCTGGATACCGGCATCCATCAGACGTTTTTTTTGAGAAAAATCGGTCATGCCGACATCCCCCACGTTGGGCTCAATGAGGACATCATAGCCTCGCGACTTATAGATAACCAGTTCGCGTCCCATGATATTGATGGATTGCAGGATGACGTCTATCAAGGTATTGATCTGAGGATTCTGGATATTCTTGGAGATAGTAACGGCAATGATGATATCAGCCCCCTTGGCCCGGGCCACATCAACCGGCAGGTTATCAGTCACCCCGCCGTCGACATACATCTTTCCGCCCAATTCCAGGGGCTGGAAGATGCCCGGGATCGAGCAACTGGCCCGCACCGCCTTGGCTACCGACCCTTTTTCAAAGACCACGGTGTTCCCGGAATTGAGATCCGTGGCTACGGCATAAAAGGGGATCTTCATCTGCTCCATGGTCTTGACTTTGACCTTGGTCTGGATAAATTTTTCCAGCCGCTCTCCCTGGACCGGACCCATTTTGGAATAGATCAGGGAATAATCAAAGATGTCGTCCTTTTCAATGCTGAAGGAAAGCCATTCCAGATTAAAACCGTTGGGATCGGAGGCATAGAGGGCCCCGATCAGGCTGCCTACACTGGTTCCGACGATCATATGAATGGGGATCTTTTCCTGTTCCAGAAGACGGATGACCCCGACATGGGCGAACCCGCGGGCCGCCCCACCCCCCAGAACCAGGGCGATCTTTGGGGGGCCTTTGTGTTCTTTGACCGGGGGAACCGTCCCACAACCCCAGGTGCCAAGGAGCATAATCAGCAGCGATAAGACTATAAATTTAATGCGCTTCATTCAAGAATTCTCCTTCTACCACTTTCTCGCTATAAAGTGACTAACTCTAAATCACCCCAAACCCCCAACTGATCGCCGATAATGATCAAAACCCCCTCCACCCCGGGTATCTGTTGGGCCCAATCCAGGGCGGATTGAATATCCCTGGAAGTCTGGACCCGGTTCCCCACCGCCGAAGCCACGGCATCGGACAGGATGGCCGAGGGGGACAGGATGGTCACGGCATCGGCCTTCCCGAAACTTAAGGATGGACCGACCGTAGCGGAGGAGGTGCAAAGGCCCACCGGATTGGGAGATGGGGTCAGGTGTATCCCTAAACGATTGCTCCAAGGGGAATCCCCGGCATAGATCCCAACGGTCAAGGGTTCATGACAAACGATAAATAGATCCCCTCCGTTTTCGACAATAACCTCCGGGGAATGGGTTGACAAATCCTGCCCTACATATTGGGCCACCGCCCCGGCCACTGAGGCCATTGGCCCGACCCCGGCTGTTTGAGCGGCCTGAAGCATGGCCTGGACAATGGGCGGGGCCAGGGGGTCCAGGGGTAAAGGCTGGAGCGATTCCTTGAACTCAGGTTTCTGACGGATATAGGTTTCCAGGGCATGCCGGTATCGATAGACCCGATCGTAGCCTTCGGTCGAAAGATCTTTCCTGGCCCTCACCCAGAGGTCGCTTTCTTTGACCTGGATGGTAAAAGAGATCCAATCCGGAGAACTGATTTGGCTGCGGTAAAACCGCTTTTGATAATCAGGCATAAATAACGGTTCGAGGTTTAAGGTACAAGGTACAAGGTATGGGGTGCAGGGTTTAATAAAAAATATTTAATCATGGGCTGTTTCCGAAACTGTTATGAACCGGATTATCTGTATAAATGGATTATGGTTTTCCTTGGACCTTTTTTTTATGGATAAACCACTTCCAATACTGGGCGGCAGGCAAGTCCTTTCAACTCTCTTCTCAGCCTCACCGATGGCTGGATTTTTTGGCTTTCCGGGAGATTCAACAAAACCTGGGTGTTATCCGGAAGGCAGGCCCAGATCTGAACCGGACAGGTCCCCTGATGCTTTTTTAAGAAATCGTGCAACTCTAAGATGTGATCCCTGGTCAAGTCTTCAACCGGAATCTTGAAAATAGCCTGCTGCGCCATTTTCCCCTCGGCCTCGGTTAGGGGCAATAAATCATTGGCAATCACCTTAACCCCTTTTTCATCCTTGGTCGTCAACCCGGTGATCCAGAAAGGGCCTTCTTCTTTCAATATCGCTGATGCCTTTCGGAATATATCCGAAAAAATGATGACTTCACAGGAACCGGTCAAATCCTCAATGGTGGCAAAGGCCATCCGCTCCCCTTTTTTGCTGTTGATCTCTTTCAAAGCCGTCACCATGCCGACCAGGCGCACCGTTTCTTTATCTTCAACTTCGGATAACGATTGAATGTCGATTATTTTCAGGTCGGGCAAACTCTCGGCATGACGGGTTAAGGGATGGCCGGTGATATAAAACCCCAGAATTTCCTTTTCATAAGAAAGTTTTTGACTCTCCTTCCATTCCTCAACCACAGGAGGTTCGATTTCAGGGCGAGACAACCCCGAATCGCCTGCCATGGCAAACAGACTGAACTGGTTTTCCGACTGGTCCTTTTGGCGCTGTTGGCCTATCTCCAGGGCCTCGGGTAAAAAGGCCATCAGCCTGGATCGGGCCACTCCCAGGGAATCGAAGGCCCCGCACTTGATCAGGCTTTCCACCACCCGGCGGTTCACCCGGCGGAGATCCACCCGCTGGCAAAAATCGATCAGCGATTTGAACTCGCCCCCTTTTTTCTTGGCCTCCAGGATGGATTCAATGGCCCCTGCCCCGACATTTTTCACCGCCGCCAGACCGAAACGGATCTTGTCCTCCACAACAACAAAATCCAGTTGACTCAGGTTGACATCAGGCGGCAGGACCACGATCCCTTTTTCCCGGCATTCGGCAATACACTTGGTCACTTCGGTGGAATTCCCCATTTTGCTGGTCACCAGGGCGACCATAAAATCCAGAGGATAATGGGCCTTCAGATAAGCGGTTTGATAGGTTATCAGGGCATAGGCGGCACTGTGGGACTTATTAAATCCATAGCCGCCGAAGGTTTCCATATTTTTAAAAATGGCTTCGGCCTTCTTCTGATCAATCCGGTTTTTTTTGGTCCCATCCAGAAAACGGCTGCGCTGTTGGGCCATAACCTCGGGGATCTTTTTGCCCATGGCCTTCCGCAAGGTATCGGCCTCTCCCATGGAGTAATCGGCCAATCGGCTGGCGATTTGCATAACCTGTTCCTGATAGACGATAATCCCCAGGGTTTCCTTAAGGATCCCCTCCAATTGCGGATGGGGGTATTCTACGGGTACTGCCCCATGTTTTCTCTTGATATAATCTTCTACCATCCCGCTCTTTAAAGGCCCCGGCCGGTAGAGGGCATTGAGGGCGATGAGGTCTTCAAAATTTTGGGGCTTGCTTTTGATCAACAGGTCTTTCATGCCCGAACTTTCCAACTGAAACACACCGGTGGTATCCCCCCGGTCCAACAGTTGATAGGTGGCCGGATCATCCAGGGGAATGCGGGTCAAGTCAATCTTCAGACCATGGGTTCGTTCGATCGTTCTGAGGGCGTACTGGATGATGGTCAGATTGTTCAAGCCCAGGAGATCAAACTTAATCAGCCCCATTTCCTGGACCGATTTCATTTCATACTGGGTCAAGGTTTCACCCTTGGGACCTTTATATAAGGGGACGGAATCTGTAATCGGATGGGGAGATATGACTACTCCGGCGGCATGGGTGGAGGCATGACGGGGCAGGCCTTCCAGGGCCTCGGCTATAGTCAGCAGTTCTTTAATGGTCGGATCGGAATCCTTGAGTTCCTTGAGACGGGGCTCCATCTCCAAGGCATCGCTTAAGGTGATGTTCAGTACCGCCGGGATCAGCTTGGCGATTTTATCCACTTCGCCGTAAGGGATATTCAAGGCCCGCCCCACATCCCGAATGACGGCCCTGGCCTGCATCTTTCCAAAGGTAATGATCTGGGCCACATAGTCCTGGCCGTATTTTTCAGCAATGTATTTTAATACTTCATCCCGTCTTTCAACACAAAAATCCACGTCGATATCAGGCAATTCCTTTCGTTCCACATTCAGGAAACGCTCAAAAATCAATCCGTAGTCCAGGGGATCAATATCGGTAATCCCCAGGGAAAAAGCCACCAGACTCCCGGCGCCGGAACCCCGGCCCGGTCCAACCGGAATCCCTTGTGCCTTGGCATACCCCACATAATCGGCCACGACTAAAAAATAGCCCGAAAAACCCGTTGAGGTAATAACCGTGATTTCTCTTTCCAGGCGGTCCCGGTACTCTTGCAAACGAGAGGCCGGGAAGGAGGGATCCAGTTGTCCTTTCAGGGTCAGCCGTTGCTCTAAACCGGCGCGGGCTTCTTTTTTGAGCCGGCCGTCCATGGTCTCTTCCGGAGGAAGGGGATAGCGGGGAAGATGGGAATGGCCGAAGGTCAATTCCAGATTGCATCGATCGGCAATGTGCAGGGTATTTTCAATGGCCTCCGGCAGGTCTGAAAAAAGGGCCATCATCTCTTCCGGTGACTTGAAATAGAGTTGATTGGTGGAAAAGCGCAATCGATTGGGGTCGTCTACGGTCTTTCCGGTCTGGATACAAAGCAAGACGTCGTGGGCCTTGGCCTCTTCCTGGGTCAGGTAATGACAGTCATTGGTGGCCACAATGGGGATACCCAATTGACGATGAATCTCCAGGAGACCCTTATTGACGATCTCCTGTTCAGGGATATCATTTTTTTGCAATTCAAGAAAAAATCGATTCTGATCGAAGATCTCGGACAGTTCCCGGGCTATTTTCAAGGAGCGGTCCTGGTCGCCTTTGAGCAGATAATAAGGGATCTCGCCATGCAGGCAGGCCGACAGGGCAATCAATCCTTTATGATGTTCCCGCAAAAGCTCCCGGTCGATCCTGGGTTTATAATAAAACCCTTCGAAATAGGCCTGGGTGACCAGCTTGACCAGGTTTCGATAACCCTTTTCATTCTTACAGAGCAAGACCAGGTGGAAGGCATTTTCCTTATGGGGATGATACTCTTTTTCTAAGCGACTCCCCGGGGCGATATAGACTTCGCAGCCGATGATGGGTTTCAGCCCGTGTTTTTGGGCCTGCTTATAAAACTCCACCATGCCGAAGAGATTGCCGTGATCGGTCATGGTAATGGCCGGAAGTTTGAAGGCCTGGGCCTTTTCAAACAACCCTTGGAGACGAATCTCTCCATCCAGCAAGCTGTACTGGGTATGGAGATGGAGATGAACAAACGGGGCGTGGGGCATA
>JAZDOU010000236.1:0-2332 GCA_043798385.1 Pseudomonadota bacterium
GCGTGGAAGTTAAAACCCTTGAACCCTATTTTCGAACTAAACCCACAGGCGCCCTTTGAGGCGCCACGAAGAATGAAATTATCTTTCGACGAACGACGAACGCTTAACGACGAACGTTATTTTCGAACTAAATGAGTACCCAGGGAATTTCCGGTCTAAAAACCTTGACAAGACCTAAATACTCTGGATAGAAAAATGAAAAAAATCGGTATATTCCACGTATTAACTGATACATTCCTTCAAACCAGGTTCTCCGCGCTTGAGTTGACTGAAATGGCCATTGCCGGCGGGGCTGATACGATTCAGTTTCGTCACAAGACCGGGACTACCAGGGAGATGATCCAATTCGCATCACACCTGCAGGCTATCTGTGGCCAGGCCGGGGTGACCTTTATAGTCAATGATCGTCTGGATGTGGCCATGGCCTCTTCGTCTGATGGCGTTCATCTGGGTCAGGACGACTTCCCCATCCCTCTGGCCAGAAGGCTTCTGGGACCAAAGGCCGTCATCGGTGGATCGGCCAGTACCCTGGAGGAAGCCCGCAAGTGTCTCTCGGAAGGGGCGGACTATATCGGCTTCGGTCCTGTTTTTCCTACCACCTCTAAAGATGATGCCGGACCAATAAGCGGCCTTAGCCTCCTGGAAGAAGTCGTCAGGGAAATCCCCCTGCCCATCATTGCCATTGGCGGTATCACCCGGGATAATACCCTTCAAGTGATGGGTGCCGGAGCCTATGGTATTGCAGTGATATCCGCGGTCTGTTGTCAAAAGGACCCTCGAGAAGCTACCGAATCCATTCGATGCCAACTTGAGGGATTGAGGAATTCCTAAATTTTTGTAATTCGGAGGTCATCATGCCTGAGAGGATTATGGATATTGGGGAATTCGGGCTTATTGGCAGAATCAACGATCTCTTGAATAGAGAAGGCCTTCGGTCTGAGGGCCTGACCCTGGGAATCGGGGATGATACGGCCTCCTTCCTCCCTCGCCCGGGTTATGAAATTTTAGTTACCTGTGATTCCCTGGTAGAAGGCCGCCACTATTTGCCCGGTTTGATCAACCCCCTGGATCTTGGGCGGCGGGCGATGACACTCAACATCAGTGACATCGGGGCCATGGGCGGCAAGCCCCTGTATGCCCTGGTCTCTCTCGGATTGAAGGCCGAGATCCTGGTCCGGGATATCGAAGAGATGTACCGCGGCTTCCTATTAGAGTTGAACCCTTTCGGCGCCTCGATCATCGGGGGCAACCTGACTCAATCAGGAAATGAAATGTTCATCGACATCACCTTGATCGGGGAAGTCAAACAGGGCACGGCGGTGCGCCGCTCCGGGGCCAAGCCGGGAGATGTCATTTTGGTTACCGGTTTTCCGGGTCAGGTAGCGGCCGGACTTAAGCTTTTGCTTCAGGCCCAAAATGACACCGAAATATTGGATCATCCCTTAGTCAAGATCTTTAACACCCCTTCCCATCGGGCCCTTTTGGGGGAGGCAATTGGCCAATCCGGGTTGGCCACGGCCATGATTGATACCAGCGATGGATTTTTAGCCGACCTGGGGCATATCTGCCAGGAAAGCCATCTGGGGGCTGATTTATTCGAAGAAAAACTCCCCATAAGTGAAGCGCTTCGCCGGGCGGCTGCCCGCTTAAACCAGACCCCCTACGATTTCCTGCTGGGTGAAAGCGACGATTACGAACTGGTCATCACCTGCCGGCCGGAGAATAGGACCTCGCTTCGTGCCCTTATTACAGAACGCTTTCCCGTCCCTTTGACGGAAGTGGGCCGGATCACCGAACAGCCCGGAGAGATAGCTTTGATCCTGACCGACGGCCAAAGGCGCCTCATTAAGCCCTCGGGATGGGATCATTTTCGGTTAAAAAATTAAAAATAATTTAGTAATCATTTGACAAGTTCGTAAAAAGTCCAAAAAGGGATGGGTTTGTAAAAAGCTCCAGATGCGAGGCGCGCAAATCCTGAGGAGTGAGGCGTACTTACTGGTACGCCGCAACGACGAAGGATGCAGCGCAACAAAGCAGGTGGACTTTTTACGAAGCCATCATTTATCAAAACCACTTATTTAATCTCACATAACGTCCTTCCGGATTCCGTCCCCGCTTCCATCCCGTGGGGCTTACAGGCCGGAGGGCGAAAGCCGGAATCCAGTCTTAAAAACCTTCTGGATGCCGGATCGAGTCCGGGATGACGTCAATGGTCATGTGGATCAATAAGCATGGATTTAAGGCACTCTATCTAAAATTCCGATAGGAGCAAAGAGTACTATGTTAAACCAGGATATGGCCCGAAAGGCCGCAGAGAATTTAAAAAAGGTAC
>JAZDOU010000243.1:0-3923 GCA_043798385.1 Pseudomonadota bacterium
TTGAAAAAAATATTATGAGCGAAGCGGTTAATGCAACGGATCGGCCATAACACAGGCCTCCCGCTGATTTCTTTGTTATGCAAAGGATCTGAACAGTAACAAGATATATGTTCCGGCCTCAAAACCTGAAGATTGGTAGAAGCGGTTTGGTGATCAAAAGAGATCAAGGGGTCGAGACATCAAAAAAATTGTCCTTTCACTCGCCCCCTTGACCCCTTGGATCCATAAATCCTACTTTTTATATTCGTACCAGCCGGCCCCGGTCTTGCGGCCCAGGCGGTTGGCCCGCAGCATGGTCTTCAGCAGATTGGGGGCCACCCATTTATTCTCTTTGTTGAGTTCATTATAAAAATAATCGGCCACGAATTTGGCGATATCCAGACCGGTCAGGTCCATCAGCTCAAAAGGCCCCATCGGGTAGTTAAGGCCCAGTTTGACGGCCTTATCGACATCTTCCGGGGTGGCAATCCCTTCCTGAACGATATTGATGGCTTCGATAAAATGGGGAATCATGATCCGATTGACTATGAATCCCGGTGAGTCTTTCCTGACCTCCACCGTCTCTTTGCCCATCTTCTTGGCCAGGTCAGTCGTGACCTGGACGGTTTCATCGCTGGTCTGATAAGCCCGGATGACCTCCACTAAGCGCATCAAAGGGACTGGATTAAAAAAGTGCATGCCGACGACCTTATCAGGACGCTGAGTGGCCACGGCTATCTCGGTAATCGACATGGAAGAGGTATTGGTGGCCAGAATGACCTCGGGTCGGCAAATTCCATCCAGCTCTTTGAATACCGATTTCTTCAGGTTCAGGTCTTCTATGACCGCCTCGATGACGAAATCCACTTCTTTTAAGTCCGCCAGGTTGGTGGTCCCTTTGATCCGGCCCAGGATTTCACCCTTCTGGTCTTCGGTCATCTTACCCTTTTCAACACCTTTACTCAAAAACCGGTTAATGTTTTTAAGACCGTTTTCCACAAACCGGTCCTCTACATCCCGCATCACCACTGAACAGCCGATCTGGGCGGCAAGCTGGGCGATCCCATTGCCCATCGTACCGGCACCCACTACACCTATTTTTTTTATCTCCATTATAAAACCTCCTTGGTATTTTTTTATGACAGTACACTATCCTTCCCCGGCTTGTCAATTCTGATTAGAGGGTTTACATCCCTGAAGTTAAGTTAATACCTTGACAGCCTTAAGGAAAATAGATATTTAAATAATCCTAACGTTTTTAAAACAGGCTGGCTATGGACGAAGACCAATTACCCGGAAAACCCCTGAGCGAGTGGGCCAAATTTTTTTCTGAACCTGGCTTTGACCAGACTTTTTTGGAGCAGCGGTTCCTTTTCCAGCCGGGCTATCCAACCCCTTTACGTTTAGCCCTCTGGCTGGACTATTTCCTGATCGCAGGCGAGGCCCCGTTGAAAGAAAAGTGGGGTCAATTGTCTTTGGAAGAACGGAACGCCCTGGGGATTGAACTCCTTAAATGTTATTTGTTCCAGCCCCTTTTTCTCCGCCTTTCCCTGGAAGGAAAGTCGACCATAAAAAAACCAGGGGGTCTTTCAGGAAAATCAGGGGAACTCCTTTTTTATCCCCTGGCCCATGACCGACTCTGGCCGGGTCTGTTGACGGTTCTAAAGGAGGAGCTTTTTTCTTCGGACGAGGTGTTTAAAGGCCTCCAACCGGGACTGATGATGACCTCCTCTTCCCGCCTGGAAACGATCCGCCGGCGGGCCGAAACTCTGAGTTCCTTTTTCTTGACTTCGCAAAGAACGGATCCGGCGGCAACAGAGCCAGCCAATCCGGAAAAAAGTGCTCTCCTGCCTATTGAAGACGGTCCGACCCGGAGTCCTTTAGTCGTCAATTCCAAAAGCCCTCTCGAATCCACCCAACCGTTACCGGCGGACCCGGACATTTTCCCGGCCTCCTCCGCCTCACCCAAAAAAAAGAAAAAAAGTAAACCGGCGAACGACCAGCTTAAGCTGTTTTAGATAAGGGGCCCCTGATGAAAATTTTAGACAACCTCCAGGCCTTTATTTGGCGCAATTCCCAAGCCAACAATTGCAACACCTATCTGATCAAGGGGTCAAAAACCATCCTGATCGACCCAGGACACCTCCATCTTTTTGACCATGTTCGGCTCGGGCTTTTGGACCTCGGCCTTACCCCCGAACAGATAGACCTGATTATTATCACGCATGCTCATCCGGATCATCTGGAGGCAGCCGGCCTCTTTAACAAACCCACTCTGATGACCATGAGTCAGGACGAGTTCGCCTTTATCAAAGAATGGACCGGCCGCTATGGTTGGGATGGCAGCACCGCTTTTGAACCTGATTTTTTCCTCCAGGAGGGGGAGGTAACGATTGGAGACCAGGACTTTCAGGTCGTGATCACCCCCGGCCACTCCCCGGGTTCCCTTTGCCTGTATTGGCCGGAACACAAGGCCTTATTTACCGGAGATCTTATTTTCAGCCAGGGCATAGGACGGACCGATCTTCCCGGAGGAAACGGGGGCCTTTTGAAAGAGAGCATCCGGCGAATAGCCGGCCTGGAGTGTGACTATCTGCTCAGCGGTCATGGAGAGGTGATCAAGGGCAGGAAAGCCATAGAGGCTAACTTTAAGATGGTTGAAGACACCTGGTTTAATTATATATAATAGCCCGCCATTTTTCCTGGCAGGTTTCTTTTTCTTGATCCAGAAAACGTCTCCAGGAGGGATCGCGGTCCAGGTTGGGGATAACCGCCGAACCGGAAACCCCTTGGGCCGATAGTTGGTTTTTTAGGAGATCCGACTGCTCAGCCCGGGCTTGATTCACTTGTTGATGATAAGACATCAAGACGTTCAGAAAAGGCTCCGTTGGGATAGTCAGGAGTTCGTTAATTAATTGCAGTCGTTTTTGGTTATCCCCCACCGGATCGAGGCCGTCGATCAGGTCTTTTTTTAAAATCTCTTTCCATCCCGCCGGAGGTTCTTTCCCCAGGAGCTCACTCTTAATCTTGTCCATACCCACCAGGTCATCCTGGAATTTTTGAACCCAGCCCCGGACCTTTTTTAACCATTCTTGCCGCTTAATCGCTTCTTTTTCTTCCGAACTCATGGTCAGACCTTTGGTCTTTTCCATGATCAGGTCCAGGGTGCTCTTTATCTCTCCCATTTACATTCTCCACAGGAAAACAAATTTCCTGGAATTTTTATAGTCTGGTTTCCCTCGTCACCCGTCACTTTTTTTCAGGCATGACCGACGGTATCAGAAAGCAGATTTAAATCAATGCCTATAAGCCTGGCGGACAGCTTCCAGCGCTTTTCGGCCGGGGCCTCAAAAAGAATGGCGTCATTGATCGGACAGGTCAACCAGGCATTGGCCATGATTTCCGCTTCCAACTGACCCGGCCCCCAGCCGGCACACCCTAAGGTAAGCACAAAAGTCTCCGGCCCTTTGCCACGGGCCAGGGCTTCTAAGATATCCCTGGAGTTGCTCAAGGCCAGGGAAGAGGTCACGGGATGGAGGCCTTCCCATTCAAAGGGTGGGCCATGGAGTACGAAGACCTGCCCTTTATGGACCGGTCCGCCCAAATAAATCGGCAGATTGTCCCTCTCGGGAACAGAATCCACTCCCAGTTCCTGAAAGACCGTCCCGCTGGATAAATCCGGCAAGACCCGGTTAATCACCAACCCCAAGGCCCCCTCCAAACTATGTTCGCAGATACAGGTGACGGTCTGAAAAAAATTCGGGTCCAACAAGCTGGGCATGGCAATAAGAAAATGGCCTTTAAGAGAAGTCCCCATCTCTTTTTTCCAACTCATAGTGCCTCCGAAAATGGTTTCAGGTATTCTATGGTCTGTGGGAGGACTTGTCAAGAATTGCTTTAGAAAATTAACGGTTTGACCCGGTCCGGGGAATATGATATCTTTT
>JAZDOU010000246.1:0-3219 GCA_043798385.1 Pseudomonadota bacterium
TGAAAAATAATTGTAGTGTAGGCCCTTGTGGCCGTATATTAAAGACCTGAAAACGAAATTTGTCCTTGTTTTGTCTACGGGCATAAAGCCCTACACTACAGGTCACATTTATCCTTTTTTCAAAGAGCTAAACAGTTACGATTATTGATTATTGTTCCTCGGGTATTCGGAGGTTTTTCCAGACGTGATAGATCCGTTCCAGCACGGTGTAGTGTGTCAGAATGGCAAGGATCCAGAGAACCGGGTCCATCCAGCAGAAGAGGGTTCCAATCGTGATCAGGATGATCCTCTCGGCCCTTTCCATTAAACCGGCATTGCACTCAATCTGGGCCGCTTCAGCCCTTGCCCGGACGTAAGGGATGAGGGCCGTTCCCACACTCACAAATGAGGTGAGGACCACCAAAGTCGAATCGCCTTTCCTGAGGAAATAAATCAGGAAGGCCATCAGGAGGAAGAGGTCCGAATAGCGGTCGATAACCGAATCCAGAAATCCGCCGAAAGGGGTGACTTTGTTTAAGGTCCTGGCGACGACCCCATCAAATAGATCGAAGAGACCTGAAAGGAGGACTGTCAGTCCTGCCCAAAACCACAAATCCTGGATGATCAAAAAGGAAGCAATCAGGGTGGTTAGAAAACCCATTAAGGTGAAGAGATTGGGATTGGCGTGACTTCCAAAGACCCTTTTGATAACAGCATTGATATAAGGGTCAAGCTGATGACCGACCTTATGACCAATCATTTGCGCAATTATCGAACGATTTGACCGATAGTGTGTACAAGAAGATAACATGGTTCTATCAAAAATGGAAGGGTTAAAAATAGGGATTGGGGACTTGGGTTTTGGGTTAAGCGAATCCCCAACCTCCAATTCCCAAATACGGATTCCAACTTGTTTATGGATCTCATTTTGGGTTATAAAAAACTCCGTCCATAAATGCACTTTTTCCGTCATGCCGGACTCGAGGAGCCTGCCCCGTACTCTGATACGGGGGCATCCAGACGTCGTCCCGACGAAAGTCGGGAACCATCTCAAAGACTGGGTCCCGGTTTTCACCGGGAACCCTGGATTCCGGCTGGAGTTTACCCCGTTGCAGAACGGGGCCGGAATGACAACTTTTTTGGAAACTGTTGGTTTATGGACAGACTCTAATTAGCTCCGAACTGATTATGGGGAGGTTTTTATGGCATCCGGCGTCGTTTCCAGAACAGAGTTTAAGAACTTGAGTCTGAAGGGCAGGGGAAAGGTAAGGGATATTTATGACCTTGGAGATAAGCTCCTGATCGTTGCGTCAGATCGTATTTCGGCTTTTGATGTGGTGATGCCCAATCCCATTCCGGATAAAGGCAAGGTGTTGACGCAACTTTCCAAATTCTGGTTTGATCTGACAAAAGACATCGTTCCCAATCATGTCCTCTCAACGGAAGTGAAGGATTATCCTGAAGAGTGCCAGCCCCATAAGGAGATGCTCGAAGGTCGGTCCATGCTTGTGACGAAGACTGAGGTCCTTCCCGTTGAGTGTGTGGTCAGGGGCTATCTCTCCGGTTCAGGCTGGGAGGAATATCGGAAAACCAAAGAAGTCTGCGGTATTCCTCTCCCGAATGGGCTGGTGGAGTCCTCAAAACTGGAGCATCCCATTTTTACGCCTGCGACAAAGGCGGAGATGGGACTGCATGACGAGAATATTACCTTCGGGAAGATGGAAAAGGTCATCGGGAAGGAACTGAGTCGGAAGGTCAAGGCCATCTCTCTGGCTGTCTATAATAAGGCGAGGGATTTTGCGGATCGGAAGGGGATCATTATCGCCGACACGAAGATGGAATTTGGGATGAGGGAGGGAAAGTTGATCCTCATTGATGAACTGCTTACACCTGATTCATCGAGGTTTTGGCTGAAGGACGAGTATCAGCCGGGAGGCGCCCAGAAGAGCTTTGATAAACAGTTCCTGAGGGATTATCTCTTATCGATCCAATGGAACAAAACTCCACCTGCGCCTGACCTTCCCGAAGAGGTGATCCGGAAGACACGAGAAAAATACATGGAGGCCTATAGAAAACTGGTAGGCAGCCCCCTCTCAAGATAATTACGCAGGGGTAACAGTTTAGCCAGATTAAGCCTAAAATCGTAACGGACCTGGGCAGACTGCTCCGAAAGGCTTCGTGGCGCACCCTATGACAAATGAGCACTGGCTCTTCGTCAGGATACTGAACGCTGCTTGGGGTGAAACCGTCCGGTTAATCCTCCAATCTAAAAATCGCCGTCAGAAGCCTTGGAGAGCGGTTTGCCCAGGTCCGGATGCATCGGGAACATTCCCTGGCTAAACTGTTACACGCAGGGGATATCCGGAGTATCATGAGATTTAGGAAGCTTTGGTAATTCGCAGGGTATTTCCAATGACCGAGAGGCTGCTTGCAAACATCGCAAGCACAGCGATCAGGGGGTTTAGAACTCCCGCAATGGCGAGTGGAATGCCAAGGCCGTTATAGAAAAAAGCGAACAAGAGATTTTGACGGATAATCCTTTGGGTCAGCTTGGATAAATAGATGGCATCGAGGACCTTGACAGGATTTTCAGAAAGGAGAGTGATATCCGAGGCCTCCTGAGTCAGGCTTCCCTTCGCTCCCAAAGCCAATCCGGCATCGGCCTGAGCAAGGCTTGCCGCGTCATTAAGCCCGTCCCCTACCATTCCCACTCGTTTCCCTTTTCCCTGGAGTGTTCGAATGATCTCAACCTTGTCCTGAGGCAGGGCCTGTCCGTGAAACTGCCCGATATCCAGTTCTTCTGCAATGGCCCGTGTCGTCTCGGGGGCATCTCCTGAAACAAGCCAAAGGTCAAGCCCCTGCTGGCGGAGCTCATGAATCGCTGCAAGGGCCCCTTCTTTCAAGGAATCTCCAAAGACAAGAAAACCCTGGACTTTTTTGTCCCATCCGCAGAAGACAACGGTCATTCCTTTTTCCTCATGGGTTTTGGCCTCCTGGTCGAATTCGTGATGGAGAGGGATTTCCTGTTCTTTAAGCAGGGTCCGGTTTCCGATGAAGACCTCCTCGCCATTGACTCTTCCCATCACGCCAAGACCTTCAAAGGACTTAAAATCACTGGCTCTGTTGATCTGGGAGGAGAATTCTCTTGCCCTACCGAGGATCTCCCGAGCTAAGTAGTGATCCGAGTGGATTTCAACCGATGCCAACTTTTGAAGGGTTGCCTCAGGGGTTATTTCTCGC
>JAZDOU010000248.1:0-2597 GCA_043798385.1 Pseudomonadota bacterium
AATTCGGGGTGAGATTATAGGCTCTAAGCAAAAAGTTTTTCCGGGATAAAATTTTCCGGCCGAACCGCCGTTAAGGATATGGCCTCTGTGGGACAGACCACCCGGCATAATCCGCAGCCCAGACATTTTTCACCCTGGACAAAGGTCTTATCTTCTTCATTGGTTTGCAAGGCCCCGAAGTAACATCGCTCCAGGCAGGCGCCGCAGGAGGTACAGAGATCCTGGTCCACAACGGCCTGGAAGCGGCTGGGGTCAACCATTCGGATTCCTTCCTTAATCAGGATGGGCATGGTCAGGCAGCAACAAGGACAGCAGTTGCAGATCAGTTGGTCGGTCTGGTGTTTATTCATAGTAACATGGATCAACCCGGCCTCTTCAGAGATTCTCAATAGGTCCAGGGCTTCTTGCTTGGAGACCTCCTTCCCTGTTCCTCGGGCCAGGGTGTAGTCCGCGGCTTTGTTCACTTGAATGCAGACCTCCAGAGGACGGTCACACTTGTGGGCTATCAGGCGGCAGGTGCATTTAGCCACTGCCAGGGTTTTAGCTTTTTCAATAATCTCCCGGACATTTTCAAAGGCCAAAACCTGAGTAGAAACCGGAACTGCTACCCCGACCGGGATCACCCGGGTAAAGGGGCGGGGCAGGAATTGGCTGATTTTTTTGGCTATCTCCGGCCATTCGGTTTCCATGATTTCCTGCCAAAGGTCCAGAAAGGCTTGGGGGGCCTGTGGCCAGAGGATGGAGGCGTCATGAAACTGAGCAACCTCCCGGGGCATCCGCCAGGTAGGAGGATCGGTCTTGGAACTGGGGAAGGCCATCCCTTTGATAAAAAGAATCCGGATCATTTCCTCGGTACGATCCAAAGAGAGTTCAAGTTTTTGGGACAAAGAAGCCGGCTGACCGGGCATGGCCAACAGAAGTCGGGCTTCTTCCGGGGATACGATCAGGCCGATCAGTCGAATAAACCGGGGGGTCGGTTGAAGCAGCATCCTTTCTAAAAGATGACTGTATTCAATAAGGGTATTTTCCATTCCATCCTCCTGACTTTCTCTCTAACCTCTATCATCAGGATGGGTTGTGCCCTGATGAAGTTGTTGCGATACTATCGCATATTTTTTTTTAGAGTAAAGGGGATATGTTTTTTGGCGGTTGTCCCGGACACCCGAATAGTGTTATAACTCAAGTCGGTTCGTCAGGGTTGGTTAAAATAGTCCCAGGAGTTTTTTTATGCGCCCCTTAGGGGAATATCTTGAAAATTCAGATCAAATTGTCTCATTCCTGGAGGCCTTGCGGCGATCCCTCATCCAGATCGCGGCCGTTGTCCTGGTTTTTTCAATTCTCGGGTATGGCTTTTCCAAACCCATTCTGACTTTTTTGCAGAAACATACCGGCGTAACCCTGGCTTTCTATGGGCTTTCCGAGACCTTTTTCTCTCTTCTCAATATCGCCTTATTCTCTTCTTTATTTGTTTCCATGCCCTTTTTGCTCTATAAGGTTCTGGCGGCCCTGCATACCGTTTTCCCTTCTTTTTCTCGAAAAATGATGATCGGGTTCTGGGTCGGGGCGGTCTTCCTCTTCTATCTTGGGGCCGGTTTCTGCCTTTTTATTACCCTGCCTTATGGGGTGAAGTTTCTCTTAAGTTATCAAGGGACTCACATAGAGGCTATCATCTCCGTTAAAAAGTTTGTCTCTTTTTGCCTCCTTTTCATTTTTGCCTTTGGGATTATTTTTGAATTACCCCTTACGATGATCCTTTTGGGCCGAATTGGTTTAGTGAAAGTGAGTTTCCTGGCGCGCTATCGGAGCTATGCTGTTTTAGTTATTGCCCTCCTGTCGGCTGTTCTGACCCCTACGCCCGATGCCTTCAATATGATGCTGATGGCCTTACCCCTCTATTTGCTCTTCGAGATCGGCATCCTCGGAATGCGTCTTTGGGGTAAAGGCGAGGTCTAACCGTTTGATCGGGGCCAGGAAGGTGGTAAGATGTCTTAGAGGCTACATGCTTGTTCCAGGAGAATCCCGAGAAGAATTTTTTCCTGAGGCGCTTATAAAAAGGGGACAGGTAAACGACCTTGTGGTTGACAGAGAGGACTGGAAATGGTAAAAATTAAATATGGGAGGGATGGCCGAGTGGCTTAAGGCGGCGGTCTTGAAAACCGCTTTCCCTCCGGGGAACGGGGGTTCGAATCCCTCTCCCTCCGCCACTCATAACGAAAAGTAATCAGCTATCAGCTTGCAGCCTGTCTTTTGATTGGCCTTTAATGTTGACAAGTTCGTAAAAAGTCCAAAAAGGGATGGGTTTGTAAAAAGCTCCAGCCAGCCTCCAAGGAGGCCTTTTAATAGGTCGGCATACGGCATCCGAATGGATGCCTTCTTTTAATTCGACAAAGTCGAACGGCCGACCGGCTGCGAGGCGCGCAAACCGGGAACCATCCTGAAAGGATGGCGACCCAGCATCCCCAGGATGCGAAAGAGGACCTGAGGAGTGAGGCGTACTTACTGGTACGCCGCAATAAGCCCGCCCCGCTGAAAAGCGGGGAAGGATGCAGCGCAATCCCGCGATACGCGGGACAGGTGGACTTTTTACGAAGCCATCA
>JAZDOU010000256.1:0-11094 GCA_043798385.1 Pseudomonadota bacterium
GGAGTGGCGCCGGATGATGGCGGTCAATTTGGACGGGGTGTTTTATTGCTGTCGGGAGGCCGTTCGCTGGATGAAGGTCCATCAGACCGGCCGCATCATTCTTTTCAGTTCGGTGGCCTCCCTGACACCGACTCCGGGTTCCCTGCATTACAGTGCCTCCAAGGGCGGAGTCAATATGCTGGGCAAGACCTTGGCCCTAGAGGCGGCCAAACACAACATCCGGGTCAATGTCATAGCCCCCGGTTATGTCGAGACCCCTATGTTGACCGGCCTCCCGGAGGGATTTGCCGATTATGTCCTCAAAAAAACCCCACTAAAAAGAATGGGGGAGGCCAAGGAAATCGCCGGATTGGTGACCTTTCTGGCCTCTTCCGAAGCTGATTTTTTTACCGGCCAGGTGTTCAGCCCTAACGGCGGGTGGGTGATTTAAGGAAAGCGATTATGTCGAAAGAATATGCCCTGCTACTCATGGATAACCGGGGAGAAATCTGTTGGATTACCATCAATCGGGAAAAGGATCGAAACTCGATCAACTCGGCCCTTATGGAAGAACTGGATCGGGCCCTTACCGAGACGGAGGCTAGTTCGGCCCGGGCGGTGGTTTTTTCCGGGGCCGGAGCCTCTCATTTTATAGGTGGGGCGGACGGGATCGAGATGATGCAATTGGACCAGGAGGGGGCCTTCAGGTTTTCAGCCCGTATTCAACAATTGTTCAACCGAATGGAGGAAAGCCCTCTTATCCTGGTGGCGGCTATCAATGGCCTCTGTTTTGGAGGAGGCTTTGAATTCGCTCTGGCCTGCGATCTGCGTCTAACCAGCGAGGAGGCCCGCATCGGCCTTCCGGAAGTAAAGGTGGGTCTTATCCCCGGAGGGGGGGGGACCCAGCGTCTACCCAGGCTGGTGGGACTGGGCCGGGCCATGGAGATGATTCTAAGCGGTCGTCTATACAAGGGCCAAGAGGCCCTGGAGATGGGGTTGGTGAATGGCCTGGCACCAGCGGACAAGCTTTCCAAAGAGGTTGAGAAGGTCCTGGGTACACTGTTCCGCAATCCCCAATACACCCTGACTCAGGCCAAAAGGGCTGTCTATGCCTCCCAAAATAAGGTTTTTACAGCAGGGTTACAAGAGGAGAGTAAGGCCTTTAGCACCTGTTTCTCTCAAAACTATTTTGTCGATCTGATGATCAAACAAATCCAGGAGGGGTCTTTGACGACCACGGCCAACCTCCCGGACTGGGTCAAAAAAAAGAAGGAGGGTTAGATCATGAAGGTAATCGGAATTGCCGGAAGTCTGCGGGCTAAAAGTAATACCCTTCTCTATGTCAAGACGGCCTTAGAAGTGCTTAAGAAGGAAGGGCTCGAGACGGAACTGATTTCACTGCAGAAAAAAGAGATCAAACCTTGTACCGGCTGCTATGACTGCGCCAGAAAAAAGAAGGGCGTCTGCACCATCAAGGGGGACGATTTCAATGAGATCCTGACCAAGATGCGTCAAGCCGAGGGATTGATTCTCGGTTCCCC
Organism: Pseudomonadota bacterium; assembly: GCA_043798385.1. Classification (GTDB taxonomy): domain Bacteria; phylum Desulfobacterota; class RBG-13-43-22; order RBG-13-43-22; family RBG-13-43-22; genus RBG-13-43-22. The sequence continues at coordinate 1,521 of JAZDOU010000256.1, forward strand.
GGTCTATCTCAGTTCCGTGGTCCCCCAGATGATGGCCCTCCTGGCCCGGGCCACCTTCGTGTCCTATTGGAGTGATAAGTTTTTCACCGGAAAAGTCGGCGGACCCATCACCGTGGCCAGAAGGGCCGGGCACAACCTGGCCTTCTCGCAACTGCTGCTCTGGTTTTTCCTAAACGGCCTCATTGTCCCCGGCTCGACCTACTGGAACGTAGGGTTGGCCGGGGCGGGCGGGGCCCGGGACGCTGAAAAAGATGACGAAGGTCTCAAGACCGTTACCAACTTTGCCCACAATATGGCTGGGTTGATGAAAAAAATTTTTTAATGAACTCTGACTTTTTACGAATTCATCAAAGATAAGTTTTAAAATTTTGCTCTTGTTTTTCCTGTAAATCCTGTCAAAATAATCTTCCCGATTGGATCGGGTTTGGGACAAGGGGAGTGGATGGAAGCACAGGGTATCGGCTTTTGGCTGGTTAAAAGGGCTTGGCTGACCGGAGACAAGGAAGCCCTGGTGGAAGGCAATCGTCGCCTCAGTTACCGGGAACTCAATCGCCGGGTAAACCGCCTTTCCCGGTATCTTCAGACTATAGGGCTGAAGAACGGCGACCGCTTGGGTCTGCTGGCCTTCAATGGCCTGGAATATGTCGAGGTGATCTTTGCCGCCGCCAAGTTGGGCCTTCTCCTGGTGCCATTAAATTGGAGACTTTCCCCGGCCGAGTTGGCTTTCAACCTTTCAGATAGTGAAACCGAAACGCTGATCTTTGACCCAGAATTCAGCGAAGTGGTGGAAAAAATAAAAGACCTAACCCCGCTCAAGAAGATGGTGATCCTGGGTGGGAAGCCATGCCCCGGGGTCCAGCCCTACGAGCAGGCCTTGGCCGGGCAGTCCGATGACGAGCCCATACCGGCAGAACCGGTGAGCCTTTCTACCCCCCACATCATTATGTATACCGCCGGCACGACCGGCAGGCCCAAAGGGGCCGTCCTCAGTCAGGGGGCCAGCTTTTGGAATGCGGTCAATCTGAATCTGGATATGCATTTCACCTCCGATGATCGCGACCTGCTGGTGCTTCCCATGTTCCATATCGGTGGGATCGGATTATTCACCCTGCCCATACTTTACGCCGGCGGCACGGTCATTCTCCAACGCACCTTTGACCCGGCCAGGACCCTTCGTCTGCTCCAGGAGGAGAAGATTAGTCTGCTTTTTGGAGTACCGGCCATCTTTTTATTTTTGATTCAGCACCCGGATTTCAATCCTGAGTCCTTTAAGACCCTCCGCCTGGTCATGAGCGGCGGGGCCCCTCTGCCGGTCTCGCTGGTCAAACACTATTTGGAGGCCGGCATTGTGCTTCAGCAGGGCTTCGGTATGAGCGAGGCCGCCCCGAGCATCGCCACCTTAAACAAAGAGCGAGCCATCAAAAAAGCCGGTTCTATCGGCAGCCCTTTATTCCATGTGGAAGCCAAGGTGGTGGATGACACGATGAAGGATCTTCCCTTTGGGGATGTGGGCGAGTTGGTTATTCGCGGCCCCAACCTGATGCAGGGTTACTGGAAAAGGCCGGAGGCCACTGAGGAGGCCTTTGCCGGGGGCTGGTTCCATACCGGCGACCTGGCTCGTATGGACCAGGAGGGAGACCTGACCATCATTGAACGCAAGAAAGATATGTTTATCTCCGGCGGGGAAAACGTTTATCCCGCGGAGGTGGAGAATGCCATCTACGAATTACCCCAAATTTCCGAAGCGGCTGTCATTGGGTTCAAAGACGAAAAATGGGGAGAGGTCGGCCGGGCGGTGGTCGTCCTTAAGGAGGGTGAAAAACTCTCAACCGAGGAGATTATCCGGCACCTTAAGGACCGGTTGGCCAAATACAAAATTCCCAAGGAGGTGGTATTTATAAACCAGTTGCCACGCAATGCTGCCGGCAAGGTCTTGAAGACCGTGCTGAAGGAAAAATTTGGGTGAGCCACTACAGAGTGTTACAAGAAACTCAGAGCACAAACCATTAAATTTTTTAACAAAGGAGGAGTCCCATGAGTTTAAGAAAAATGTTGGCCTTATTCGTTGCAATTAGTCTGGTTTTGGGTTTAGGAATGTTAAGCGCGATGGCAGCCGAGCCGATCAAAATCGCCCAGGTCGTGGGCGCAACCGGGGCCTTGGAGGCCTATGCCAAACAGTCCATAAACGGCTTCCAACTGGGATTGGAATATGCCACCAAGGGATCTATGAAGATCCTGGACAGGCCGATCAAAATCATCATCAAGGACACCCAGGGCAAACCCGACGTCGGCAAACAAATGCTCACCGAGGCCTTTAAGGATGACAAGGTTGACCTGGCCGTGGGGGGCGTCTCATCGGCAGTAGCCCTGGCCATGCTCCCGGTGGCCAAAGAGTTTAAGAAGGTATTTCTGGTAGAACCGGCCGTGGCTGATTCCATCACCGGTTCCGATTGGAATCGGTATATCTTTCGGACCGGCCGCAACTCCTCGCAGGATGCCGTCTCCAACGCCTTAGCCGTGGCCAAGCCCGGCGTATTCATTGCCACCCTGGCCCAGGATTACGCCTTCGGCCGAGACGGGGTCAAGGCTTACAAAGAAGCGGCCGAGGCCAAAGGCGCCAAAGTGGTCCATGAAGAGTATGCCCCGATCAACACCACCGATTTTACTGCCTCTGTCCAGAGGATTATTCAGGCCATGAAGGATCTAAAAGGGGAAAAGTATATCTTTATCATCTGGGCGGGGAAGGGCAATCCCTTTCAGATCGCTCAAATGAAACTGGATGAAAGATACGGGATCAAAATCACTACCGGAGGCAACATTTTAGCCGCCCTGGCCCTTTACAAACCACTGGTGGGGATGAATGGGGCGATCTATTATTATTACGATAGTCCCAAAAATCCCATCAATGACTGGTTTGTTAAAGAACACGAGAAGCGTTTTCACGCCCCGCCGGACTTCTTTACCTGCGGTGGGTTCGCAGCCGCCGTGGCCGTAGTGGACGGACTGACCAAGGCCGGCTCCACCGATACGGAAAAATTGATCAAGGCCATGGAAGGGATGCATTTTCAGACCCCCAAGGGAGAAATGGTCTTCCGGCCCGAGGATCATCAGGCCCTCCAATCCATGTATGTCTTCAAGATCAAGGTGGATCCCAACGTTAAATGGGCCATCCCTGAGTTGGTACGGGAACTGACCTGGAAGGATATGAATATCCCGATCCGGACCAAAAAGTAACTTCGTGGGAAGCGGCGCCTCCGGGGAATGAGGGGGCGCTGGACCATTGATGCCCTCTCCGGAAATCAGACCTTCCCGGAGAGGGCGGTCAGCATTCAGTGGCTGGATGTTTAATATGAAGATTTTTCTGAAAGCTGAGATCTAATCTATCGAGGGAGCCGGAATGAACCCTTCGCCGATTATCGAAACCAGGGACCTGACCATCAGTTTCGGCGGCAATGTTGCCGTCAACAAGGTCAACCTCAAGGTAGAACCTTTTTGCCTCAAGTCGCTGATCGGTCCCAATGGGGCCGGAAAGACCACCTTGTTCAATTTAATCAGCGGTCAATACAGACCCACGGCCGGGAACGTTTTGTTCAAGGGAAAGGACATCACCGGCTTGGGGCCGGCCGAGCGGACCAAGTTGGGATTAGGGCGCTCTTTCCAGTTGACCAACATCTTTCCCAACCTGAACGTCCTGGAAAACGTCCGGGTGGCCCTCCAGTCCAAGGCCGAGGTGGGTCTGGTCTTTTGGCGCTACTACCGGGCCTTTAGCGAACTGGAAGATCGGGCTTATGAGTTGCTTAAGCAGGTCCTTTTGAACGATCACTGGGCCGATACCGCCGCCAGCCTGACCCATGGGGAAAAGCGTAAGCTGGAAATCGCCATCCTCCTGGCCCTGGACCCCGAGGTCCTGCTCCTGGATGAACCCACGGCCGGCATGAGCCTGGAGGAGGTCCCGGCCATCCTTGATCTCATCCAGGAGATCAAGGCCGGAAAGAATCGGACGATCCTTTTGGTGGAGCACAAATTTGACATGATCATGACCGTCTCCGACACCATTGCCGTGCTCAAGGACGGCTCTCTCATCTGTGACGGGGCGCCCCAGGCAGTCGCCCAAAACCGGGAGGTCCAGGAAGCCTATCTTAGCGGAGGAGTAACGCATGACTGAACCGATCCTTTCTCTTCTGGATGTCCACACCCACATTCAACAGCATCATATCCTCCAGGGGGTGTCTCTTGAAGTCAACCCGGGAAGGGCCACGGTGCTTCTGGGAAGAAACGGTGCCGGCAAGTCCACGACCTTGCGAACCATCATGGGTCTTAACCCGGCCACAGCAGGGACGATAACCTTTGCCGGCCAGGCCATCCAGGGCCGTAAGCCTTTTGAAATCGCCCGCCTGGGCATAGGGTTCGTTCCCGAAGATTTTGCCGTTATCTACTCCTTGACCGTGGAAGAAAATTTCCGCCTGGCCATGTTCAAAGAAAGCGAAGAAGCCTGGCAGCGATTGGAAACCGTCTTTAATCTGTTCCCGGACCTCAAAAAGTTCCTCCATTCCAAGGCCGGACTCCTGTCCGGAGGCCAGAAACAGATGCTGGCCATAGCCCTGGCCCTGGCCCTGGAACATCAAATCGTTTTAATTGACGAACCCTCTAAGGGGTTAGCGCCCGTGGTGGTCGAACACCTTGGGGAGGCGCTCAACCAAATCAAGGAAACGACCACCATCGTTTTGGTGGAACAGAATTTTTATTTGGCCAGTAAAGTGGGACAGGATTACTTTATCCTGGATGACGGCCGGGTGGTTCACCAGGGGCTTATGGAGGATCTGGTGAAGGACCAGGAACTGAAACAAAAATACCTGGGTATAGCCTGACAGGAGGGATTAAATGGCGGTTGAGGCAGGACTGGCAGGTTCGCTAAATCGTACAAAATTCGATGTTCGGAAAATGGCCGGTTGGACCCTGGGCATCGGGATATGGATCGTGCCCCTTTTATGGATCGATCTGACCACCTATCTGACCCTGACCATCGCCGGTCTGACCATGGGGGTGCTTCTCTTCCTGACCGCCTCGGGGTTGACCGTGATCTTCGGCCTGATGGATGTGCTCAACCTGGCCCACGGGGCCTTTTTTGCCTGGGGGGCTTACGCCGGGTTCAGCCTTTTGAACATCCTGGACAAAAAAGGCTGGCTGGATCTGGCGACGCTCGCCCAGAGCGTGGGAAGCCTGGCCCTGGTCCTGGTGTTCTCGCTGATAGTAGGCGGATTATTGGGCATTATCCTGGAAAAGATCATCATTCGCAAGACCTACGGTAATCATCTTAAACAGATCCTGATCACCATGGGTGCGGCCCTGGTCATGTCTGAAATCATCAAGATTTTCTGGGGACCTAACGATGAGGCCTTAAAGGTACCGGCCGCTTTCCCGGACTCCTGGGACTTTTTTAATATCATCGTCACTAAATTTCGAGGGGTGGCCATTATCGTCGGGGGGATCTTCTTTGCCGCCATCCAATTGGTGCTGCGGAAGACCAAACTGGGAATCATTGTCCGGGCCGGGGTGGAAAATAAGGAGATCGTCCAGGTTATGGGATATAACATCCAACGCATTTTCATGGGCGTTTTTGCCGCCGGGGCGGCCCTGGCCGCCATGGGCGGGGCGATGTTCTCCATTTTTAACGGGCATGTTTATCCCGGCATGGGTGATGAGAACCTGATCTTCGCCCTCATCGTGGTCATTATCGGCGGCATGGGATCCATCACCGGTAGTTTCCTCGGGGCGATAATGGTCGGCTTGGCTTTCAACTATGTGGCCTTTCTGGTGCCCAAGCTGGCTCTCGGCGTAAACATACTGATCATGGCCATTATATTACTCATCCGGCCCACGGGCCTCATGGGCCGGGATTAGACAGGGGGCAAAGGTGACAGACATCAGTCCGGTTCAACAGGAAAGGCTCCATGAGCAGCGGACCAGGTTTACCAGACCGATCTTTATCGTTCAGTTGGTTTTGGTAGCCGTCCTATTGGTCATGCCATTAGTCTTCTCTTCCTTCAGGCTCATCGATGTGGTGGTCAAAATCGTCATTTTCACCGTTTTCGTGGCCTCCTATGACCTGCTTCTCGGTTACGGAGGCCTCCTCTCCCTCGGTCACTCCATGTTTTTTGGGATCGGGGCCTATTCCCTGGCCCTGGTGATCTATCATGCGGCCGCTCCCAAGTGGTATCATATCTTCCTGGCCACGGGCATCGCCCTGGGCTTAAGTATCACCATGGCCATGGTCATCGCCTTTTTTTCCCTCCGGGTCAAGGCCATCTTTTTTGCCATGATGACCCTGGCCCTGGCTGAATTTGCCGATATACTGGCCATACAATGGTATGACCTTACCAGGGCCGAAGACGGGCTCTCCTTTGGGCTGCCGGGTATTTTCAATGTGGGCTGGTCCACCAAGGGCTGGGGGGGGTTGGTGCTTAACGGGCGGCTCATGACGTATTATCTTATCCTGATCATCTCGGTGATCCTCTTTATAGCCATGTTCCGTTTTATAAGGTCCCCGGTGGGACGGGTTCTCCAGGCCATCCGGGACAATCAACCCAGGGCCACGGCCCTCGGGTACAAGACCTTCCGCTACCAGGTCTCGACCATCGTCTTTGGGTCGGCCATTGCCTCCCTGTCCGGGATACTTTTCGCCATGTGGCTGAGATACGTTAATCCGGGGTCGGTACTGAGCACACCCATCATGCTCGATGTCCTACTCATGGTCATCATCGGCGGCTTGGGTACCCTTTACGGGAGTATCGTCGGCGCCTCCTTCATCAAAATCGCCCAGGCCTGGCTCCCGGATCTCCAGAAGGTGGCCAAGGAATTACTGCCTAACCTGCCCATTGCTCAACGACTGGCCGAGCGATGGATTTTCTATTTCGGCATACTCTTCATCCTGGTTGTTTTTTTCTTTCCCAAAGGCTTTGTCGGTACGGCCCGGGAAATAATCGACCGTCGGAAGGCGGCCAAAAGGAAGGAGACCGGTCTTGTCTGACCCTGAGGCCAAGGCCGGGATCTTGAGCCTGGCCAGCTATATTCCCCGGGCCTATCATACGGCCGATTATATCGCCTCCCAGTCGGAAACCCCGGCCGAGGTCATCCGGACCAAGCTCGGCTGGTATCAGAAAAACGTCCCCGGTCCCGGGGACGGGACGGTGGCTATGGGCCTAAAGGCCGCCCGCAAAGCCTTTTATCTTTCGGGATTGGCTCCCTCGGATATCGACCTGGTCCTCTGGAGCGGGGAAGAGGTCAAAGAGTACCGGAACTGGCCGGTGGGGCCGAAGATCCAGAAGGAATTAGGGCTGAAAAAGGCCTGGTCCTTCGACATCCAGCAACGTTGCGGCACCACCATAGTGGCCTTGAAACTGGCCCGGGACATGATTCGGGCTGATGACCGGATCAACAATATCCTGATCGCTTCCGGTTACCGAAATTCCGATTTGATCCACTACCCCAACCCGAGGGTGCGCTGGATGTACTTTCTGGCGGCCGGCGGGGCCGCCTGTATCATCCAAAGAAATTGCCCGCGTAACGAGATTCTGGAAAGCCACTTTATGACCGACGGCTCTTTTACCTGGGACGTCTATGTGCCTGAGGGGGGATCGGCCCAACCCATGACCGTCCAAGGTCTTGAGCAGGGCAAACAATATCTGGATGTCTTGGACCCCAAGGGCATGAAAGAGCGGCTGGAAAGACTCAGTTTAAGCAACTGGCTTTTCAGTATCGACCAAGCCCTGAAAAAAAGCGGCTATAGCCGGGCCGATGTGGATTACTTAGCCACCCTGCTGGTCAAGCGCAGCGCCCATGACTACCTGATGAACCAGTTGGGCCTGACCCCGGAACAGACCAGGTATTTTGAAGAGTTCGGCCATCAGGGACAGAACGATCAAATCCTCTCAATGGACCTGGCTGTTGAGGAGGGCCGGCTCAAGGACGGAGATCTGGTGCTGATGATCTCGGCCGGCATCGGTTATGCCTGGGATGTGCTGCTCATGCGCTGGGGTTCGACCCCGGGGGAAAAAGCGGAGAAAAAATAAATGGTATACGGAGATTGGATAGGACGCTGGGGAAAAAGTTTTCCCGAGGCCGAGGCCATTGTGGATATCCCCAGGAACCGGCGTTACACCTACGGTGAACTGAGCCTCGCTGTCAATCGCCTGACCCATTTTCTTACGGGTGAACTGGAGATAAAAAAGGGCGACCGGGTGGCCATCCTGGCCTTTAACCGGGCCGACTATATCGCCCTCTTCTTTGCCGCCGGTCGAATAGGGGCCGTATTGGTGCCCCTCAACTTCCGTCTGGCCGTCGATGAATTTATCTATTTTTTTCAAGATGCCGCTCCCAAGGCCTTTTTCTTCGACCGGGAACACGCCCGGATTGCCGGGGAGCTCAAGTCCAGGGTAAAGGTGGACCATTATGTCTGCCTGGATGAAGAGGAAAGTGTCGGTAAAAGCCTGGCCGCTTTTTGGGACCGATTGCCGACGACTCCTTTGGCCGAAGTCGACTTGAACCCGAATGACCCCCAGTTGATCATTTATACCTCGGGCACGACCGGACTGCCCAAAGGGGTGGTCATGACCTACGGCATGATCACCTGGAACTCGGTCAACAGCATGATCGGCTGGGGGTTGCACCGTGGGGAACGGACCATTCTGCACCCGGCGTTGTTCTACACAGCCGGCTGGAATGTTTTTACTCTCCCCTTGTTTTACTCCCTGGGGACGAATATCATTATCCAGCGGTTTGAGACGGACCTGGTCCTCGATTTGATTGAAAAGGAGCGGATCAGCGTCTTTTTTGCCGTCCCCACCATGTATCAGATGATGATCGAATCCCCTAAATTCAAACCGACCGATTTTTCGAGTATCTGGTTCCTGGTGTCCGGCGGCGCTCCGCTGACCGAAAAAATTTTTGAAACCTTCAAGAGGGAAAAAGGGCTCCATCTGCGGGAAGGGTATGGTCTGACCGAGGTGGGCCCCAACTGTTTCCAGGCCAATGGAAAGCTGAAGACCGTCGGCCATCCAATGCCCCATGTGGACATCAAGTTGATCGACGGGCAAGGCCGAGAGGCGGCCCTTGGCCAGGAAGGGGAACTCCTTTTCCGCGGGGATCACATCTGCGCCGGCTACTGGAACAAGCCCCAGGCCACGGCCGAAGCCATTAAGGAGGGATGGTTCTATACCGGCGATCTGGCCAAAGTGGATGAAGACGGCCATTTGGCCATCGTGGGCCGCAAAAAAGATATGCTCATCTCCGGGGGGATCAATGTCTACCCGGCTGAAGTGGAGCGGATCATTGAGACCCATCCGAAGGTAAAAGGTGTGGCCGTCATCGGGGTGGCCGATGAGAAGTGGGGAGAGGTGGGCAAGGCCTGCGTCGAGCTCCAACCCGGAGAAGACCTCACCCTGGAAGGACTTCAGGAATTCCTGGCCGATAAAATGGCCAAATATAAAATCCCTAAATACCTGGTCGTGGTGGAGGCCTTACCCAGAACCGTGGCCTCGGAAAAGGTGCGCAAGTTCGTGCTTAAAGAAAAGCACGG
>JAZDOU010000333.1:0-5025 GCA_043798385.1 Pseudomonadota bacterium
GGGGCTCGTCCTTTGATTCTCCATCTGCCCTGGGGCCGAGAAGACGAATTTCAGGGGACCATTGATTTGGTGAACATGCGGGGGATTCACTGGCGGGAGGAATCCCTGGGGATGGAATACGATCCGGTTGATATCCCGGAAGCCTGGCGGGAGGAGGCGGCCTTTTATCGGGAACAGTTGTTGGAGACCCTGGCGGATCTGGACGATCAGGTAATGGAACGGTATCTGGGGGGACAGGACATCCCCGCGGCCGACCTTCTGGCCGTTATTCGTAAAGGCACGATTGATCTGAAAATCGTCCCGGTATATTGCGGGGCGGCCCTGCGAAATAAAGGGGTTCAGCCTTTGCTGGACGGCATTGTCCACTTTCTTCCCAATCCCATGGATATCCCTCCGGTCAGCGGCCGAAATCCAATCAGCAAAAAATTAGAAAGCCGACCGGCCTCAGACAACGCCCCTTTCTCCGGTCTGGCCTTTAAAATCACTATGGATCAAGGGAGAAAGTTGACTTATCTGCGGATCTATTCCGGTACCTTGGATAGTGGTCAAGAGATCCTGAATCCGACCAAAGGGGTCCGGGAACGAATTGCCCGGATGTTGCGCATCCATGCCAACAAAAGAGAGCGGATTGAACAGGCCCGGGCCGGTGACATCATCGGTCTCATGGGGCTGAAAAACACCACTACCGGAGACAGCCTCACCGATCTTGAACACCCGATCATCCTCGAGGCCATTGATGTCTATCAGCCGGTTATCTCCCTGGCCATCGAGCCCAAAACCGTTGGCCAGCAAGATAAAATCACCACTGTCCTGGAAAAAATTTCCGCCGAGGATCCCACCTTTCATTACAGATATGATGACGATTCCGGTCAGACCATCATCTCAGGTATGGGGGAGTTACACCTCGACGTCTTACTTCATCGTATGGAGCGGGAGTATAATCTTTCGGTGAATACCGGAAAGCCCCAGGTGGTCTATCGGGAAACCATTGAAGAGGCAGCGGAAGTTGAAGAAACCTTTGACCGGGAGTTGGGAGGTCTCCGTCATCAGGCCAAGGTTCGACTCCGTTTGATTCCCAATACCCGGGGAGAAGGGAATTTGTTCCTTAATCTGATTCCCGAGGACAGCCTGCCCAAGCCTCCGATCGAAGCGATTGAATCTACCATTAAGGAGGCCTTTACCTCCGGGGTCCTGGCCGGTTATCCGGCCACCGACATCAAGGTGATCCTGGAATCCGCCCAGACGACTGAAAGTCAACCCTCTGAAATGGCCTTTCGGGTGGCGGCTTCTATGGCTTTTCGCAACGGATGTCTTAAGGCCCGTCCGGTGCTTTTAGAACCGGTGATGAAATTGGAGATCATCGTCCCCGATGAATTCCTGGGAGAAATTATTGGAGATATCAACGCCCGGAAAGGCAAAATCGAACAGATTTTTTCCCGGAAAAAAGTTCAACAGGTCCAGGCCATGGCCCCCTTGTCCCAACTGTTCGGCTATTCCACGGACCTTCGTTCCGCCGGCCAGGGGCGGGCCACCTTTTCGATGCAATTTTCCCACTACAATACCGTTGCCGCCTCTCAAGACCAGGGACAATCCAGGCGCTGATTTCCACGGCCCGGCATCTTTTCTTGTCACCCCCTTTGGTACTCAAACGACGATAAAGGCCTCGTCGGCGGTGGTCAGTTTTTCCGGGCCATTTTTTTGTACGACCACCGTATTTTCAAACCCGACGGCCGCCTTTTCCAAAACAATTTTTAACTCCAGGGCCAGTGTCATCCCTTCTTTGAGGGGATAGGTGTGGCCCTGGGCCAGAAAGGGAAACTCGTCAATCTCCAGGCCTATCCCATGGGCGACGTATTTAACTTTCTGACCGGGAGGTCCAAGAAATGAATCCGCAACCCCCAGCTTTTTACCCATCCTCAGGGCCATCCGGTAGAGGGATTCGGCAGAAATTCCAGGACGAATCTGTTCCAAGAGCAAGCCTTCGATTTCTTTAAGGGCCTCGTGTGCCCTGACAAATTTTTGAGGAACTGCCCCAATTGAAAACATCCTGGTCTGATCCGCCTGATAGCCGTTGTAACAGTTCCCAAAGTCAATCAATACCGGCTCACCGGCCTGGATAGGCTTTAAGCCGGCTCCCATCGGGAAGGCGGGACTCAGACCTAAACCGGCGAAAGGGGCATCATTACGACTTTGAAAAGTCCCTGATTGACCGCTGATGACATGCCAATTAAAGGCGGCGCTGTTAAATCCCCGGCTTCTTAAAATATTTTGGTCCTCCAGGCCCAAGGCCTTTTGGATCATCAGACCCGCCAGCTCCATTTCCTTCAAACCTTCTCTCATTAGCTCCGGAACGGCTTGATACAGTCGGCGGCCGATCTCTCCGGCCCTTCGCATTAGACTGATTTCAAAGTCCGATTTGACGGCCCGCAACTGTCTGAGGCCTAATGAAATATCCCTGTCCTCCTTCCAACGGAGCCTGTCTTTAAGAAACTGATAGGTCCTGATCGGCAGGCAATCCAGCTCCAACCCGATCCGGTCCGGCATCTGGTGACCATACTGGATCAGGGTATCGGCCAATTTATCTACCGAAGGTAAAGGCTCAATGAACGAAAGGGGAGATTCGGCTCGAGCCCGAGCCAGGTCCTTTTTAACCAGGAGAAGGGGTTGTCCCTGACAGGGGATAAAGAGGAAGGCCTGCTGCATGGTTCCACTGAGGTAAAAGAGGTCTACGTCCTGATGGATTAAAGCAGCCTCCAGATCGCTATTTCCCAACATATCCTGAAAAGATAGGATCCGGCGTTGAATCTCTTCTTTGGGGGTTAAGGTGGTTTGGTAATAATCCGGGAAAACCATTTTGGGTTTCATTTTATTGCCCCTTTTCAGATTTTACTTGCCATAAGCCACCCTGATGATGGAAATAGATTATCAAAAAAATAGCAGATTATGGTATAAAAGTAAAAATTTCCCTCAATTTAAATTGTTGAACCAATCAAAAAGTGAACCGTCATCATCTGATTCAAAATCAAACCTGACCATTGCTTGAGGAGAACCATTATGAAAGTCAATAGGATCGATCATATCTGTATTGCAGTCAAGAATCTGACCGAGGCTCGGAAGATCTGGGAGCCCTTTTTGGGGAAATCCGGCCCGGATGAGGCCTATGTTGACGAACCGGAAAAGATCCGGGTCGCCCGGTATTGGGTCGGTGAGGTCGGTTTTGAGCTCATGGAATCGACCGCGCCGGATGGCGAGGTAGCCAAGTTTATTGAAAAACGAGGCGAGGGGGTTATGCTCCTCAGTTTCAATGTGGATAATACCCGGGGAGCGGTTGAAGAGCTTCAAGGAAAAGGTTTTCCCTTTATCCCCGATGCCAAAGGAGAGGTGGCCAGACCTTTCCGGGACTGCGAATTTGCCTTTATTCCACCCAAGAAACTGACCGGGGTTCTGACCGAGATTATTGATTATAAGCGGAATGAATTCAAAGATAGTAAGGGCTGACCGAAAAAATAGATTGCGGAATTGATGGATAATCCCGACGTCAATCAGCCTATTGGCGACTTTAGAAAATTAGATCCTTCGGAGCGAAATTCGGGGCGTCAACCGGTAAGATATTTTTTAAGTTCTTCTTGTAGGTTATCAACGCCAGGCTCACCGGCGTAGCACGCCGTTCCGCCAGGTCCGCTGAAGCTATTTGTTAAGCGGTCTTTTCATAATGCGAAGCATACCAGTCAACTACTTCTCGTATCATTTTTTGATAAGAGGTTTTATGCTTCTTGGCCTGTTTTTTAAAGGAATCAATGCTCGATTTCTTTAGTGAGATGGTAACTTTGAGATGGTCTTCCCTCAACACCAACTGATCTGGTGAAGGAAGGAAATCCTTCACAACCCTCAGATCTCCCATAGGTTCTTCAGAGTACTTTATTTTTGTTTTCATAAACCTTCCTTCCTTTTCTCCAATAACCAGCGCCATAGATCCGAATGACGCTACCACGATAGGTAAACCTGACGGTCAAAATACCTTGGCCGACACGCCCCAGGCAGTAATACCTATCTTCTTCAGTACAATGGTTAACGTCTTCCGCAATAACACGGTGGGGATCAAGAAAAGCCTGTTGGGCCGAGAGAAAAGAAATACCGTGTTTGGCTTGGTTTTCTTTATCCTTTTCCTCATCCCATTCAAAGGTTGCTTTTCTCATAAAAACAGTATACCAAAACTCCGTATTAATGGCAATATTTAAATATGGAAATTTATATGGCTATACAATGCTGTCGTATTTTTCCGCATTGGCGACGACGCAGTCGGCGGCAAAGACATGCTCACCGGAGTGGCGCGCCGTTTTGCCTAGTCCGGTGGAGCTACTTGTTAACTGCGTATGTTCTTACTTCAAGCTCTAGCCGTTTCCCCAAAGCTTCGGCGGTTACATCGAGATCATACTGTGCCTGTAAACCCAACCAAAATTCGGGCGAGATCCCAAAAAACCTTCCCAGTCTCAGAGCGGTATCGGCTGAGATACTTCGTTTTCCAAGAACAATTTCGTTTATTCTTCGTGCAGGTACGCCTACACTTAAGGCAAGCCGATTCTGGCTCAGATTCATGGGTTTAAGGAATTCCTCGGAGAGGACTTCACCAGGATGTACGGGATGGAGTGTTTTATTCATGATGTTTCTCCTTAATGGTAATCGGTTATTTCGACTTCATGGGCATCCCCGCTTTGCCACTTGAAACAGATACGCCATTGGTCATTAATTCTTATAATAAGCAGCCCCCTCTCGGAGTTTATCTCCCCCTCAGCATACTTCTATGAATAACATTTTGCCCCCAAAAAGCTCATTATAGGCCCGTCTTAACAGGCTGATGGTGTAGCATTCTTTTCTAAGCCAGATACTTCGCGTGGCCCGACCCCATTCAGACATTCAGAAAAATTTTCTCAATTCATCCTTCTCACTATGGTCCGATTTCACTTCTTGCGATAAACATTCAGCCCGACCTTAGCTTCCTCATGCTCCGGTATGGATACATTGCCT
>JAZDOU010000342.1:0-9410 GCA_043798385.1 Pseudomonadota bacterium
ATTTGGAATCCGATCAGATCATTGCCCAACAGGCCTTCCAGGATTTCTTTGGCCTGGGGACAGACCCGAAAAACACTCCAATCGGGCCAGGGGATATGCCAAAAATGGGCTATCGTCAAATGGGGGGCCTTTTCCCGCAACAGCTTGGGGAGCAGACACAAATGGTAATCATGGATCCAGACGGTCGGATAGTGAATCACTTCTTCCAGGACCGCTTGGGCAAAAGCGCCATTCGCTCGAGTATAGGCCTCCCAGAACTTTTTTCGATAATAGACTCTGTCCAGGGTAATATGGCAGAGGGGCCAGAGGACCTGGTTGGAATAGCCGTTATAATAGTTTTCAACCAACCTGGGGTGAAGCCAGACTCTCTTAAGGGTGTAGGCTGGATTTTCAGGAGGAACTGGCAGACAATCCCTGGAATCAACTGTTTCACGGTCGCCACTGCCGCTCCCCCAGGCGACCCACAGGCCTCCGAGGGCCTTCAGAATATCGTCCATGGCCGAAGTCAATCCTCCGGCAGGTTTTTCTACCCGGATCGAGTCCTCTATCTTTCTATGAATATAGGGCTCCCGATTGGAGACCACCAGGAACTTTTCCTTGGCCAACCCTTCTTTAATAATTGTTTTTAGCAACGAATCCTCCTCTAAAATTTAAGTAACGTTCAAAAGTTGAGACAATTCATCAACCCGAATTGGAAATGGCAGCCAGGTCATAAATGGGGTTAGGGGGGTCTTATTTTCAGGGATTGTCCAAAGGGACACCCAATGCCCGTATGCCGGCCCGGACGGCTAAGTTAATTAGAAGCAGGGCATTCACCTCTCGGCTTCCGAATGGAAGCCTCGTTTTAGGTCGGCATACGGCATCCGAATGGATGCCTTCTTTTAGTTCGACAAAGTCGAACGGCCGACCGGCCAGCTTCAAGCATTGGTGAAGGCCTGCTTTTGAAGCCATTTCTTATTTGGCCCGGCAAAGAAGCTTGGGGCTTTTAGGTGGACAACCCTGAAAATAAGACCCCCCTAACCCCGGTTCTTGCAAGCCCTTTGATTTTTGCCTCAACCTTTAAACGATACCAAAATTTATAATTCTATAACCGATCGGCCGGGATTTTCAAGACTGTACCAAAGGGAAAGATAGTCCCGGATCTGTCTGGTTATTAAAAAGTTGCTTCTTACGAATTCCCGGCCTTTTTCACCCATGGCTTCGGCCATGGCCGGACTGCTTAACAGTTGACGGATGCGAAAGGCCGCTCCCTCGACGGAATGAACCAGAAAACCGGTTACCCCATGGACAATCTGCAGGGGGATGCCCCCGACCGCCCCTCCAATAACCGGTTTTCCTTTCCACATGGCCTCGGAAACGGTCAGACCGAAACCTTCTTTGGTGGATTTTTGCAAGACCACCCGGGCCATTCTCTGGAGGGCATTAATATCCTTATCGCTGAAGGCCGGCAACAAGAGGATGTGGATATCGGGGTCGTCGGCTTTGAATTCATTGACCTCCCCTAAGACTTCCTCTCCTTCCGGATCATCACTGGCCGGGCTTCCGGCCAGGACCAGGAGACAATCGGTATATTTTTTTACTATCTTAAAGGCCTTAATGACGCCCAGCGGGTCCTTGAAACGATCAAACCGGGACACCTGTAAAATGATCGGTCTGTCCATGGGGATCCCCAGCCTGTTGGCAACCTCGCTGATTTCTTCCTCGCTCAAGTCCCTGTTTTTTTCACTCAGGGGATCGATAGAAGGCGGGATAATATATTCACTGATGTTCATAGAACGGGCAAATTTGGCCACCGAATAAATGGAAGCATTATACTTGGACCAATACCTTCTAAGATAATGGTCGACTTCTTTGAGCGGATTGGAGGCATCAATGTGACATCGCCAGACCCAATGTCCCTTTTTTCGAAATTCGACCAGCGGAGCCGGCTGGGGATCGTGAATAAAAACCGCGTCGGCTTCCAGGTCTATTTTTTCAGCGTTCTTTCGATTTACTTCAAAATGATAGTCCCACATTTCTTCGCTGATGTGATCCTTGTTCCCCTGGAGGGTGTTGTGAATCATTTTGGTGATCGTATAAAATCGGCTGTCCCCCTCGATCACCTCCCAACGGACCTCAATGCCCAGATCCTTCAAGAGGGGGATCATGCGTTGCAGGATCTCGGCCACACCGCCGCCGACCCGGGTGGAATTGATATGGAGAAATGTCTTTCGGGCCAATTTCTCCCCTAATTTTTTCAAGAGCAGCAAATCCCCTTTGGGGGCTATTGGATCGTAGTCAGCAATCATTTTTTAGAATACCTCCATATCCAGCCGGGCTTCTTTCTCAACCAATTCGATCAGGTGATCCCTGATTTCTTCCAAATTATGCATAAAAGGATCTACCCTCTTGATCTTTTCAGCCAGTTCCTTTTTATCCAGGGAGGTTGCCATCCAGGCGGAAAAATCATTAATCCCGCCGCCAAGCCGTATTTTGGCTTCGTAAAAATGGTAGTAGAGAGATCCCGGATCGACATATTTGATGGCCATTAAAAACTCGGCTAAATTTCTGACCCGTATCCCCAACGGAGCGACGATGGTAATGGTTTCATTAAAATAAAATTCATCTCCGGGAAAAACTTCCCGCGGCTCCGGGAAGGCCGATAAGTATTCATCAATGACGCGCAAGAGTTCCCAGCGCAAGTCCTGAATCTGTAAAAAAAAATAGGGATCGATATTCGAGAGATGTTCGGATAAGGCCCTTTCCTCCAGGCTCTCCCCGGCCCAGTGGGCGAAATCATTGGTGTATTCATGGACCGGACCTTTCAAAAAATATTGGCAGGTATGATGGAATATGGAGTCCTGGCTGACGCCGGCAATGCCCTCTCTCAATTCCCGCAGGTTCTTGGCCTTCTTGCCTGTAAAACGAAGCAAACTGGCGCATAATTTGAATTCAAAGGATTGGTTTACTTTCTCCATTCTTTCTCCTCTCTGAGATAAACCGTTCGCTGGGGAAAGGGTATTTCCATATTCTCGGCCTTCAGTCGTTTAAAGATTCGTTTTCGTAATTCATGTTGAGCCAGGTATTGGTCCACAAATTTCCGAACCTGACAGATCAGGGTAAAATCAAGCGAACTGTCTCCAAACCCGGGAATGAAGCGGACAAAAGGTTCGGGGTCAGCCAGTAAACCGGGAATTTCCCCGACCGCCTTTTTGGCTTCATCCACCAGGACTGCTTCCACCTTTTCCGGATCGGCTTGATAACTTACAGAGACGGGAATCAGCAGGGCCATCTTTTTTTCAGGAAGATAATAGTTGGTCACAATACTTTGGGAAAATTTATGGTTGGGAACGATGACCATGTTGTTGGGCAGCATTCTGACCCTGGTCGTCCTCCAGGTTATATCTTCGACATACCCCTCCTGACCCGTTTCCAGTTTAACAAAATCGCCCACCCGGATCGATTTTTCAATCATGATATGGATGCCGGCGAATAAATTAGCCAGGGTATCCTGAAGCGCCAAAGCTACCGCCAAACCGCCTACCCCCAAAGCCGTGATCAAGGGAGTGATCGGTATTCCCAAAAAGTTGAGAATAATGATCAAACCCACCACCCAGATAATCCCTCGAAAAATTCCGGTGACCAGACCGGTGGTCGGTATGGGGACGTCTGATTTTTGAACGTAATGATTGAATAGTTTGCCGATCAGATTGGCGGCGGCCACGGTAATGGAAAAAACAATGAGGATATTGATGCTCTTCCCAACGTAAACCAAATATTTCCCTGAATAGTCCGAGACATTCACTCCCAGGTAGAGACCAATCCCCAAACACCAAAGGATGGAAGGGACCTTGATGGCAAGAATAATGAGATCATCCAGCTTGGATTCGGTCTTTACGGCCCAGCGATGAAAAATCCGGAAGAAGATACTCCGGATAATCAAGAGCACTGCCGCAGTAGTGAAAGCCAGGACAAATGGAATCAGTAATCTTTCAAATTGGATCTGCATTTAGTAACCTCTTTCCAAATTAATTTTTCTCTCCGATTCCTCGGGTGGTTGGGTTGGAATAGTCAATACCGGACAATTGGCCGGCCGGACGTTTTTTTCGGCCGCGGAACCGAAGATGAGACGGTTTAATAAGATTAACATATATTATTGTCTAATTCTATCGCTTCTAATAGTTGATCGAAAAGGTCCGGGAGTGCCGAGATGACCCGGCTCCAATTCGGAATCAATGGGATGCTCAGGGGATCTTCCAGGGTATGTTCCCCGGCTGTTTTAATACTCCCGGCGAAAGCCTCCATGGCCACCGCTTCTTCATGGCGGTCGAAGAACAGGGAATTGATAGAGGAGTCATCATGATAACGCTTAATGGCATCCTGGGCCTGGCGGACATACGTCGTGCTGAGAGACTTAAAAAAGCCTTCTGAAAAAACCACCCCTTCGCCGGCCAAAGTCCGGAAAAGGTTTTTAGCAATATCGGTGGTCATCTTCATCAACCCTTTGGAGGAATCTTCCGCTGAGAGTTTCTGGTGCTTGTGTTCATAATTATCCGCCAGATCAGACTGGCAAATGCCGCTCAGGGTGCAATTACGATAGACTTCCGCTAAGACGCCCACTTCAAGCCCCCAATCACTGGGTATGCGATTCCTCCAGGCCAGATCGGCCAACATGGCAAACTCGCCGGCCAAAGGATAGCGAAAGCTATCCAGATAAAACAGAAAGGGATTGGGACCTAATATTTGTACCAGGCTGCGAATCAGGGGAGTCACAAACAGTCGGGTCACCCGCCCGTGGAGTCTGTCGGTGACCCGGCTGTAATACCCTTTACAAAACTCATAATTAAGTCGGGGGCTGACAATGGGAAAGCAGAGACGGGCCAACATTTCGGTGTCATAGCTGAGAATATCACAATCATGCAGGGCAATCACCTGGCTTTTCCGGGAGGCCAGGACATAACCGTAGGCCATCCAGGCAGAGAGCCCTTTGCCTTTGTCGAAATGGCCGAATTCATCTTCCAGGGATTTATAAATAGTAGCCAGCCTGGGTCCGTCATTCCAGAGGATTACTTTTTCCTGGGGCAGTTCTGAAAAAAATTGCCCGGCAAACTTAAATTGATCAGCGTTGGTGCGACCCATGGTCACAACGATCTGGTTAACATACGAAACGGACTTAAGGGCTTCAACAATTTTGGGTAAGGCCTCGCTTTCCAACTCAGAAAAAAGGGCCGGCAATATCAAGGCAATCGGTCTTGTCTTGGTGTATCGCAGCAGTTCGTTCTCCAAGGCCTTTATATTATCCCGACTCAAACGGTGTAAGGTGGTAATAACCCCATTTTGAAAAAAATCACTCATGGCCTGCCTCCTTTAAAAAATAGTTTACAAATTCATTCCATCCCTTCGGCCCGACCTCCCGGGAATGATAAACAGGAGTTAATCCGGGCCAGGGTTCCAAGTGACCGGTCTTTTTTTTGATCAAAATCGGGAGGTCTACATTTTCCAACATGGGAAAATCGTTGGGGCTGTCCCCCAATCCGATGCTGACTATCGACCGGTTTAATTTTTGATATAAGTTTATTAACAGCCGGACCGCCTTCCCTTTATCATTGGGGCCGGTAAGGTGATAAAATCGCCCTCCCCTGACCAGGGTTAAATTTTTTTTCTGAACGGCTTGCTCTATCAGGAGCCTTTGATTGCCGGACATCTCCTCCGTTAACAAAAAAGGTTCTGAGTATTCCCTTTGTCCGGCCAAGGCCGCTTTCTCCAGGTCCAGACCGGTAAACCGGGCTATCTGTTCCGGGGACATTTCGGAAAATCCTTTGGCTGGCAGGCCGGTTTCGGCTTTTATCGCCCTGAAAAGGGCTTTAATTTTGTCATAGGGAATCCCTAATTCTACGACCTCATAGCCTTCCACTGCCTTATATTTCAAATCCAACGGGCCGAAAAGCCCTTGGGGAATAAAAACCGCCGCCCCATTTTCGGTGATGAAAGGATCATGATTATCAAGTTCCCGGCGCAGCCCTTCCATCTCCGCCCGGGTCTTGCTGGAACAAAGAATTAATGGGATGCCTTTATTTTTCAAACCCAACAAGGCCTCCCGGGCTTCATGAAATGAATAGGTGTCATGATCCAGTAACGTGCCGTCCAAGTCGCTGAAAATGAGGTATGGAAGATTTTTCTTGATCAAATTTTCCGGCCTTTTTTTGGCTCTTCTCCCAATTTATATGAAAGTCCTCTTTAACGACAAACTTTCATTCTCCGCTGTCTCCAGCCGCGACATGATCGTTAGTTGGGAGATTTGAATTGAATTCACCATCAAACCATGCTACCTTTAACATAATGCTGATGCAGTGCATCACATCCTGTTTGTTCTGTGGGCTTCTAGTAATTTTATCCTGTTGGTGATAGGCCTCATTTTAAGAACTCCAATCCGTCCGGGGCCGGCACCAGGCAATCTGTTCATTTCTGAGAGGAGGCAATCGTTATGGAATCCATCTTATCCATTTCCCTGAAAATATTCAAAGCCGCTTTATTTAGAGCTAATGCCTATGAGGCCGTTAAGGACAAACTTTCTCAACGAGGCTATTTTCTTTTGGTTAAAGGAGAGGACTCGATTCACCGAAAATATGACTTACGGCGATTTAAAAGGGTAGTCGTTTTGGGTGCCGGGAAGGCCTCTGCTTCCATGTCGGTCGCCTGTGAAGAAATCTTAAAAAATAGAATTAATGAAGGCCTGATTATCACCAAATATGGTCATTCCAGAAAATTGTCTACCATTGATATCATAGAAGCAGGACATCCTCTCCCGGACCAAGCCGGTATTGAAGGGGCCCAAAAAATGGTTTCCCTTCTGAAGGCCGCTCAGGCCGATGACTTGATCATCTTTCTCACCTCGGGGGGCTGCTCGGCCTTGTTGCCTCTCCCGCCGGCATCGATTTCTCTGGCTGAAAAACAAAAAGTGACCCATCTCCTGCTTAACGCCGGAACACCGATTCAGGAAATCAATACGGTTCGTAAACACCTTTCCCTGACCAAAGGGGGGCAACTGGCCAAGCTGGCCTACCCGGCAACGGTAATCAATCTTATTCTATCCGATGTCGTCGGCGACCAGTTGGAAACCATCGGCTCAGGACCCTTTGTTCCCGATTCTTCAACTTTCCAAGATGCCTGGAAGGTGTTAAAAAAATACCACCTGGAGAAAAAAGTTGCTCCTTCCATCGTCCGCTATTTTAAAAGAGGCCTGAGCGGGAAAATCGAAGATACCCCCACAAAAAGGCATCCGTGCTTCAACAAGGTGGCTCATGTTATCGTGGCCACCAATTTGACGGCCATTCAGGCCGCCCAGGAAAAGGCCGCGGCCTTCGGATTCAAACCCATTATTTTAAGCTCTCAGCTTCAAGGTGAAGCCCGTGAGTTGGCTAAATTCTATGGGGCCATGGCCCGAGAAATTATTAAGACGGGACATCCGGCCCAAAAACCGATTTGTCTTTTAGCCGGCGGAGAACCTACTGTGACCGTTACAGGAAAAGGGTTAGGTGGCCGCAACACCGAACTCGCCCTGGCCATGGCCGGGGAACTTAAGGGTTTAAGGAAAATTATTTTTCTAAGTGCCGGTACCGACGGTTCCGATGGTCCCACCGATGCGGCCGGGGCGGTTGTCAACGGCCTGACCTACTCCCGAGCCCTTCAAAAAGGGATATCCCCTGAAGCCTATTTAAAGGAGAACGATTCTTACACCTTTTTTAAAAAGGCCGGCGGTTTGCTTATGACCGGGCCGACCAGGACCAATGTAATGGATCTTCACATACTCTTGGTCAAATAGCCGGATTATAATTTTTCGCTCAATCGTTGAAAACTCTTGCGCTTTTTATCCCAGAGTTTGACCAGATATTTTTTATTTTCTTCAAAGGCCTCGGCCTGTGTTTCAACTAAGGTTTCTGCTCCGGAAGAATCCATGGTTCTGGTCTCACGCACAAATGAGGCCACCCGGCCATGGTACAGGGGCGTCATCAAATCGATTAATTTATTCCGGTTCATAGGCCAATAATGGAAAGTGGCCGCCAGTTCATAGAGGATGCCTACCCAGGCCTCAACCGGAATGACGAATTCTTTGCTGTCCATTCGAGAGGCCTTTTTTAAAACCCCATAACTTCTCGAGCCCAGAATATCCTTCCAGAAAATGCCGAACTGTTTGAACCCGACTTTGAATTTATAAATGAGCGCTTCGAGATCAACTTGAATCGGTTCCGGTTCTAAACAATAATCGACGCCGAAGATTTCAACCGGTTCACTTTTTTTTATTTGTCTCCAATACGACTCGTTCTCCTCCATAAGGTTAAAGATGGTCCAGACGACCTGGCGGAACATGGGAGCCAGATGGGTTGCCGGATCCTTGGCATCATGGATCTTGACCCCTAAATTAGCCTGACAAATCCTGAAATTATCGACTATGGCCTGGGTGGTCATCCAGATGTCGATACCAAAACGGGCGATCTCAGTGTCCCAAACCGGTTGCTTAATAAAGTAAGCCGCTACATCGGGAGAAAAGGCAAAATCCCCCCCGATCGGTTGGCGTAGCCTTTTCCCGTATAAGGCCCTAGTCAGGTTATAGACGATATTATTGGTAATCGTGCCGTCGTATTTATGGCGGCAATATATCGGGGTCACATATTGATATCCCTTTTCCAACACGGGAGAAAGCATGTGACTGACCCACTCCGAGGTAATACTTCGGATGTCGGAATCAACGACCATACAGGCCTTAACCCCCAACTTAACCGCTGCTTCGAAGATGGAACGAAAGGCCGTCCCCTTTCCGCCGGCCCCCCGGTATATGGATAAAAGCTTTTCCTGCCAGGGCTTAAGCTGGAATTCCTTTACCACCTCTCTGGTGTCGTCCGTGGAACCGCCATCGGCGATCATGATCACATTCTTATGATTTTTGTAGTATTGGTCCAGGCCATGAGAAACCATTTGGATCACATGGGCGATGGTTTGATCGTTGTTATAAGCAGGAATACCCACTAAGATATCGGCATGACCGATTTCTTCCAGTCGCTTTAACGTGTAAGGTCTCAAGGCCGTAGTGTACATGGATAGCACCTATTTAGTTCAATAATAGGATTCGAGGATTCCAGGATTCCAGGGGTCCAGAATTCGAGTGAAAGGCATGGAAGTTAAAACCCTGGAACCCTCGAATCCTGAAATCCTATTTTCGTTTTAAAATCATTTAAGGATCACAAAAAGTTGGTTGACGAGTATGGTCCTCTCTTCGGCGTCCCTCGTGGCCGCTGATGCAGAAAACCTTCGGACATCGATTTTGAATAGTTCCATCCAAAGACTTGTTGGAGGGCGAAGAGAAGTTCGTTGGTCAAGAACTAAAAACCAGCGGACCTTAATGGCAGTTGGTCCATTCTTTGGTTTGGCCTTTT
>JAZDOU010000363.1:0-4405 GCA_043798385.1 Pseudomonadota bacterium
CTATCTGCTGACCCCTTCCGACTATGTCTTTAAACAAGGGGTTTTCGGCACGTATGCCGGGACAGGTCCAATCCCGGCCGAAGACACCAAAATCAGTTCTTCGAAAGGATGGAACACCTTCCTTTCCACTACCATAGCCCAACCCCTCTCCCAGCTCTACAGGCTCGGTCTGGGAGTAGACTCCCTCAAGTTAGGCCAATCCATTGCTCAAGAAAAGTTGCGCGCTCAGCGCCATTTTACAGTGACTGAGGTCAAACGCCATTATTACGGGATCATCCAGGCCCAGAACGCCCTGAAGGCCATGGAGGAGTTAATCGGGGCTCAGCGGGAATTGGAGCGAATAATTAATGACCAGGCTGATAGAAGGGTTGTTCTGGAGTCCGATCTTCTGGAAACCAAAGCCCGACTGGCCAAGGCGGAATACGAGGCCCTGGCCATTCGGAACACCCTTTCCCTCGGCCGACAGCAGTTGAACGGCCTGTTGGGAAGGGACTTAGATAAAGAGTTTATGGTTAATCCTGTCCCACCGCCGGTTGATCTTCAAGTGGAAGTCATGGCTGCCAAAGCCCGGGCAGCCGAGCAGCGGCCCGAGATCAAAGAAGCGCGACTGAAAAGACGGCAAGCCGAGAATGAAATTCGGATCAAAAAGGCCGAGTACCTGCCGGATTTGAGTCTGGTATTCAACTATCTTACCCCCTTTGACAGCGACTTTCTGCCTAAAAATGTAGCCACTATCGGCCTGCAGCTCTCTTGGGATATCTTTGACTGGGGTCGTAAAAAACAGGAACTGGCGGAACGGAACCGGACCTTGGATCAGGCCAGGAATGAGGTGGAAGAGACCGAGAAGGCCATAACCCTGGAGGTTCAAAACCGTTTCAATAAACTCCGGGAAGCCGAACTGTTAATCAAGGCGACCCGTTTGGCCAAGGAGGCCGGCCAGGAAAAGCTTCGCACCACCCTGAACCGGTTCCGGGTCCAGGCGGCCTTGCTTCAAGAGGTCCTTCAGGTCCAGGCCGCCCTGGCCGAGGCCGTTCATCAGCATCAAAACGCCATGATTTCTTTTTGGACGGCCCGGGCCGAGCTTGAGAAGGCCATAGGAGATGAACCATGATTCCATTGATTAAAGGGGTCGGCCTGATGGTTTTTAGGGCCGGCAGAGGCAATAGCAGCTTTTTTCTGGCGGCCCTTTTTATCGCCAATGTTCTTCTGGGATGCAGTCCTGAGAAACCCTATGAAAAGCCGCCTACGCCGGTTGGGGTTCAATCCGTACAAGGTTATACCGGCGAAAACGGCCTCCGAATCTCGGGGACTATAAAACCCAAAACCCAGGTGGAACTGGCCTTCCGGAGCGGCGGCTATGTCCAGGAGATACTGACGGTCCGGGGCCTGGATGGGCGTCCCCGTCTTGTCCAGGAGGGGGATTGGATTACTCAGGGTACGGTCTTGGCCAGGGTTCGACAGGAGGACTACCTGGCCCGTGGAAATCAAATCAGGTCACAATTGGCAGAGGCCGAGGCGGCCCGGGAACAGGCCAGGGCCCAATTGGCCGAAGCAACGGCCGGGATGAAACAGGCCCGGTTGGATTTTGAGCGGGCTGAAACCCTGTTTAATCTAAAGAGCCTCATCAAACCGGAATATGATGCCTCGAAAGGCCGCCTGGAGGCCAGCCAGGCCAGAATCCAGGCCGCCCAGGCCCAGGTCACCGGGGCTCAAGCCAAGGTACAAGGGGCCCTGGCAGCCCTGGAAGAAGGGGAGCTTACCCTTAAGGACACCTCCTTACGCGCCCCGCTGGATGGGTTTCTGATCAAAAAAAACATCGAGATCGGGGCCCTGGTCCAGCCTGGGGCCCCGGCCTTTATCCTTTCCGACATCTCCTCGGTACGAGTCGTTTTTGGGGTCTCTGATCTGACGATTTCCAAGCTCCAAGCCGTTTCTTCCTTTACGGTAACGCTTGAAGCCCTCCCAAAGGTTGAATTTCAGGGACGGATCAGCAGGATTTCACCCGCAGCCGATCTCTCCAGCCGGCTCTTTGAGGCTGAAATAACGATCCCCAATCCCCGTAATCAGCTTAAGCCGGGCATGATCGCCTCGGTTCTGGGGGTCTCTCCAAAATCCGCCCAGACCATGAATGTGGTTCCCCTCTCGGCTATTGTCCGGCCCAAAGCAAGTCCAACCGGATTTGCAGTTTTTGTCTGTGAGGAGACCGGTGGCCGGACCTTAGCCCGGCTGAGGCACCTTAAACTTGGAAAGTCTCTTGGAAATCAGATAGAAGTAATCGAGGGGCTGCGAAGTGGAGAAAAAGTGATCGTTACCGGGGCCCAGCTTCTGGTGGACGGTCAGACGGTCAAGATTATCCCTTAGTCCGATCACAACCAACAAAAAAGCAGGGAATCCGTTTTGATGACCTCGCACAAAATTCAAAGCCCAAGGCGCCAGGGAAGACCTTTCACATTCAGCTCTAAGCTTTTTGCTTTGAGCTGTGAGATTAAGAGATGAGTCACGGGCGAAGCGACCAGGAGTATATTCAAAAGACTCGAAATGTGGCCCGGTTCTTTACCGAATCCCGCCATGTCGCCTGGGTCCTTTTGTTTGCTACCCTCCTCTGGGGCCTCTATTCTTATGATCGTATGCCCCAACGGAAAGACCCGGATATTCCGGTTCGGCAAGCCATGGCCGTTATCCCCTGGCCTGGGGCCAGTGCGGAAAAAATCGAACAATTGGTCACCCGTCGGGTGGAAGAAAAAATGGCTGAAAACGCCTCGGTGGAGAAGATCGAATCCACCTCGCAGACCGGGGTTTCACTGGTTTACGTGACCCTCACCGAGAAAATAGCCGAAACGGGCAAGGAATTTGATGATATCAAACTCAAGTTGGATAGTCTGCAGGATCTCCCCCAGGGGGCCGGGCCGATCCAGTTTATCAAGGACTTTGGCGATACCACGGCCTTGATGCTCACCGTAGCCAGCCCCAAAGTGGAAACAACCCGGATAGCCATCCGCTCCCAGGAGATTAGGCGAGCCATCGAACAAGCCAGATCCAAGGCACCAACTTCCCAGGAACGGGTAGCACTGGTCGTTTGTTTTCCCCAAACGCTTCAACCAGGACCCTTAATTCGAAAAATGGACCTGTTTATCCGTTATGCCCGAACCGCCGGCTGGATGAAAGAGGTGCATTCCCTGCAGGGGTCCGGGTTCATGGGGGTGGATGCGGTCATCCAGGCTACGGACAATCAGATCTTGGAATTTCTGGACCGCTTCATAAGGGAAAGGCTCAGGTTATCCGAATTTCATCCTGACGTTTGGACCCCCATAGTTATCCGCCATCCCAATGAAACCGAAAAAAAATTAATGGCCGTGGCCGGAGAAAAATATAGTTACGCCGAACTGGATCGCTTTACCGGTCTGATTCGCCGAACCTTGCAGACCATCCCCCAGGTCTCCAAGATCTCCCTGGTGGGCCTCCTCAAAGAACGCATTTATCTGGATTATTCCCAACAGCGGTTAGCGGCTTATGGTCTCAAGCTCTCCAACCTCGACGATATTCTCGGGGCTCGCAATATCACTTTACCCGGCGGGGTCCTGGAAGCAGGGTCCAGAAATCTGACCATCGATCCTTCCGGGGAGTTCAAAGGGGAAAGAGAGATCGGTCAGGTCGTTGTGGCCAGCAGCGAGACAGGCCAGCCGGTCACCCTCGGGGATCTGGCTGAAATCAGCCGGGATTATGAGACCTTTCCCAGCCTGCTCACTTTTTATACCTGGAAAGACAATCAAGGCAAGTGGCAGCGCACCCGGGCCATTACGATGGCCATTCAAATGCGGCCCGGAGAAAAGATTGATCAGTTCGGCCGGGCGGTTGATCAAGCCTTGGCCGGTCTGGAACTGCAAATTCCTACGGATCTAATCCTGGCCCGCACCTCCAATCAACCTCTGCAGGTCAAGGAGAGCGTTGATCTCTTTATGAAGAGTCTTTATGAGGCTATTTTTTTAGTGGTCCTCGTGGCCCTGATCGGTTTTCGGGAATGGCGTTCGGCCCTGCTCATGGCCACTTCGATCCCTTTGACGTTAGCGATGACCTTTGGTCTGATGCACTTGTTGGGAATCGATCTCCAACAGGTCTCCATCGCCTCCCTGATTATAGCCCTGGGACTGTTGGTGGATGATCCGGTGGTGGCCGGAGACGCCATTAAGAGGGAATTGGGAAATGGGCATCCCCCCTTGATCGCCGCCTGGCTGGGTCCGACCAAGTTGGCCACGGCCATTCTCTTTGCAACCATCACCAATATCGTGGCCTATCTTCCCTTGCTGACCCTCTCCGGGGACACCCGTCTCTTTCTTTATAGCCTGCCCGTGGTCCTGACCTGCTCTCTGGTTGCCTCCCGGATTGTCTCCATGACCTTCATCCCTCT
>JAZDOU010000371.1:0-2015 GCA_043798385.1 Pseudomonadota bacterium
TTATCTGCCGAGTGCACCACCTGAATCCTTTAAAGACAAGATCGTTGTCTTCGGGACCGCTCCCCATCCAGCTCCTCCTCTCGATAAAAATTACCTGGACTGGTTCACCCTTAATGATTACGAATATCGGTCATCAGAAGACTTTCCTCCTTTGTTTACTCAGGTCCCGGCAAGCGAAACCGTAAGTTATGATGTTTGGTGGCAATTACGCCAGACCGTCTTGACCAATAGCGTTCTTAAGAAAACCCAGGCCGCGGGTGGTGTAATGATTTTTAACATGTCTTATGAACGACTGGCCGGATTGTATACGTTCCCCATCCCGGCCCTGTCCAACACTCCCGCCCTGTACGTAGACCGAAGTGCGGGCACCCAATTGATCCAGGATGCCAAGGAAGGTAAACAAGCCACTCTCCAGCTGCAGGCCAGGGTCGAACCTACCGAGACCTATCAGTTGATCGGGTACCTGCCCGGGAAGAACTATGGAACGGCCCAGGATGAGAAAATCCTTTTGACGACCCACACGGATGGGCCTGCAGTACTGCAAGACAACGGAGCTCTGGGCGTATTGGGCATTGTCGCCTATTTTTCCCATATCCCCCAATCGGAGAGACCCAGAACCCTGATGATCTATCTGGACAACCGTCACTATATGCCGGGAATGGAAAAGGCTTTTGAGAATCAGGACTACTTCACCAAAAAACCGGAGGCCAAGAAATCTGTTGTGGCCCTGGTGGCCACCGAACATCTGGGTCAAATCGAATTCAGGGAGAAGGACGGCAAATATGAGCCCACCGGCAAGGTGGAACCCTCTTTTCTCTGGACCCGAAACAACCAGAAACTTTTGATATGGCTGTCAAAGCAGTGAAAGATCACCGCTGGCCGAGGGTAATGGTTCAATGCGTTGAAAGACCCGGCACCCACGGCGGCTCTCAGGGGGTGTGGTACGGCATGGGCAAGATTGCTTTAGACTGGAACCTGCCTGCTTTTGCCACTATGGGAACACAAGGCGCCTATTGGGCAACCACTGCACGGATCAACACCTTCCATAAAGACCTTTTCTATACGGAGGTGGCTGCCATGGCTCAGTTGACCGGGGAACTGATGAAAGCCGATCTGAAATAAACCCTAACCAAAGCTATTTGAAATTGGGATGGTCATAGGGAGTCTTGTTTTTTGGGGATTGTCCAAAGGGTAATTATGAGTTTCCAATCCGGCCAGTCCAGCAAAGTATGATTCGAAGCAGGGCATACACCCAAGCCTGTTTCGGGCAATGGGGTAGGCCTGCCTCAGAATTAGGTTAAACAATTGGCCCGGCAAAGAAGCTTATGGCTTGGGGGTGGACAACCCCCCAAAATAAGACCCCCTATGACCCTTGTACAAAAAAGTTTGAGATAAATCATCAGAATTAGGGTGTAAGAATCTAAAAAAAAAGACCGAGAGACACCTAATAATGAAAAACTTACTGGAAGACATTGAAGAAATTATGCTTATGGGGCCTGGGCCTTCCTGTGTCCCACCCGAGGTGTATCGCGCCCTAAGCCGAAAAACACTGGGACACCTGGACCCCTTTTTTATGGAGATCATGGAAGAACTCAAGACCATGCTTCGCCGGATGATGAATACAGCCAATCCCCTGACCCTTCCCTTATCGGGCACCGGTTCGGCCGGGATGGAGGCGGCCTTTGTCAATCTGGTGGAGCCGGGGGATTCGGTCCTGATCCTCATCAATGGGGTTTTCGGTGTCAGAATGAATGAAGTGGCCCAAAGACTGGGAGCCCGAGTGGATGTTCTGGAATTTCCCTGGGGAACTCCGGTTGAGTTGGAGACCGTTCAAAAAAAGATCGACCATCAAACCTATCAAATCGTTGCGATGGTCCAGGCCGAAACCTCGACCGGGGTCAGGAATCCTGTTTCCGAAATCGGCAGTTTTCTTGATGGCAGCGACAGCCTTTACCTGGTAGACACCGTAACCGGCCTGGGGGGAATGGAAGTCCTCATGGATGATTGGAATATTG
>JAZDOU010000412.1:0-14590 GCA_043798385.1 Pseudomonadota bacterium
CATTCCCAGACCTTTATGAACCAGAATCGATTTTCGCTCAGGTGTTCAACTTAAAGGGTTTATTTCCAGGTGTCAAGGGCGCCATGGGATCCCTGTTTTTTTATAATCAATTGGTAACGTTCAAAAGTTGAGGCAACCTAAGCTGAATTCCAAGATACAGGAATCGAGGGGTCTTCTTTTTAGGGATTGTCCAGGGGAAATTAATTGGGTTACTGAGGTGTCATCTAAAAGATTCTCTCTTCCTGCCCTTTCCCTACTAAGGCCCTTCCGGCTAATTGGTTAACTAATTAATTTTATGCAGTTTATTTAATAACTTCCTTCTGAACCATCACCTTATTAATTTGGCACGGTATTTGATAAACTTAAGCCTTGTGGGTTCGGAAATATCTCCCAAGCGGTCACCCCGTCGCCCCCCAGGTCGGGTCCGGGGCAGGCTTCAGTATCCAAAGTTGGGCAAAAAAAATAACCAATGAATTTTCCATTTAAAATTGACAAACTTCAATCCTTGTTCTGGAGGATCTTTCTTTTAGGGGCTGCTCCGGCCCCTCTTTTTTTCTTTTTAGGGTTTTTTAAACCCCGGCACGAAGGACTTCCCTGGTTAATTTTATTCGGAATAATGTATATTCTGTCATTGTTTTTCATTTTTTTATACTTGCGGTCGGTTTTTTCCAAGGAGAATATTAATGAAATGGCCGAACTGAGTTCAATTGCTGAGGATATTCAGGCTGAAAAATTGGCTTCTTTGGAAACCCTGGTGGCCGGTATTGCCCACGAAATAAATAACCCGATTGGTATAATCTTAGGTTTTTGCGGCTTACTCTTAGAAAAAATTGACCCTGAGACCCAAGCCTATAAGGACATAAAAACGATTGAGCGGCAAGGGCTGAATTGCAAACAACTCGTTGAAAACTTATTACATTTTACCAGATTACGAGGAGATTCAGATGGCACGGTTAATCTAAATGTAATTATTGAAAAATTGCTGACTGTAGTCGGCCCTGGCCTGAAGGCCCAGGGCATTTCCTGGGATTGTTCATTACCCTCCGAATGTCCACCTGCCCCTGGAAACGTCCAGAAGTGGCAACAAATCCTCTTAAACCTGATCAATAATGCCAAAACGGCCATGCCGTCCGGCGGAAGTCTGGAGATTTGGACCGCCAGGAAGGATTTTGGGAAAAGAATCGAACTCGGATTTCGAGACACCGGCAACGGCATCCCCAAAGAATCATTGGGACGGATCTTCGACCCCTTTTTTACCACTAAAAAAGAAGGGCGTGGAATTGGTTTGGGACTTTCTATAATTTATGCTATTATTACCAATTATGGAGGGTCCATCACCTGCCAGAGCAGGACCAAAGCTACCCCGAGCCAGCCTAAGGGTACAACCTTCATAATCTCCGTTCCCTCGGCTTAAGCCCCTCTTCATTTCGGAAGCGGAATCTGCTAAGCCGAGAAAGTTCCTAAATTAAAACAAGCAGTAAGAGTGTCTCAGGAAAGAGGTATGGCCGAAAGAATATTAATTGTCGATGATGAAGTAGACATGCTGGAATTGCTTAAGCGGATCATTGAAGATAAAACCAATTATCAAGTGGTTATTACCCCTGATCCACTTGGTGTTCCCCGTATCCTTGAAGAAAACGCCTTTGACTTGGTCATTACCGATTTGAGGATGCCCGGGCAAAGTGGTTTGGAATTGCTCGAAACCATCCGAAAAAAAGATGAGCAAATTCCGATTATCATCTTGACCGCTTACGGAACAATTGAATCGGCCGTAGAGGCCATGCAAAAAGGGGCCTTCAGCTACATCACCAAGCCCTTTAAAAAAGAGGAAATTCTTTTAACCATTGATAATGCCTTCAACTTTCAACGACTAAAGAATGAAAATCTTTACTTAAGAAAAGAATTAGAAGACAAACTCAAATTCCCGTTTTTAATCGGCGCCAGTCCCCTCATGGAGAAGGTCTATCAGAGGATTATGCAGGTGGCCAGGACTTCGGCAACGATTCTGATTACCGGCGAATCGGGTACCGGAAAGGAATTAGCCGCCAAGACCATCCATTTCCACAGCCAGAGGAAAGATAGAAATATCGTGGCCGTAAATTGTTCGGCCATCCCGGAGACCCTGATCGAAAGCGAACTGTTCGGTCATCTGAAAGGTTCTTTTACCGGGGCCATTCGAGACAAAAAGGGATTGGTGGAAGAAGCGGATCGCGGGACGTTGTTCCTGGACGAAATCGGCGATTTAAACCTCGTCATGCAGACCAAACTGCTCCGCCTTCTTCAGGAAGGGGAATATAAACCGGTCGGGAGCTCTAAAACCCTGATTGCTGATATTCGTTTTATTGCCGCCACCAATCAGGACTTGATGGAAAAGGTTTATAAAAAGGAATTTCGGGAAGACTTGTTTTATCGACTGAACGTCATCCAGATTGTCCTGCCCCCTCTCAGGGACCGAAAAGACGATATCCCCATTCTTGCCCAACATTTCCTGGAAAAATATAACAAACTTAACCAAAAAGGAATAAAGGGAATCTCACCTGAGGCCTTGGAGGTATTGATGACCCGGGTCTGGCCTGGAAATATTAGAGAGTTGGAGAATGTCATCGAACGGGGTGTTATTTTAAGCCGGACCGACCTGCTCCAGGTAGCCGATCTTTTTCCGGAAGACCTGCCCAATTCTTTTCCTTTCAGGATACAGGAAAATATATTTATGTCCCCTTTCAAAGAGGCCAAGGAACATATCATCAATAATTTTCATATCGAATATATCCGCCGGGTATTGGCTAAACATGGCGGAAACGTTTCTTTAGCGGCGAAAGAATGCGGCCTGAAACGACCCTACCTTCACCGCCTGATGCGGGAAAACGACATCCAGTCTAAAAACTACCGGCAGTCCAACTAAACCGTCAGGCCCGCAGGGGCCAAGGTTCAAGGTTTGAGGTTTGAGGAAAAACCTTACACCTTGGACCTTGAACCGATATTTTCGTACTACCCCCCCTCGGCCCTCTCCCTCCAACTAGCCCTTCCCGCGGCGGTAGTCACCCACAATTCATATTTCCCCCTCCACCCCTCTGTTTGAAGTCAAATCCTTAAGGTGTCCTTTATAAATTACAGGCAGTGTCCTAAACAGATTTCCCTTTTAACCGTTTTCAAAACACAATTGGAAAATTTCCTTATTATTTTAATACCTTAAAAAAAATAGACCTTGGCATAGAATTTGATAACCCTATGACAGGTTAAGTTGTTTTGATGTGGAACCTCCTTAGCTTTTACCAATTGCATGAAATTGTCCTATGGGGGTATAGTGAACATCGTGATTGCGCCTGGAGGGCCACAAAATACGAATAGGGAGGCATAAGTTATGAACCTTGGAAGGCAAGTCTTTGAGTTTTTGAAGGCCGGGGCGATTGCCCATGCCCAGTGGGACTTCGAAGTCTCCATGAGCATCCTGAAGAATCGGAAAAAACTCCTGATTCTGCTCTGTATGCTGCTGCCCATTTTTGCGGTGGCGATCTGCGAGGGGGCCAGCATCCTGGGGGGCAAGACGGCCTATGCCCCGGCCCACTACACCACCACCATTTTCCTGGTTTCTATTGCCATCGGGCTTTGTGCCGGTCTGATTACCGGCTGTATCGGTGCCGGGGGGGGATTTATCATTACCCCGGCCCTGATGGCTGCCGGGGTCAAAGGGATCCTGGCCGTCGGTACCGACCTTTTCCATATCTTTGCCAAGGCCATCATGGGGACCGCCGTCCACAAAAAATTGGGCAATGTTTCCGTCAAACTGGCCGTGGCCTTTTTGGTCGGTTCCGGGGCAGGGACGTTTATAGGAGGGTATATCAACAAAACCCTCTATAACATTGACCCCCTCTTGAGTGATACCTTCATCAGTGTTATTTATGCCATCCTCCTGGGATTCCTTGGGTTTTATGCCCTGATCGATTTTATAAAATCCTCCCGACCCGCCAGTGTCTCTTCCTCCGGAGGAGGCCATGATGCCCACGGAGGGCCATCCGGTGTTACCGGAGTCGCCATTAAAGTCCAGAATATCAATATCCCCCCGATGATCGGCTTTGATGAGGACCTGGGTGGACGGAAGATCTCCGGGGTTATTGTGGCCATGGGGGGTGTTGTCGTTGGTATGCTGGCGGCTTTAATGGGAGTGGGAGGAGGGTTTGTTACCTTTCCCCTGTTTGTGTATATCTTCGGGGTATCTTCCATGACCACTGTCGGCACCGATATTCTTCAGATCATCTTCACTGCCGGCCTGGCCGCCATTGCCCAATATGCCATTTACGGTTATGTGTTTTATACCCTGGCCATGGGGATGTTGATCGGTTCCTTGATCGGTATTCAGGTCGGGGCCTTGACGACTAAAGTCGTTAAGGGAATCCATATCCGGGGGTTTTATGCCATTTCTATTTTAGCCGGGTTCATCAACCGGGCCGCAACCCTGCCGAAAAAATTGACCGAAATGGAGATTATCGACATCCCCAAATCGGTTAGCGGAACGATAGATTTTGTAGGGGCCATTGTCTTCTGGGTGGTGGTCGGGTTTTTCGGCCTCTGGGTCATCAGTAAGTTCTTCGTAAATCTTAAGACACTGAGGGAGGGATAAACCATGCTGATAAAAAATAAAGGGCCCTTCACGATAGGCCTACTCCTGGCGATTTCCTTTTTGGTCGTCTTATTCCTGATGTTTTCTCCCATGTATGGGGGCGGGATGAACGGCCTGGATTATGCTGATGATCTTTTCAACAAACTCTCCAAAGGATCTTCCTATTTTATCCCGAAATTAAGTGAAACCACCCTAAAGGCCCAAGGGAAATCCTTCAGCGTTACCCTGAAGTTTGACAAACCCAACGATTTGGAACTCATTTCCAAACTCTTTACTTCCGCCGGCTGCCAAGTGGAGACCCAGGGGAGCAACCTGAAAGTTCAAGGGGATCTGGGCAAAACCATGGGGGTCATCCTTCGGGATTCCGATTTGATGTTTAATAATAAAGGGAAAGAAGTCGTGGCCCTGTATGCCCTGGATGAACAGGAGGTTATGAAGGGTTGGTGGCTGGCCCTCAGCAAAATGGATAAATTTCTCAAAAAGAATTTGAAGATTGAAGAGGCCAACCTGGTTTCGGAAATTTCCAAAAAAGGCCTTGAACCGGCTTATAATTTCTATAAAATTGAACCCCAGCGGGTAGCCGATCGGGCCGGTCTAATGACCTTCTTGCTGGTTTTTTATGTCTTTTATACCATGTGGTGGGGCTATGCTATCTTCTATCTCTTTGATGGAATCGGACTGACCATGAAAAAGGCCAAGTTCAAAAAAGAGGTGTGATGAATTATAGAGAAAAGAGAGGTCCAAATGAAAATATTAGTGGCTATTGATGGTTCGAAAGACGCCGCGGAGGGGGTTCAGACGGCCTTGGATATTGCCAAGGCTCAAGGGGCCGATGTAACGCTTTTGGCCGTGATTCCCGTCTATCCCGATATTGATTTGGAAATAACCGCCCGGGCACGGGATTCTTTGGAGAACAAGTTGAGTTTCCAGGCCGAGCAGGCCTTAACGAAGGCCAAGTCCTTATTCCAGGCCCAGGGGATCACCCCCAAGGCCTTGATAATCAGCGCCGGGGCCATTGCCGATGAGATTGTTAAAATGGCCGAACAAGAAAAAATGGATCTGATTGTCATCGGGAGCCGAGGTCTGGGGGCCACCGGCCGTTTCAATCTGGGTGGTACGGCTATGAAGATCATCAATTATGCCCCCTGTTCGGTCCTGGTGGCCAAGGCCGCTTGAATCAGGCGAGAGGCGTGAGGCACGAGGCGTGAGTAAAGAACTTGGATTCTAAACCTCACGCCTCATGCCTTATGTCTCATGCCTATTTATCGGGATCAAAGGTGTAGTTGCCTCTTAAAAAAGCCCCAATGTGCCAGGAAACAATTGATTCATCATTCATCACCATGTCCCGCTGACGGGAACAGCCCATTAATCGTCCAATAAGATCCAAGTTCTTTTCGGTGGAAGCCCGGTCTTTATGCAGGAAGCGGCCATTAACGAAATCCTTTTGGACGACGACTTCAAAGTCCATTTTTTCTAAAACAGCCCCGATAAAACGGGCCCGGCGAGCCCGGCGCACATCATCGGCTGCTCCGCCTTTAAACATGAAGCGAATATGATTACTCTGGGCGCGGTCACAAATATAGGCATCCACCGAGTTGTAATGGTACCCCAAACGAGAATTGTAATTCATATATTCCCCGGTCACCAAGGCATAAGTCTTATCCCAGAAGTCTTCTTCCGGGCGGCTGGTGCTCTGGGCCATGATGACCATCAGACCTTTAAGATTAACCCCTATCGGGCCGGACCAGGATATTCCGGGATAATACATACCCTTAAACATGGCCTGCATGGGATCGGAGAGGATCTCTTCTTTTTTAATCAATTTCTTTTCAGCCCCGGGAAACAGCCCCCCACCCAGGTCAATGGCATGAAGATTAATCGGCAATCCGGTTTGAACCTTTATCGCCTTAGACCAGTTCGGGTCAAAGCGATCCAGGAGATCAAACATCTCTTCAATAGCCAGTTCGTGGGTATAATCGAGAAGGTCCTCCAGGCAATGAAACTCTTTAATCGGGAAAGGCCCCGGCTTTGGCCAGGCCTCAGGCTGAAACCTTGAAAAAACAAGGCCGTCCAGGTTTCCAGAAGGGTTTTTTTGGACCCAATCCTTAATTTCCTGAAATTTCTTTACCAGATCCAGGGAGCATTGATTGGAGACCATATTCAACGACTCGATAATGGATCCGATCGGGTTCGAGAGATCTTGAGACTGCTCAGGACGGGTCCCAGGGATTATTTCCAGGGCCCTCTCCCGGGCCTGGAGAAGGGATTGAAAATGCCCATAAATAGTCTGAAAACTTTCCAGTAAGGAGGTTTTTGTCTTGGAATCCAGGTTTATGAATTTCTTTAACCAGTTCTTCATTGGCCGATCAGTCCATGATTTTCAAACTTGATGAATTTTTATTTTTACTTTATTATCCCTTAATCTTCAAGACAAAAAGGAATAAACCATGGGAGCCTTGGAATACACCATTAAAATGATTACTGAAGCCGCTCCACAACAACCCGGATTTCAAACCAAACCCCTGTATATCCTTCTTAACCTGGTCATCCCGATCATTATCGGGATTCTTCTGACCTGGATTACCAAACTTATGGAAAAAGGGTTGACCCGCCTTTTGGGAGAAAGACGCTGACCATGGACGGTACCCCGACTCTTTTCCCGATAGCCGCTTACTGGGCGCATATTCAAGGGATTGAAATCCACCCCCAGCTTATCGGTTTGATTGTCTTTGGCTTCCTGGTCGGTGGGGTGACCGGGTTTTTCGGGGTGGGAGGGCGGTTATTGATGTCTCCTTTATTGAATACCCTGTTTAATGTCCCTTACAATGTAGCCGTAGGCAGTGACCTCTCTCAAATGATGGGGACATCCACTTTGAACCTCCTCCGATTTAAAAGAATGCGCAGTATTGATTTTAAACTGAGTGCCTTAATGCTGATCGGGACGATTTTCGGGGTGGAGGTCGGGGTGCGTGTCCTGGAACTGCTTAAACAGGCCGGGACCTTTAACCTCCTGGGGAAATCCATCGGCTATCTCCCCCTGATTATGAGTTTAGTGTACAGCACCCTCCTGCTCTGGATTGGAATGATCGTCTATCGGGAAGCCAAGGCCTCCCAACAGGATGGGATGGCCCAAGGGCTTATTTCCGCTTACCAACCGGCCATGACGGCCAGGCTTCAACATATCCATCTGCCTCCCATGGTTTCACTCCCGGTATCCGGTATCGAGGTCATCTCTCTTTGGGTGATTTTGGGGGTGGGAATGGTCACCGGGTTGCTGGTCGGGTTCCTGGGGGCCGGAGGTGGATTTATCCGCATGCCGGCCTTAATCTATGTCATCGGCTGTCCCATGGTGGTGGCTATCGGCACCGACATTTTTGAAAGTTTTTTTTCCATTGGCTATGGGACCTTGAGCCATTCGTTAAAAGGGAATATCGATCTCATCCTGGTAGTCGTTCTATTAACGTCCAGCACCCTGGGAAACCAAATAGGCGCGGTTTTGGCTAAAAGGAGCGGCAATCCCAAGGTGCGGCAGCTATTTGCCTTTATCGCTTTCGCCGTCGTCATCTTACTGATGACGAAAATGGCCCTCTAATCTTCAGGGCAACACTTCACAGGCATTTCCTATGTTCGACTTGATACAGTTTTTTAAAAGACGCCAGGAAGGGAAACTCCGGGATGCTGAGAAGGCCCGGGATAAAATTCGCCTGGCCTTTACCCGGCGGTATTTGAATTTCAAAACACTCCTCAGCCTCAATGATAAGGTTTTAGAACTCATCACCGAGATGGAACAGGCCCTGGAAGATAAAAGCAGTTTTGGAATGGCTTTTGTCAGGGGCCATTGCACGGCCCTTTCAGTAAACTTATTTAAAATTATCCAAAGCCTCAATGAGATTACCGGCGGCCGCCATCAGGCCCTCTTTACGGCCTTTGATCGTATTTGGGCTGAAGTTGATCAAGAAGTGAAAAAGAAAAAAACCCCGGCTCAGGGTGGTTGGGTGCTTCCTCTGGAGGCCGTAGATCAGCATATGGCCGACCAGGTAGGAAATAAAATGGCCAATCTTGGGGAAATCAAGAATCGGGTCGGCCTGCCTGTCCCTGAAGGGTTTGCTATTACTGCCTCGGCTTATGAATATTTTACCAGAAATACCGGCTTGCAGGATGAAATCAATCGTCGGATCCAATTCCTGGATCCCTCGAATATTGCCCAACTCCATGAAACCAGCTCTGAGATCCAGAGATTAATCACCAAGGCCTTCCTGCCCATCGAGTTGGAAGATGCCATTTTGTCGGCCTATCAAGGGTTAACCAAAAAGTTTGGGGAAGACATCCATGTTTCCATGCGCAGCAGCGCCCTGGGGGAAGATTCCCAGGAGGCCTCCTTTGCCGGTCAATATCGTTCCGTCCTCAATGTCAGCCCGGAATATTTGGTCCTGTCGTATAAGGAAATTCTGGCCAGTAAATATTCGGTCCCGGCAATGACCTACCGCCTCAACAAGGGATTCCTGGACGAAGAGATTGTCATGTGCGTCGGGTGCATGGCCATGGTTCAGGCCGAGGCAGCTGGGGTCATGTATTCAACCGATCCCGGAGGTCTTCGTCGTCAAGAGATCATCATCAATGCCGTTCCGGGACTGGGGAAATCAGTAGTCGATGGGAGTCTTATCCCGGATCTCTTTGTGGTCGATAAAAAAAATTTGAATCCTCCCTATAAAAAAGAGATCCAGAAAAAATCGAAAAAAATTGTCTGCCACCCGGAAGAAGGGGTTCGCCTGGAGTTAATGGTAGAATCGGAGAGCCCCATCCCGGCCATTACCGATGACCGGGTTCGGCCCTTGGCTGAGATAGCCCTCCGCCTGGAAAACCATTTCGGTTGCCCCCAAGATATCGAATGGGCGATTGAACCCGATGGGTCGATCCAGATTCTTCAAAGTCGCCCCTTGTTGGTCCTTAACCAAGAAACTCCTGGGGAAAAAGAACAGCCGCTGCCTGAAATTGAACAGCCGGTCATCCTGGCAGGAGGGATAACGGCCAGTCCGGGTGTGGCCTGCGGCCCTGCTTTTCTGATCGACACGACAGTCGACATGTTGCAATTTCCCCCAGGCGCAGTGCTGGTGGCCAGATATCCTTTGCCTCAATGGGCGGCCCTCTTAAATAATGCCGTGGCCATTGTGACCGACCAGGGAGCCCTGACCGGACACCTGGCAGCCGTAGCCCGGGAGTTCAAAATACCGGCCCTGATGGGGTCGCAAAGGGCCTTCAAAACGATTCGGCAGGGAGATGTGATTACTGTTGATGCTGATAACCGGTCCATCTATGCCGGACGGGCAGAATCCCTCCTGGCCCAATCCCATTTAAAATCCAGCCGAATGAAGGGCAGTCCGGTTTACCGGTCCCTGGAAAATATCCTCAAGTTTATCGCCCCTCTGACCCTGACCGACCCTGAAGGCGACAATTTTACACCTGAAGGTTGTCAGACCTTACATGATATTATTCGTTTTGCCCACGAAAGGTCCCTGAGGGAGCTCTTCGATAACAAAACGGAAGTGGATTTCTCTGAAAAATTTGCCAAGAAGTTGGTCTCCTCAATCCCTATGCAATGGTGGATTATTGATCTGGAGGGGGGAATCAAAGAGGGTGCTGACGGTTCTGCCATTACCCTGGAAGACATCCTTTCGGTTCCCCTGCTGGCCTTGTGGGAAGGGCTGTCGGCCGTTCCCTGGAAAGGCCCACCCCCTGTTGATACCCGAGGGTTTCTTTCTATCCTGGCCGAATCCACCATGGATCCTTCCCTGGAACCTGGGCAGGGTTCCGGCATGGCAGCCAAAAATTTTGCCATCATTTCTGAAAATTTTTGTCACCTGAGTACTCAATTAGGGTTTCATTTCTCTACCATAGAGTCTTATCTGGGAGATCTGGCGGCGGAGAATTATGTTTGGTTCTACTTTAAAGGAGGAGCAGCCGACCGCCTACGGAAAGAACAAAGAGGGCACCTGATCCGGCTTATACTGGAAAAATTTCATTTTTGGGTCCAGATGAAAGGGGATTTACTCTCGGCCCGTCTGGAGAGGCAGGAAAAAGAACTCTTAAAAGAACGGCTGAAGGTCCTGGGTTATTTGATCCTGCATACCCGCCAATTGGACATGATTTTATCGGATCAGGGCAGAGTCAACTGGTATCTTGAGGAAATGTTAAAAGAAATTTCTACCTTTGTAACAATTCCGAGCTGAGATTTCAGCCTTCAGCTTTGAACTTTCAGCCCAACAGGAGGAATCTATGGCAGGAATCCGATTATTACTGGCAGACGACGAAGACGATTTTCGAACGACTTTGGCCAACCGATTGCGGAAAAGACACCTGGAAGTCTGGGATGTCGAAAACGGCACCAAGGCGGTTGAGACGGCCCAGGAAAGGCCGCTTGACATTGCGGTTATTGATGTCAAGATGCCCGGTATTGACGGCCTGGAGACCTTGAGACAGATCAAACAAATCAACCCCCTGATTGAAGTGATTATGCTGACCGGACATGCCTCAGTGGAATCAGGCCTCGAAGGAATGCGGTTGGGGGCCTTTGATTATCTCATGAAACCATGTGACATCAATGAATTGGTCCTGAAAATTGAGGATGCCTTTCAACGAAAACTGGTTCAAGAAAAATCTTAATAGAAAGGCTTTTCTTCTGAAAAAGGCCGGGGAAAGGTCACCCTCGGCCGTTGTTCCTTTACACCCTGTAAAAAAAACTGGCAGCTTTCCCCTTTCGATCTCCTCCCGGAAGGCCTTCTCTGGCCGCATTTCCAACCTTTTTTCATCTAGTTGGCCGACCTGCTCCTAAAATTTTTTTTTGGCATAATAGTTGCCCTAAAGATTTTAACCGGGACCCGTCTTCCCCCTATCTTTCCCAGATTAACAAGTGAGATCAATTCCCCGAGATAAGGATTCCAGGGATCAGGGGTTCGAGCGTCGGCAATAATAATCAGACCAATGATTACCGAAAAGGTCTCGGTTGGAGGACCGGCAATGACAGCGGCTGGAAGTAACCATCCGACCAATGGGGACAGACAAAAGGCAGGGCATTATTCCAGGCTCTATCGCAAATTCGTCTTTCTGACCCTGATCAGTTCGCTGGTTCCCTTACTTTTAGTGGGATGGGGTATCTATGTTTATTATTCCAATTTCTCCAGCGAACGGATGCAGGCCTCTTTTCAGAACCAGGTTGAGTCCCACCGCAAGATCATTGAGTTGTTTCTGAAAGAAAGGACTCACGATCTCCAACTCGTCGCCTTAACCCATTCTCTGGAACAGATACAAAAACAACCCACTCTCATGCGCGTCCTGGACGGCATCAACCGGGAGGGCCAATACTTCACGGATTTAGGGGTCATCAGCGAACAAGGCCGGCATCTGGCCTATATCGGCCCTTATGATTTGATGGATAAAAACTATTCCCAAACGTTCTGGTTTAAAGAACTGATGAAGAAAGGATTCTTCGTCAGTGACATGTTCATGGGTTTCCGCGGTTCCCCTCATATCATTATTGCCTTTTTGCGTTTGGAGGGAGAGAAGCGTTGGATCTTAAGGGCCAGCATTGACACGGAATACCTGCGTTCCCTGGTTGAGAATGTTAAAATCGGGACTACCGGGGAGGCCTATCTCTTAAATCAAACGGGAATTTTTCAAACCAGCCCCCGTTCCAGCGGCAAGATAATGGAAAAAGCGCCTTTACCCGTTGGGCAACTCCAGGAAGATAGCGGGATTCGCATCTTGGGAATGGATGGGAGCACCCCCACCTGGCTCTCCTCCCGACAGATCGTTGCCTATGCCTGGCTTAAAGACCCCCGCTGGTTATTGGTTGTTAAGCAAAATTATTCCGAGGCCTTTAGAGATGTTAATCATGCCAATCGGGCCACCCTGATCTTCCTCCACCTGAGTCTTTTAGGCATTATCCTCATTACGACCATCATTACCCGAACCATGGTCAAGACGATCAGAACACGTGACCAGGAATCCGATCAACTGAACAAACAATTGATGCAGGCCGGTAAGCTGGCCTCCCTGGGGGAACTTTCCGCCGGGGTAGCCCACGAGATCAATAATCCCTTAGCCATTATACTGATGGAAAATCAGGTTATTCGGGATTCTATTGAAGAAACAACTAATCTGGAGGGAGAGTTCAAAGACCAATTACTGGAATCGTTGTCTCAGATAGATTCACAGGTCCAACGCTGCAATCTTATAACGCATAATCTCTTACGGTTCTCCCGTCGCACCGTATCCCTGATTGAATCTGTCAATATTAATGCCTTTCTGGAGGAAGTGATCCAACTGATGGCCAGCCGGGCCAAGGGAATGGGTATCCAATTTAATACCGATCTGGAGTGGAATTTAGCGGCCATCCTTTCCGATCCCTCCCAGTTGCAACAGG
Organism: Pseudomonadota bacterium; assembly: GCA_043798385.1. GTDB lineage: Bacteria > Desulfobacterota > RBG-13-43-22 > RBG-13-43-22 > RBG-13-43-22 > RBG-13-43-22. The sequence goes on from JAZDOU010000412.1 coordinate 13,038, forward strand.
TGTTTTTAAACCTCATCAACAATGCCATCGATGCCCATGAAGGGAAACCCTATGGAAGCATCAGCATCAGCACGCAGTCCGACCTTCAACGGCAGGGTGTGAAAATTGTTGTGGCCGATACCGGATCAGGTATCCCCCAGGAAAATCTGGAACGAATATTTGACCCTTTCTTTACCACCAAACCGGTAGGGAAAGGAACCGGGTTGGGGCTTTCCATTTCATATAGTCTTATAAAAAAACTGGGAGGAGACATTTCAGTACAAAGTGAGCCCGGGAAAGGGACCCAATTCACCCTCTTCCTTCCATTTAAACTGCCGGCGGATTCTGAAAAAAATTTAGAGGAACACCCTGAACAGACCTCTTTGCAGAATGCCGGGAAGGAACCCAGAATATGAAAACACCCAGGGTATTGATAGTAGATGATGAGGAGGCCTTTGCCAACAATATCGCCAAGCTCATCTCCAAGAGGGGCTATGATATTAAAGCAGTCTACAACGGGCAAAGCGCCATCGAGGCCTTAGATGAAATGGATTTCGACGTCATCATCCTGGACCTGAAGATGCCGGGCCTGGACGGCCTGGCCACCTTAAAGATCATCAAGGGGAAAAAGCCTGGGGTGGAGGTGATTATCCTTACCGGCCATGGTTCCATGGATTCTGGAATCGATGGGATTCAACTGGGAGCCTTTGATTTCATCATGAAACCGGTTCGTTTCGATGATCTTTATGAAAAGATACGGCAGGCCTATCAAAGAAAATGTGTCTATGAAGAAAATGCCCGGGGCGTGAACCCGGATAAAGAGTAAGAGGTTGTTATGTCTGCTTCAATACGTGTTCTTCTAATCGACGACGAAAAGATTTTCGTCGAATCCTTAACCAAGGTCTTAAAGAAAAGGGGCATGGAGGTGCTGGCAGCCCATGATGGGTTGACGGCCCTGGAACTCCTGACGACTGCCGAGGTGGATGTCATCGTCCTGGATCTTCGGATGCCTGGAATGGACGGTCTGGCCACCCTGGAAGAGATCCGAGTCCGAGATCCTTTTACCCCGGTGATCCTCTTGACCGGCCATATCGATATCAGCCGGGTGACCCAGGTTATGAATAAAGGTGCGGCCGAAGTGTTGCTTAAACCCTGCCCGGCCGAGACCCTGATCTCGGCCATCGAGAATGCCTGCGAGCTAAAAGCTATTTCGAGAGAGGTGGCTGACAAAAAAAATGACCAGTGACGCCCGGCAAATTGTGAGTGGGTGATCCAAGGCTTTTATACTGGTCACTTGGTTATTAAACGTTTTGACCGAAGTCATATTCTCCTCGTAGAAACGCTTCCTTGAATTGTTCCACCGAATCCTCGCTGACCATGGCGACATCCATTTGACGAAAAAACTGAAAAAGACTGCCTATTATCTTTAAATGAGCCATGATCTCTTCCCGGGTTGTTTTGCCCAGGCGGGCGTTGACCACATCGTGCGTTAATCCCACATGAAAGCCGTATTCTCTAAGGATTCCGGCAATGGCCCTGGCCCTCCGTGTCCTGCGGACAAAATCGGCCGCCCC
>JAZDOU010000432.1:0-3984 GCA_043798385.1 Pseudomonadota bacterium
GGTGAATTGATCCAAAAGATCGGATGAAGTCATGCCCAGGGATTTCTTCAACCGCAGGAGGTCATACGGGGTCAGGACACAATTCAGGTCCCGGCAACATTCGGTAAAACAGCTCACACCCGGATGGCAGGCGAAAGAAAAGGAATCCCCTTCCAGAGTGTCGAATGGTTCCTGTGTGGTCATGATCTATTTGCGGTTCAACTTCCCTGTTTGGTGATTTTGGTCTCCGGATTTTTCCTCAGACCGTCATCTTTGGGCAGGGTGATCCCCAATTCTTTTTCCTTGGCCTTGATAACCTCTTCCCGGATGGGGAGGGTCGATTTTCCCAAGAGACCGAATTGCAGCCACTTAAAACCCAATTTTAAGAGTTCCAAATCATCGCTCTTAAGCCGTTCGATCTGTTCCGGGGACAGGTCGAACAGTTTTAAAAAATTACTCTTAAAAACGAATTTCTTAAACCCTTCGGTATTGTAACAGGCCAGCAAGACCATGCTCTGGACTTTGCCTTCCAGCTTATGATCGCCCCAGATGCGTTGGGCGGAAGTAACTTCATTAAACAGGACCTCGATTTCCTTGTAGACATCCAGCCCCTGACCTTTCTCCCATTCATCTACGGTCACGGGGTAGTTTTCCTCTAATCCCAGACATTTTTGGGGATCGGCGGCGATAAAATACTCTTCATCCCCTTCTTCCCCATCCCGGGTGTCCATAGGAAACATCCGGCAGGCCCAGGGTCGTTCGGAATAAACGGAACACCCCTTGTCGGAGCTGACAAAGGGGCAACGCTTCTCCGGCCCTGCTCCCATTTTAAGGATAAAGACGGGCAGTCCCTGGTCGGACCTGGTCAGGGGCAGGGTATACTGATCAATAAAATCCTCGGAATCGATGCCCAGACGGTTCTTTAAACGCAGAATGTCATAGGGGGTCAAGACAATGGTCACATCCCCGCAGCAACGGGTAAAGCAGGAGACTCCGGGACCACACTTAAAATTAAAGGTTCCATGGACAGGCATAACGCCCTCGCCCCGGGAAACGGGTTTAATCGCTGATTCGGTTTCTTTCATAGCAATACGTCCTTTCTAATAACTCGGGCTTACCCGAGGCAGATACCAAAGAGGCATGAATATCAAAAAGTTGGGTTAAGGTGTACGGTTTTCCTTGAACCTTGAACCTTTTCTACTTGGAGGCAAGATAAAACGTAAATTTTTTGAAGGGGGGCTTGTCCTGAATAAACCGGAAGGTGGTTTCATCGGCACAAACCACATCGGTGCAGCGGCACTGGCGCTGGCATTTTTCACAAAAATACTCTTCCGCCAGGGGGTTCCCGCAGCGGCAAAAGGGTTTCATCACCAGTTCCCCCTCTTCTAATTCAGCGAAAAAATAATCCGCTTTCTCGGTGGGCTGGCCGTTTTTAGGATGAGACATAAACCGGGTTCTCCTTCAATCAAAGAATAAAAAGGCCCCTGAAAGGGGCGGCATCAACACGTATTTCATAGTATATAGCATCGGCGACAATATTTCAACCCCTCAGAAAAATGTGCCCTCCTTGACTTTTGACAGCTAGTGATCCGAACCAAGAAGGGGCGAGAGGTCAGGATTCATCATTAATGAATCTTGAATTTTGAGGGACTTCTCGAAGCCGGCCCGCCTCTTCTTCTCTCCTGCATCTCCAGGAAACCTTCGCTGAAGGGGTAGGGTCCTGATTTAAAATGAGGGCAGGGAAAGCCTTCACAGTCTCGAAGACAAAATTCCACCCCCCGCTCCAGGGCACAATTCAAGATAGGGCAGACCCCGCCCATGACCTGCAACTGAGCAGCCAATTTCCGGGTAGCCCGCTCTGACTTGCCGGACCCGCAGGGGCTGCACTTGCCGTCCACAAAAAGCTTACAGGTAAAACAGTTAATTCCGCAGGCACCAGTGCCGTCCATGGCATTTCCTCCTAATCAGACCGGGTCGGATTCAAACGATGGGGCAATCATTAGCCAGAATTAGAAGCGGGTTTTTAACTCTAAAATCCGGTCAATCCGGAAGTGACGGAGGTCTTTGCGTTGATGGCAAAAGGCCCGCAGACCTTCGAATTGTTTCCCTCTGAACTCCATCATTTCAATAGATTCAGGTCGGATGCGGCGACAGGACTTGGTGTCGTCAGGCTTGAGATAGACGATCTCCACCTCCCGGCTGTCGGCAATCATGGCCTTGATCAGTTGCACCTTGTCGGCATAGGATAGCCTTTCCTCGGCCTTTTGATATTGAAACCGAGTCAGGAACTTGACCACTCGAAAGTCCATAAGAATGTGGTGTTTCTGGATGGATTTAGATAGGACAATGCCCTGGAGACTGGTGCAGCGGCTCAGGGCCACATAGACCTGGCCATGGGCAAAGGTGCCCCGACCGATATCAATAACCACCTTATTGAAGGTCTTGCCCTGGCTCTTATGAATGGTAATGGCCCAGGCCAGCTTGAGGGGGTATTGGGTGAAGGAGCCCACGGGCTGGGAAAAGATTTTCTGGGCTTGGGCATCGTAGGTGTATTTATAGATCTCCCAATTGAAGGGGGTGACATTGACGATAAAATCTCCCGGGAGTTCCACCTGGATGACATCGTCTTCCCCGGCCTGACGGAGGATCTTGACGATTTTGCCGATCGAGCCGTTGACCCAGCGGCCATAAGAATCATTATTGAGGAGCATGACCTGGGCACCCGGCTTCACTTCCAGTTCTCTTTCCGTGGGAAGGGCCGAGGTATCAAAGTCGCCTGCCATGAACCCCTGAAACCTGTAAGACTTGCCGGGAAGATAAATCAATTTTTCCCGGTTTCTCCGCAAGGCCTGGTCATTGGTACTGGTCAGGTAAATATAAAAGTCGTTTTCAGAAGGGATGAAATCAGGAGCGTAATTTCGGTTGAGCCTGAACATATCCGCATCCGTTACGGAGCGGTTCCGGATGGCGTTGAGGAGTGAAATGAAATCCTCCTCGGTCTGGCGATAGATTTTTTCAAGCTCTACGAATTCCATTACGAATTTTGGGCTGTTAAAAATCTTGGAGGAAAAGAAGTACGGGCTTTCATACTGCAGGCTGAAGATGGATCTCTCGGCCGTGGTGACCACCGGGGGAAGTTGATACAGATCACCGATGAAGATCATCTGGATCCCCCCGAAGGGTGTTCGGGGACGCGGACCATTGAGACGCAGAAATTTTTCCAGACAGTCTAAAAGGTCGGCCCGCACCATGGATATTTCGTCGATGATGAGGGTATCCAACTTTTTATACAAGGTGGGACGGTTAGGGCCTTTGTAGGTCTTTTTCTTGACTTTATCCAGAGAAATGCCGGGTTTGAAGCCGCAGAAAGAATGGATGGTCTGGCCATGCACATTGAGGGCCGCCACCCCGGTGGGGGCCAGGACAGCGATACGCTTGTGGGTTATTTTTCGAAAATGATCCAGCAGGGTGGATTTCCCCGTTCCGGCCTTGCCGGTGATAAAAACAGGCCGGCTGGTATTTTCCAAGAGATCAAGGGCAACCTGAAATTGCTCATTGATCTCAATAGGGTTTGTTTTGGACATTGTATATCCATAGTATTAACAAAATAGCAGGCCGGTCAAGAAAAATTCGCTTGACCATTTTCCTTAGGACCTAACACCAACCTGACACATTCCCTTTACTTCTCTAATATTTTAAGGCATTATGAATTTGAAGACACTTCCTCTGATGAAACAAAAAGGAGATCGTCATGAAAAACGTACAACTGTCTGTTGAAGGAAACATCCTTACCATTAAGGTCGATCTATCGAAAGAATTTGGTCCCTCTTCTTCCGGAAAAACCATTATTATCGCCTCAACTGAAGGCAATGTATCCATACCGGAGCATGAGGAAGCTAAGGTCGGGCTGAATGTTTATCGCAAGAAGTGAAATCGGACCATAGTGAGAAGGATGAATTGAGAAAATTTTTCTGAATGTCTGAATGGGGTCGGGCCACGCGAAGT
>JAZDOU010000443.1:0-4516 GCA_043798385.1 Pseudomonadota bacterium
TTTTGCGTAGAATTTTATTCTTAAGTCACTAATTCGTTTCCATCCGGAAATTCAAATTTCCGGATGAGAACATACAGCTGCCGGCAATCATCTATGGCCAGAAACCCTTTAAAAAAGGGTTTCTGGCGAGAGCTTCATGCCGAAATCGAGGTGTTTCCATCCGGAAACGGTCTTTTTTCGACCTGGCGGTGTCAATCTGCAGGCTGTCTTGTGGGGCGACCCCAAGGTCGCCTTTGCGCCACCCCTTGATTTCCTTGCCAGAACAAAAAAATCCTCGTTTCCGAATTGGAAACACCTCAAACCTTCATTTTGAATAAAATACAAAAACGGTAATCAACGCCAAGACGTTCCAAATTTATTGACATTAGGGTAAAAAATGGGTTAGGAATTTTAAAATACATTTTCTGAATTTTATTTTTGGCAATCCTCTAACCAATGAGTTTTAAAGGAGGAATCATCGCCCCCGGTTATCAAAAGAGAAGGGGGAGTTTTTGTTGACGAAAGAGAGGTCGCCAGAGGGTGTTCTTGATAATAGGGGATGATGCTCTAAGGGGGAGGTAAAGGCGCTGGTGGTCCAAATCCTTAACGTCTGAGGATATTTTTGTGCCCGAGGTTATCAGGGGCTGAAAGGAAATTCATGGGGATGAACAAGGATGACGTAGAAGTAATCAAGACCATGTATCAGCAAATGGTCTTGATTCGAAAATTCGAAGAAAAATTAGTGGAACTTTCCCAGGTCCGCGGACGATTGCCCGGTATGCAGATCCTGGCCATCGGACAGGAGGCCGTAGCGGTAGGGGTCGTTCAGGCCATGCAACCGAAGGATATCCTGGTCAGTAACCACCGGAGCCATGGCCATCTATTGGCTAAGGGAGCTGATCCCTCCACTCTTTTGGCTGAGATTATGGGTAAGGGTACCGGGGTCAATAAGGGGAAAGCCGGGACCTTACACCTGGCCGTACCGGAGATCGGGGCCTTAATGACCAGTACTGTCGTCGGGGCCGGTCCCCCTCTGGCCATAGGGGCGGCCTTTGCCCAACAATATCGTCAGGAGCCTTTTATCACGGTGGTCTTTTTTGGGGACGGAGCCGCAGCCGAGGGCAGTGTTCATGAGGCCATGAATCTGGCCGCTCTTTGGAAACTACCCATATTCTTTGTCTGTGAAAACAACTGCTGGGCAGGGGCCCAGGGCCTGGCTCAGCATTGTTCGCTGACCCGGATAGCCGACCGGGCCCAGTCCTATGGTTTTTCCGGTCAGGTAGTGGATGGTAACGATGTACTGAAGGTCTATGCCCAGGCCAGGGAATTGATCACCGCCTGTCGAGAGGGAAGAGGACCGGCCCTGATGGAGGCCAAGACCTATCGGATGCGAGGCCACGGAGAGTATGATCATCAGCATTATGTAGATAAGAAAGAACTGCAAGAATGGGCCGCTCGCTCGCCTATTCTTAAGCTGGAAGAAAAACTGCTGGCCGAGGGAATGATGGAAAAGAGGGAAATGGAGGACATTGAATCAGGGATCCAAAGACAGATCGAGAAGGCCCTGAAATTCGCCGACGAGAGTCCTTACCCTCTGCCGACTGAAGCCCTGGACCATGTCTGGGCCTAACGAAAGGAGCGCCTCATGTCAATACGATCTTTTGGACAGGCTATAAACCAGGGGCTGGATCTGGCGATGACCCTTGATGAGAGAATTTTTCTGGCCGGTGAGGGGGTGGGTGTATCCATTCACCTCGACTCTAATATGCCGACCCACGGTCTATTGGAAAAATTCGGTCCGAAGCGGGTCAAGGATACGCCGGTCAGTGAAGCGGCCATTGCCGGCCTGGCTGTCGGGGCCTCTTGTCTCGGCCTTTTGCCGGTAGTAGAAATCATGTTTTTCCCTTTCTTTACGCTGGCCAGCGATATGATCATTAATCATGCGGCCAAATTACATTATCTCAGCGGGGGGAAATCGTCTTTTCCCCTGACGGTACGAATCAAGTCCGGGTCCGGCTTCTCGGCCGGCTGTCAGCATTCCCATAATCTTGAGGCCTGGGTAGCCCACATCCCCGGATTGAAGGTGGTCTATCCCTCTACACCCGCCGACGCCAAAGGCCTCCTGCTGAGCGCCCTTTTTGATCCCAATCCGGTTATCGTAATCGAGGATATGGGTCTTTATGGGAAACAGGATGAGGTCCCGGAAGGGGATTTTCGAGTCCCTTTAGGCCAGGCTCGTCTGGTCAAACCGGGATCGGATTGTACCCTGGTCAGCTATGGTTCGGCTGTTTATACGGTCCTGGAAGCAGCCGAGACCTTATCGACAGAAGGCCTATCCGCAGAGGTCCTGGATTTGAGGTGTCTGGTTCCCCTGGATAGAGCCCGTCTTCTCGAATCGGTCCGGAAGACAGGTCGGCTGGTGGTCATTCACGAGGCTACGAAATTTGGGGGCTTCGGAGCGGAAATTGCCGCCCTGGTTGCCGAGGAGGCCTTTGAACACCTTAAATCCCCTATCAGACGGGTGGCCGCCCCGGATATACCCGTGCCCTTCTCACCACCCCAAGAAAAATTTTATCGACCAAGCCCGGAGAAGGTTCTGGAGGCCGTTCATTCCATTCTGGAGGGCAGGTAAACCTTGAAGTTGTCTTCTGTTTTTCTCCTTGACCCCGTCTTTTCCTTGTCTTATACTCTTCCCGTCAACAAGCAAGTTTTTGCTATCGCGGCGCACTGAGTAACGCTATCGGGGTAGAAAGGTCGTCAGTCGGAGGGCCAGATGAAGCTCGAGAAGATTGACCATATCTGTTTTGCAGTCAAAGATCTTGAAGAGACGAAAAGGGTATACCAGGAAGACTTCGGATTGACGCCGACCTACGAATACGAAGCCGAATCGGAAAAAATCAAGGTGGCCAGATATTATATAGGCGATGTAGCCGTGGAGTGTATGGAATCGACTGCCCCGGATGGACAGGTCGCCAAATTCATCGAAACCAGGGGTGAGGGCGTCTTCCTTATATCCTATAAGGTGGATGATCTGTCGAAGGCTATGGATGAACTGAAGGGCAAAGGCATCAAATTGATCGACAGTAAACCGAGAGAATTGTTTGGAAACCGCTATGCCTTTGTCCATCACCCCAATAAACTCAATGGGGTGCTTACTGAACTTTTGGATGGGGAGTTCGATATAACGAAGCGTTGATAGTGTCGGCTTCGTAAAAAGCGCCCACCTGCTGTGTTGCGCTACATCCTTCGTCATTGCGGCGTACTACATTGTACGCCTCATTCCTCGGGACTTGCGCGCCTTGCATCTGGGACTTTTTACTGTGCCGTCTCTTTGATGACTTTTTACGAGGATATCAATATTGATCAAAAAGGAGGAACAATGAAGGCATTGGTAATAGGGGGAACGGGGGGTATGGGTCAGGGAGTCGCCCGGGATCTCATCAAGCAGGAGCGCATTACAACCGTCACTCTCGGCGACATCAATATAGACCCTGCCAGGGTGCAGGAGAAGCTGCGCAACAGCGCTAAGGTGTCGCTTATAAAAATTGATGTCAACGATCATAACGGCCTGGTGACCGCCATCAAAGAGGTTGACGTGGTCATCAACTGTGCCGGGCCGTTCTACAAGACCGCCGTGGCCGTCGCCAGGGCTGCGGTTGAGGCCAAGGTCAACTATATTGATATCTGCGATGACTATGAAGCCGTACCTATCCTCTTTTCTGAAGCGGCCATCGATAAAGCGGCCAAAGAGGCGGGGATAACCGTCCTGACGGGGATGGGGTCTGACCCGGGGACAAACAACGTCCTCGTCAAGTGGTATGCCAATAAACTGGACCGCGTTGACGAGATTCATCTGTTCTGGGTGGTCAGCATAGCCGAACTGGCGGGTGCCGCCTGGGATCACAGCCTTCACATGGTGACAGGAAAAATCCCCCAGTATCTGGACGGGAAGCTGGAGTATGTGGAAGGTGGGACGGGCGAGGAGATCGCTACCTTCCTCGAACCCCTCGGTACCTGCAAGGTTCGTTATGTCGGGCATCCGCAGCCGATCACCATACCTCGCTACATAGAAGGGGTGAAAAAAGTGGTCATCAAAGGCGCCCTTATACCGGCATGGGTGGATGAGATGATTAAAGAACAGAAAGAGACCGGTTTTCCCAGCACCGAGCCCATAGAGGTTAAGGGGACCAAGGTAGTGCCCTATGACCTGACCCTGAAGGTCTGGGACACCATCCCGAAAGGCAGGGATAACGGGCCGGCGGCCTCCGGGCTCAAGGTTATAGTCAAGGGTGAGAGAAAAGGAAAACAGGTCACCTATACGGCCGACATCGTGGGCAGGATGGCCCCGGGCACAGGTCTTCCCGCCTCCATAGCGGCTTTGATGATGGATGCCGGCGAGGTTACGGTAAAGGGCGTGGTGGCCCCCGAAGGATGTATCGATCCGGAGAAATTCCTGACAGCCCTGCTCCAGAGGGGCGCTAAGATTCATCAGACGGAGACGACCGGGTCGATGCTGACGATTTAAGGAAAGGTGTAA
>JAZDOU010000487.1:0-4563 GCA_043798385.1 Pseudomonadota bacterium
TCGGAATCCCGAGTGTATTACTTCAGGGCTCCGGAAGGATTTAATCTGGATTCACTTTAACATCTCCATTCGAGAATCAGTGCGGGGAGAAGGGAAGGGAGTTTCAAGGACTGCACTGGCTCCTTTCCCCTACAGACTCCATCAACGAAAGATGGAAGGCTATATTTAAGATTTGCGGCCCGTGGTGCGACGTTCTCTCAGGACCCCATATCCTACCATTCCCCTTTGTTTATTTCTTCAGCCTGACAATCTTTCCCCGTTTTGCTTTCACCGCAGAGACCCAGGGGAAAATCAGGTCTTCGGGATCCCCCGGGGCCATTCCCTGGAATAAGTCTTTAACCTGGTCAGGCATATAAAGAGGGCCCAGCTAATGAAAAATTCTCCTATCACCTGTTCCCAAAACCTTGTATAATGGGATCATTCAAAGGCAAAGGCCGGAACAGCAAGATAACCCGTCTTCCCGTTTCGCCAATTTACCTCTTGGAAAGAAGACCATGGCTGAACATCAAGGATCAAACAAACCCAAAATCCTGATCGTCGAGGACGAGGCCATCATTGCTGTTGACCTCAAATCCCACTTGGAGCATTTGGGATACGCGGTCTTAGCCCACCTGAACTCGGCGGAAAAAGCCCTGGGATTGATTGAGCAGGCCCCGCCCGACCTGGTGCTGATGGATATTGTTCTCAAGGGCAAAATGGATGGTATCGAGGCTGCCGACCTTATCCGTTCCCGTTGGGATATTCCTATAGTTTTCCTAACGGCTTATGCGGACCATGAACGGCTGGATCGGGCCAAACTGGTCTATCCTTTTGGTTATATCATAAAGCCGTTCCAGGACAATGATCTCAAGATCACCATAGAAATGGCCCTGTTTGTTTCCAAGGTGGATAAGGAAAGGAGAAAGGCCGAAGAGGCGCTGCGGGAGAGCGAGAAGAAATATCATGAGCTGTTTGATTTTTTGCCAATCCCGGTTTATGAAATGGATTTGGAAACCAATATTACTTCGGCTAACCGCGCCATTTACGAAATCTTTAGAGGGTCGGAAGAGGATTTAAAAAAGGGTCTTAAAGCCTGGCAACTCATTTCACCCGAAGAGATTGAAAAATCCAGCCGTAACATCCAAAGGCTGTTAAAGGGGGAGCCAGTAGAAGATACTGAATATACTTTAAGGCGGTTAGATGGGTCGGTCTTTCCTGCCATAGTCATCTCAAGTGCCATTTACAGGGACGGCAAACCTGTGGGGCTCAGGGGTGCTATTGTTGATATTACCGACCGCAAGCAGGCCGAGGAGGGCTTTCGTCAGAGCGAAGCAAGGTATCGGACCCTTGTTGAGGAGAGTTTTGACGGGATCTTCATTCAGAGAGGCTCCAAGATCGTCTTTGCAAATCAACGGCTCCATAAAATGCTCGGTTACCAGGAAGGAGAACTGGAAGGACGGGATCACTGGGTCGTCTATCATCCTGACTATCAGTCCATCGCCCTGAAGCGAGCCCAGGCCCGAATGAGCGGGGAAGAGGCTCTGTCGCAATACGAGGTTAAACTGCAGTGCAAGGATGGAACGACTTTTGACGGGGAGGTTCGTGCACGCGCCATCTTGTTCGGCCAAGAACCCGGTATCCAAGTCTGGATTCGAGACATCACCGAGCGCAAACGAGCCGAGGAGGAACGGGACAAGTTGCAAGAGCAGCTCTTCCAGGCCCAAAAGATGGAATCGGTAGGCCGACTGGCCGGCGGGGTGGCCCACGATTTCAACAATCTTTTGACCGCCATCATCGGGAATGCTGAAATGGCCCTTATGGATGAGGACAAAGAGGGGGCTAAGGCCGAGGTCCTTGGCGAGATCATCAAGGCGGGAGAAAGGGCCGCCGGGCTGACCAGACAGCTTTTGGCCTTCAGCCGAAAGCAGGTGATTCAACCCGAGGTCGCCGATCTTAATGAGGTGGTCTCGGAAATGGCCAAGATCCTGCGGCGTCTGATCGGTGAGGATATCGAATTGACAACCATCCTGGCACCTGATCCGGGCCGGGTAGAAGTCGATGTCGGGCAGATTGAACAGGTAATCATGAATCTGGCCGTGAACGCCAGGGATTCCATGCCCGGCGGCGGGAAACTGACCATCGAGACGGCCGATGTCGAGCTTGATGAAGAATATGCCGCCGGCCGTGTGGCGGTCAGGTCCGGTCCTTACGTGCTCCTCAGTGTCAGCGACAACGGGATCGGTATGACCTCTGAGGTTCAGGAGCAGATTTTTGAACCTTTTTTCACCACCAAGGAAAAAGGCCGGGGAACCGGGCTGGGACTGGCTACGGTTTACGGTATCGTCAAACAGAGCCGGGGGAACATCTGGGTCTACAGTGAACCGGGACAGGGAACCACCTTCAAGATCTATCTACCCCGGCTGGATAAATCGGTTGAAGAGGTCAAAAGACCAGGTCCCAAGGCAGAATTCCGGGGCGGCTCGGAGACGGTCCTTTTGGTGGAAGACGAAGAAGGCATTCGTAATCTGGCCCTTAAGATGCTCCAACGGTTCGGATATCACGTCCTGACCGCTAAGGATGGTCAGGAGGCCAGGGAGGTTTTTGAACGGCATGGCGGCCCGATCGACCTGCTGCTGACGGATGTGATCATGCCCCGGATGAGCGGGAGAGAATTGGCCGAAAGACTGGAAGGGTTGCAAGCGGGGATAAAAGTCCTTTTTATGTCCGGATACACGGATAATGCTATTGTCCACCACGGGATTTTGGATAAAGGGATCGCCTTTATTCAAAAACCCTTCACACCCGAGGAACTGGTACGAATGGTGCGGGAGGTGTTGGATAGCTAAGGCCTGAGGTGAGGGCTAGTACTGGTCCGTGTCCTTCAGAAGTGCCGGCAGAAGCCTTAAGGTGGGTTAATAAAAAAATCATCCACCCTCACTTCCCAATGGTCTGTTTTTTGTATGGTAAAAAATTAAAAATGTGCTATGGTGTCCACGTTTCTATAAAATTCAAAAAGAAAATTCAGTAAAAACTGATTGGTATTTAACCGATCTCACGGGGAATTAACCGCGGAAAGACGATTCAGAAAGGAAGAAAATCATGATGAAGTTTTTTAAAATAGCGGGCTTCTTTGCTCTGGTATCTGTTTTAATTTCTCCCGCTCTCCAGGCCCAAGACCAGGAGGTCGTGGCCAAAATTGGAAACAAGAAGATTACCATGAGCGACTTGAACAAAATTATTGGTTACTATGATCAGGAGCAGCGAAAGGTTATTGCAAACAACCCTCAGCTTAAGGAAACCATCCTCTGGCAGGTTATCCAGGGTACGGTAATCTCCAAAATCGCCAGAGATAAAGGCTTTGATAAAAAGCCTAATATCCGGAGTCAACAGGAATTGATGATCAATAATTTTTTAGCCACCCAGTATCTGCAAAAAGAAATTATTGATAAAATAATCCTTACCGAGGACAAGGCCAAGGCCTATTATAAGGCGCATACCGAGACCTTTAAGAGTCCGGAAATGGTCCGGGCGAGACATATCCTTATTAAAGCCGAACCAGGGGCCTCTGATGAGGAAAAGAAGAAAGGTAAGGCCAGGGCTGAGGATCTGCTTCAAAAACTCAAAAAGGGAGAAGACTTCGCCAAACTGGCCGCTGAAGTATCCGACGATACGGGCACAAAAGCCAAGGGAGGCGATTTGGATTTTTTCCCCAAGGGAACCATGATCCCCGCCTTCGATGAGGCCGCCTTTTCTCTGAAACCGGGTGAACTGAGCACGGTAGTGGAGACCGAATACGGTTATCATATTATAAAAGTGGAAGAAAAAAAGGAGGCCCTTCTGGAGCCCTATGAGAAAATAGCAGAAAAGGTGAAAGATCAGGCCCTTCAAGAAATGAGGAAGGCCGCGGCCACAGAATTTGTGGAAAAAGCCCTGAAGAATGCCAAGGTGGAAATCAACCCCGGACTGATCACGAAACCTCAAAAATAAAGTCAATCTCCTGAGGTGAAGTTCCCGGCCGGCTGTGCCGGGAGCTTCATCTGGCTTGCCCTCGATCTCCCCCATCGGGAGGGATCATAACCTCCGGACCATATCTAAATCCACTACCCTCTGATCCAGCATCTCTGACAGGGTGGGATGTTCGACCCCGGGAATGAAGCCGAATACTTTCTGCCAGACGGAAGGATTTTCCATACAAAGGTAGACCGTGATCTCCCGACCATGCGCCCTGATCCAGTGGAGCATCTTCCGATAAATATCCACCCGGATGGATTGAACATAGCGCATCTTTTTATCCAGGGCCGGGATAAATTCCTGATAAATATATCGGGAGGTGGGAGAGCGCTGTTGAATAATGGGTTTCAAGGTCGGAATGAATCGAAAACAGCCCAGGCTGATCCAAACGATTTTCTCAGGCTGAATTTTAGAAAAAAGGAGCTCGACCGTCTGCTGATAGGCCTCCTCCCAACCGGGGAAAGAAAAGATAGGATCAAAGTGAAATCCCAGGTGATACCCCCTTTCCTGACAAACCAGGGCGGCTTCCAGGCGTTGCTTCAGAGAAGCGGCCCCTCGTTCTTCTTTTCTGAT
>JAZDOU010000492.1:0-5389 GCA_043798385.1 Pseudomonadota bacterium
CCTTCGATCTGGGTGGCCCTTTCGATCCCGACCTGATATTCCACTTCTCGAAACCAACTCCCGTAATGGATCAAGGTGCGCCGAAATCCTTCCATCAGCCACTGAACCAGTTCGGCTTGCGACAAGTCTTCCATTTTTTTAGGATAAACAGGTTCAGACATCAAGTCTCCTCTCTGAAAAATCATTTAAACATAAGACCCGAAACAAGAAAATAGTTAACTCTGACTCCTTGGGGTTAGGTATGGTAAAGACCATCCTGTTTTTTCACCTTGCCCAATTCCATCAGCCGCTTGAGTTGTTTTTCCAGATGGACGTGTTCAAACCACTTCATCAACAAAATCGGTTCCCGGTAGGTGGAATAGACCAGGTTTTTTTCCAAGAAATAAGGAAAGGATCGGGGCCGGTCCAAGTGCTGAAGCAAACTCCGATCCCTCTCATAAATAATCTCTTCATAAGCGGTAAACCGTTGAGACAGATGGTCTTGAAACGGGCCGGCATGAGCCGTGACCACCATTTGGGCCGGTAGGGTCTTTAATCTCCTGATGGAGTGGATAAAATCGTCGAGGTCGGCAAAATCATGACCATAAAAGGGACCGAAGGGGGTCAGATCGATATCGGCGGCAAAAATCAATTCCGCCTCCGGAATATAAAAAGCCAGGTGTCCGGGGGTATGACCAGGGGTATGGAAAATCTCTAAGGTCAAGCCCCCCAAATCGATTCGCTCACCATCGACCAGTTTTCTCTGGATGGACATCTCCGGGATCGTATAGCCCTCAAACAGTTTTTTTACATCAAGACCGCCACGAAGAAACCCCACCCCGTTTATAAAACGTTCCTGGTCTTCCAGATAAACCGTCTCAATTTCATGGCACCAAACGGGAAGTTGGGGCGAACGAGCCAGTGTCAAACGGTGGTCCAGGTGGCAATGGCTGAGGATCACTAAGTCAACCCCCTCTTTCAAACAGGGTTCCAGATTGCTCTGTCCCATGCCGGCATCAATCAGCAGACGAAGGTCTTTCCCTTTGATATACAAACAAGCGCAGTAGGGAAAACGAGAATGGTTGGCACCGGGAATCAAATAGATATTTTTTTTAATCTCGATCATTTCGCTCATTCTTAATGACTTGTTGCCTTAGGAGAGTTGCTCTATGAGGGCCTGGGGAGGAAAAGAGAGATGGAAGAAGATCTTTTTTTCCAGTTTCAAGGTGTCTTGATACAAGGCCTCAATACGTTTTACAACCTCATCGGAACGGCCATAGGCCTTGATTAGATAGCCAAAACGTTCCTTTAAATCGACGATTTCTTCGTGGAGGACCCGTTTGTCGGCATAATGGACCAGAACCACTTCATCCATTAAACCGTTATAATATTCCGGACTTTCAAAACTAACATGTTGGGCGACAATACGGGCCACCGAGAGATATCCCATGGTTTTGAGCATTTCCGATCCTACGGTTACATGATTGCCCTTGGTTTTCAGGCATTCGGTTTTGGCGATATCATGAAGTAAGGCCCCGGCCTCAACCAGACACATATTCAATTCCGGGAAATAAGGGATCAGGTTTTCCCCCAGACAAAGGGCTACCCGGCAGACTTGAAGACTGTGCCCTCTTATCTGAGGCAACATGCCCTTCAGTTCCATCAGGGACAGGCAGGTGTCTCGAGAGGGGATGAGGTCGGTCATGGGTTTATTCGTACTGTCCTTATCTCATTTCTGGAGCTCCGGCAGATCCTGGTACAGATCCAGGGCCTGGGGATTGGCCAGGGCATCTTTGTTTAAGACCGGTTTGCCGTGAACGACGTTCCGGACTGCCAGCTCAACCTTTTTCATGTTGATGGTATAGGGGATATCGCTCACCGGAATGATCTTGGCCGGCACATGCCGGGGGGAGGTGTTTTCCCGGATGGTCTTTTTGATCTTAGCCTCCAGGGCCGGGGTCAACTCTATCCCCTGAGCCAGCTTGACAAAAAGTATGATCCGCACATCGTTGTCCCAATCCTGGCCGATCACGATGCTGTCGGCGATCTCCGGCAGGGTCTCCACCTGTCGGTAAATATCGGCCGTGCCTATGCGGACCCCGCCGGGGTTGAGGGTGGCATCGGAGCGGCCATACACTATTACTCCTCCTCTATCATTGATCTCTATAAAATCCCCATGGCGCCACACGTTGGGGTAAACATCAAAATAAGCCGATTTATATTTATGGCCGTCCGGATCATCCCAGAAATAAATTGGCATAGATGGAGTAGGGGCCGCGCAGACCAGTTCACCTTGCTGATTGATAACAGGACGGCCGTTCTCATCGAAGGCATAGATCTTCATCCCTAAAGATCTGCTTTGGATTTCACCTGCATAGACCGGCAATAGGGGATTTCCTCCACAAAAAACACCGTTGAGATCTGATCCGCCAGTAATGGATGCCAGCAACAGATCTTTTTTGACTTCTCGATATATATATTCAAATTGTTCCACAGATAGAGGCGCCCCCGTGGAAAGAATGATCCTCAGGGAGGTCAGATCATATTCTTCGCCCGGCTTGATACCGGCATTCATGAGGGCGGCAATATATCCTGCGCTGGTTCCAAAGATGGTAATCTTTTCATCCTGAGCCATTTTCCAGAGGGCTCCAGCGTCCGGATGAAAAGGAGATCCATCATATAGTACCAGTGAGGCCCCCACCCCGAGTGAACTCGTCAACCAATTCCACATCATCCAGCCGCAGGTTGTAAAATAGAAAATAGTATCTTCACGCTTTAAATCGGTGGAAAGGATGAGATCCTTCAATTGTTGAATGAGGACCCCTCCTGCGCTTTGAACCATACACTTGGGAAGACCGGTTGTACCGGAAGAGTACATGATATAAAGGGGATGATCAAAGGGAAGCTGAGTGAATTCTAATTCCAGATCCGAGGCTGAAGATTTGAAATCCTCGTAATGGACTGCTTTGGGTACTTTGCCGATATCAGGATTTGTTTCAGTGTACGGCACCACTACAACCTTCTCTACGGAAGGAAGGTGTCTTAAAATATCTGCAATCCTTTCCAGTGAATCGATCTTGTTCCCCTTGAAGTAGTATCCGTCGGCCGTGAAGAGGACCTTGGGTTGGATCTGCCCGAAGCGATCCAGGACCCCTTTGATCCCGAAGTCCGGCGAGCAGGAAGACCAGACCCCCCCCAGAGAGGTGGCGGCCAGCATGGCAATGATGGTCTCGGTCATATTGGGCATGAATCCCACCACCCGGTCGCCGGGACTGATCCCCAGGGCCTTAAGGGATTTGGCCAGGGCCGCCACCTGGGAATATAGCTGGGCATAGGTGATCTTTTTTGATTCCTGAGACTCTCCTTTAAAGATCAGGGCCGTTCGGTCATCCCGATAACGTAGCAGGTTTTCAGCAAAATTAAGCCTGGCCCCTTCAAACCATTTGGCACCGGGCATCTTGGTGGGATCATCCACCACCCGGTCATAGCCCCTTTGGGCCCTGATCTCTTCAAACTCCCAGAGGGCCGCCCAGAAGTCCTCGATCTGATTAACGGACCACTCATATAGTTCCGGATAGTCTTTGATGGTTTTCTGGTATTTCCGGTTAACAAACCGGATGAACCGGGTCATATTGGTCTTTTCGATCATTTCCAGGGATGGTTCCCATAATGGCTTGTTCATAATTTAAGGATCCCTTCAGGCTATTGGTTTGATTTTTAAGAAACTAATATAGAAAGATAGAAAAAAAAGGGGGGGGTGTCAAGGAAAGAAATATTTCCCCCAAATTTTTCCTGTTGGATGCCGTTTGTTATTTTTGGGATTGACTTTTATTAAAATATCCGGAGTATATATGTTTCCATAAACTATGATAAAGGATTATGAAAGTTTTTCAATCCGATGAAAAAAGGAGGCGGTATGAAAAAATCACTATTTACCAACCAACGGATTTTGGCTGTTGATGATGAACCGGACGTGTTGACTGTTCTTGAAGAAGAGATCTCCGGGGCCTGCCCGAATTGCCAGATGGAAAAGGCCACCACTTACGAAGAAGCGGTCGACCTGATGATCTCATGGACGTATGACCTGGTGATCCTGGACATCATGGGGGTTCGTGGCTTTGATCTCCTGGAATTGGCGAGGAGACGGAATTTTCCGGTGGCCATGCTGACCGCTCATGCGCTGACTCCGGAGGCCTTGAAACGATCCATCGAGCTGGGGGCCCGGGCCTATCTGCCCAAAGAAAAATTGGGGGAGCTCGTCCCTTTTCTGGAAGATATTTTGGAGTACGAAGCCCCGACCGGCTGGAAACGGTTTTTTGAGAAATTAGGCGACTTTTTTGATGACCGGTTCGGGCAGAACTGGCAGAAATCAGATGACCGTTTTTGGCAGGACTTTAACAGCTATATAGAAGGACGATCCGATAGGGGGCATTATTAAATAGTTTCCATCCGGAAACGGTCTTTTTTCGCCCTGGCGGTGTCAATCTGCCGGCTGTCTTGTGCGGCGTACTCCAGTACGCCTCCGCGCCACCCCTTGATTTCCTTGCCAGAACAAAAAAATCCTCGTTTCCGAACGGGAAACCAATAGTTTCACGTCCGGTGTTTCCGGATGGAAAGAATTATTACCCTTCATTATTTTTCCGGGAACTTAAACAGTTCAACTACAAAATCGAGGTCATCTTCGGTTGCAAAATGAGCAAACCTGATGCCGTTCCAGTTGCCGCTCGAGAGAACTTTTTGCCCTTTTACTTTCAGATTGGTCACAGCCTGGTCATAATTCTTTACCCCGAAAGCAACATGATGCAGGCCCGGGCCTTTCTTCTTCAGAAAGTCAGCGTAAATACTCTTATCATCAAGGGGCTGGACAAGCTCCCATTCCAAATCGCCGATGTCACACATAGCTACCTTGTAGGCGAAGTCAGTCACGTTGTCATGTTTGTAGAGATCGTCAACGGTTTTTGAGCTAATTTCCGAAATTTTCCACGGACCGATTCCATATTTATCGGCGTAAATCTTAATCGCCTCATCAAGGTCTTTGACAACAAATGCAAGCTGAATCACTTTGGTAAAATTTAATTCGTCCATAAAACCTCCTTGGCTGATTAGGTTACGATCAAATAATTTTTAAATAAGCACATTTCGGGCCAATAGTGCAGCCACCTTCCGTTCTGAAGGGATGCCCGCAAGAGGTCGTCGCCATAAAACCGGAGGGGTGAACCTTTTCAGCCGACCATTTAGGTGCAAAAACGCTGAATCGGATTTGATCGGAGAATCGAACGACTGGACCCGCCCGATGGGAAAAAGCCCCGGCTCTATGATTACGTAAACGGCAGACGGGTTAAAAATTTTTCACCTTCCGGGGTAATCACCGTACCCTGTTTGGTTTTCCCCATCTTGATCAGCCCTGCCA
>JAZDOU010000495.1:0-2065 GCA_043798385.1 Pseudomonadota bacterium
TAAGGGAGATGGGTTATGCTGGAGCTGAGGTTGCTCGATTCCTTGGAGTTACAACTTCCTCCGTTAACCGGTTAGCTGTTTCTGAAGAAACGGCAGATTTGAAGAAACTCCATAAAATGTTTTAGAACCTACGTCCCCATCCATACGACTGTAGACCCAACCATTGTCCGCTTTGGTAAAACCGGAACGGAGGCTGCTCCGGTACACTCGGCTCTTGAGGATGTGAATGGAGATGGGAACATGGATATGATCCTCCACTTCAACACTCAGGAGACAGGCATTGAGTGTCTTGATACCTCCGCCTCCCTCACTGGAGAGACACTTAGCGGTCAGGCTATCGAGGGGTCTGATTCCATTAAGACTGTGGGGTGTAAATAGGAAGGTTGCCGTAATATGAACTTGACAACGGCAGATAATAAAAGATTGGCGTTGACACCCTTTAGGAAGTCGGCAGGCTTTGTTTTCGGATTTCTTATTCGGATTTCTTAAATGAAGAAACCTGCCGACTTCGCCAATCCAAAACGTTATACACCATTTCTAATCGTAATCCTTAACCTTCTTTTTTTATAAGTTCATTTAGTTGGTGTTAGCGTCAAATTGGACTTTGGGTCGGCTGGTTTTTGGAAAAAGAGGACTTCTTCCTGAAGTCGACAACCAGGCATTTTAGGAGAGCGTGCTTGATTTGTATCGGTAATCATTAGGTGGTTTCTTTTTCTTGACACACTACTCCCTTTATCATATATTCGACACATCCTAAAGCAAGTTCTTATCATTTTCCGGAGGTGGCTTTGGAGGCGGCGGCGGCGGCGGAAGCTGGTAGCCATCGGAGATTGAGGAATTGCCACAAAAAACACGGACCCTTCTCTTCAGTATTTTGCTCTTAGCCATTGCTTTGCTAACAGGGATCACTTTATCCATGAGTTTGATCACAGCGATTATTTTTGCTCTAAGTCTCTTGTTTTTGATTACTCTTTGGAAACAGAAAGGAGGTAAAAAATGTCAAACCGATGCAAAATGAAATGTTTATTTTTAATCATCTTTTTAATCTGGATTTTTTTTCTCATGGGGTGTGCCCTCGGAGTGACGAGAGTGAGAGTCAACCATGATCCGTTGGTCCGGTTGGAGAACAAAAAAGAGGGAAATGTTTTAGTGAGCCCATTTAAGGATATGAGACCGCAAAAAAGAGAGTATATCGGGAACAAGAGGAATATGTATGGAATGGTCCTGGGGCATATCGGCACGGAAGCAGGGGTCAGTCTGACTGAAATTCTCACCAAGTATTTTGCCGAGGCTTTAACTGAGGCGGGTTATACCGTAGTGATCATGAAAGAAATGAAGGTACCGGAGGGGTCAGAAAAAATAAAATTCGATGCCATGCTTGACGGAGAGATCGTCGAATTTTGGCTGGATCTTTATATGGCGGTGTGGCACAAGGTTGGAGTAAAGCTTATCGCCAAGCATCCAGATTCAAAAGAAGTTCTTTGGGAAAAACTGGTCCAGGGTGAGGAAAAAAATGTCCTCTGGTTAGGTGCCACAGGAGAATATGAAAAGGTTATTCATCAAGCCCTGACCAAGGCCTTAAACAAAGCCATATCGGAATTCGCCTCCAATGAATTTGAAAAGGCGGTTAAAGGAAAGTGATAAATTCCTACCACCGGGTTACCAGTCATGTAAAAGGATTTCTTTACCTTTAGAATGATATCAATGTTGGGGCAAAGGAGGGAAAAAGATGAGATCAAATGAAACTCCCTGGACTGAAGTCCAGGGTTTCTTGTTGGCCCCCAGCTTCGCCGGATTACCTACGCTTCGCCCCCGCCATCTGTTCTTCCTTCAAAATCGGAATCCGTCCCCAATTATAAATCTCAAATAGTTGATATTTGATGATGTGACGCTCTGGCTTTTCTTTCTTTCGGCTTAATGCCAAAATACGGCATTTAGGCGATTAAAGATCGCTTCAACGTGTTCCAGGGTTGAAATTGGAATCGTGTCTGGGTCTTTTCCGATCCTATCAAGAATCACTCGGGCTGGCCGCCACTTCTCGAACTTGCCAAGATCATTCCGCTGG
>JAZDOU010000007.1:0-15837 GCA_043798385.1 Pseudomonadota bacterium
GTTCGGTCAGAAAGGGCGAGGGCAAAGGATCACCGAGGGCGGTAATGGCTTTCAGGACTTCCGGGGCGAGACTGAGGAGCCGTAAACCCTGTGATACACGGGCACGGGAGACCTCCAGCTTGCGGGCCAGGTCAGCTTGAGAGGAGTAATACCCCGTTATTAAAGCCTTCTGCCACTCCTGGGCAAGATAGACGGGGTTGCGATAGAACCTTGAGGGTTTATGGCATGCTGATTTGGGCTCTTTCTTGACGGTAGGAAGCTCAAAGACCGCTCGGAAGGTTCTACCTTTTAACTTGCTTGGGGAGCCAGAAGTAAAAAAAGGCCCTTTAATCAGGGCCTTTTTTATGAGGTAGACAGTGCCTTATTGGGTCTATGTCTTACAAAGTGACCGCACCGGAAGATACTACTGCGGACAGACCAACAATTTAGATCTCAGATTGAAAGAACATAATGACTCGCGATACCAAGGCACCAAAACTACAAAACGGTTTGAGGGTCCCTGGAGGTTGATTTGGAGCGGGGAGTGCAAGGATCGAAGTGAAGCCATGGCTTTGGAACGAACCATTAAGAAAAGAGGGATAGGCCGTTATCTGCTCGATAAAGGAATTATAAAAACAGTCGAAGTGGAGCGGAGATCCCGCGAACTGCCGGATTAATCCCGCTTATAGCGGGATTCGAATCCGTCCCGGGGAGCCAGAATACCATCCGCTGATTGCTGCGGTGATTATTTAATGCCCGGCCCCGTGGGTTGATCCCCTCGGGGTCTGGTCGTTTCTGCCATATTCTCCACTGGCTCGTCAATGATCCCAGGCTTCCCATGGATGTCGCTTAACAGCCAGGGAGGATTTCATTCCTGCGTTGGCCAATCCTCATCTGACATTTTGCTCCCGTAGACGGACTGAATGGTCTGTTCCATTCGGGCGATTTCATCCTCCGACAGGGCAACAAAGTGACTGGCACGTTTCCGCGCTGAGAGTCGGCCGTTATTCTGCAGGCAGAACCGGATAAAGAGATTAATTTGCCGGTCGGGCATATCCACGATCTCCTGAATAGCCCTCTTGGTCTCGTCGTAGTTTGCGAGAAATCCCAATTGATCGAGAAGCTCCGAATCGATCGTCTGCGCGATAAACTGGAAAAGCGCCTCCGCTTGAGGCGTCATATCAATGTAACGATACCACCGGGCCGTATCATTATTAACGATCAGGCGGCCTTCTTCGTCGAGCGAATAGTCCACCATGGCCATGAGCGGACGGGAAAAGGCCTCCAGGGAAGCGTCGTAGTCGGCAATGTTTTTCAGCATGGATGCCGATACGGGAAACATGATTCCCTTGGGAGTAAAGTTGCGGCGGGCCAGAACATTGTGGATCAAAAAACGATGGATTCGACCATTGCCGTCTTCGAAGGGATGCATAAAAACGAATCCATAAGCCACGGCGGCGGCCTGAACGACTGCGGAAACGCCCCCCTCGTCCATTCGTTTGTGAGAGGCGATCAGGCCTTCCATCAGGTCAACCAGGTCTTCCGGCTTCGGACAGACAAAATGGACCTTCTCTTTCTGCCAGGCGACCGCCTCGCCGATATAGTTCTGGTTTTTCCGGTATTCGGATTCGGCGAATCGTAGATCGACAATCCGATTCTGCAGGTCGATCAATTTCGTTTTCCCGCAGAAATCTTCCCGCTCCGCCATCTGAAGCAGCGCGACAAAGCGCTCGGTCCGGGTCGAGTTGGGCTTGAGGTGCTCAATCTCGAAGGATGATTTCGTTTCCCTGGAGTAGAGATAACTTAATGCCCGCCTCAACAATTCCGGCGAGTAACCGGACACAACCTTTCGGCATCGCTCGGGAAGATCGGTTGCTTCCAAACCTTGAAGGAGATCGGTACGCCGAATCGTCGGACAGAACCGGACATCACCCAGTAGGTTGTCGTTAATGCGCTGACGGCGCACCTGGCGGGCCTGAGTGACCGTGTAGTATTGATCCGGATCGAGCAAGTCGATGTAGTTTCCCTGCTTGAGGTCATCCATCTGGAGAGAGGTGCCGGTCAGAAACTCATACAGAAACCACAACCGTCGGGCGTACTTACCGGTTGGTTTGGACCGAACATAACCCAGGAAATCTTCGGCGGTGATCTCGCGAAATAGGCTGGCCAGTATTGCAAGGTTCGTCCCGTCATACTTGAGTGCGAATTCGAGATGATCGCCCGGCGTGTTCCCCGGCCAGTACTTGGGCGGGTAAACCTCTTCGACTATGCCACCGGCCGAGTCGATCCGGTGGATTCCCTTGGTGGTGACCAGGGACCTGTGCCAGTTCGGGATGACATCAATACCATACATCCGAATAAGCGCCGCATATCCTGCAAGCCTGAGCGTCGCCTGTTCTTGACTGTTTTCAGTCATGGCATTCTCCAAAAAAATGATTACAATACAAGAATTATAGTTATATTTAGCCTTAAGTCAAGAAAAATGATTACAAAAATGAGGGCATATTCCTCAGGCAAGGAAAAAAATTCTTTTTTGGTTCTTTTTAGTTTATGATCTATCATCTGATAAGTCGCCAGCTTCGCGAACCAACGGGGCTCACTCGGAAAAAATTCGCAGCCAGGCTCAATGTCACCTTCCCAATAATTTAGCTGCCCGTTTTTTAGGGCTTTTTTCAAAAGAAAGAAAAAGTGGGCGAATTATCCAAATTTAAAGACCTGCCGATCAATTGGGAGATGGGTCCGGCCGATGCCGTGGCCTGTTATCTGGAGTGGGGCAACACCGGCTACACCGGTCGATACGTCGATTCTGAGACGGCATCTTATTATTTTTCCATTGATACCTGGCAAGAGCCTTATCGGGTCCGGCTCCAGAAAATAACCAAAGATGGTCCAGAAAGCCTTTATGAGATGGAACTTCCCGAAAAATTCTGGAACTGTTGCAGCCATGCCAAAGGCGTTTATCCTCTCCCTCCGGAAGTCAAGGAATGGCTGGAAACCTTGTTTTGAAGAAGGAAAGGATTGACTTTTTATAGGTTCATAAAATATAAAGTCTATGAAGGAGAAATAAAAGGGGAGGGAGATAGATAGTATGGAGAATCGTATTCAAATTGAAAAAACCCAAGCCCCCAAACCCAAACCGGACCAAACCAATTTGGGATTTGGGAAGTATTTTACCGATCATATGTTCATAATGGACTATGCCGCTGATCGAGGCTGGTATGATCCCAGGATTATTCCCTATGCCCCTTTAACATTGGATCCTTCCACGATGGTTTTTCATTACGGCCAGATTACTTTCGAGGGACTGAAGGCCTACCGAACCGAGGATGGAAGGGTCTTGTTGTTTCGCCCGGATAAAAATATAGAGCGCATCAATCAATCCAATGGCCGTCTGTGTATCCCCACAATAGATCCCTCCTTTGGCGTCGAAGCCATAAAAAGACTGGTTTCCGTAGATAAGGATTGGATCCCGACAGTGGAAGGGACTTCCTTATATGTCCGTCCTTTTGTTATTCCCACAGACCCCTATTTGGGAGTCAGACCAGCCAATACCTATAAATTTATTATTATCTTATCCCCGGTGGGGGCTTATTATCCTGAAGGGATTAATCCGGTAAAAATCTATGTCGAGACCCAGTATGTGCGGGCCGTCAAAGGTGGCTTAGGGTTTGTCAAGACACCCGGGAACTATGCCGCCAGTCTGAAAGCCCAGGTGGAGGCCACCCAAAAAGGCTTTACCCAGGTTTTATGGCTCGATGGGGTAGAGAAAAAATATGTCGAAGAAGTCGGCACCATGAATGTCTTCTTTAAGATCAACGGAGAGGTAATCACCCCGGTCCTGGAGGGGACTATACTCCCCGGTATTACCAGAGATTCGACCATCCAATTGCTTAAGGCCTGGCAGGTTCCCTGCCGGGAAAGAAAAATTTCCATCCAGGAATTGGTTGAGGCCCAGGCGGAAGGCAAACTGGAAGAGGCCTTTGGAACGGGAACCGCAGCGGTCATTTCTCCTATCGGAGAACTGAGCTGGAATAGTCAACGGTTTACCATTAACAACGGTAAAATTGGAACCTTATCAGCCGACCTTTACCGGACCATTACCGGGATACAAAAAGGAACCGTTGGGGACGATTGGAATTGGATTGTAGAAGTGCAGTAAGTTCGGAGTTAAAATTCATCACACCTCATTCATTACTCTGATCTCCAAACGCATCACTATGAACTCATTCGGTGTTAAGCCGCCATGCCCCGCCTTTTGGGGCGTGGCACCACCAAACATGAAAATAGGACCGAGGACCGGTGGACCCCAGATTCTATTTTCGAACTAAGAGTTCAGGTCTCCAAGGCTTGAGAAACCTCATTCAATAACGAATTGAAAGTCTCCAGGGCCTCTGACAACTGGATCTCGAGTTCTTGAACTCTCTCTTTGGTGGTGCTTAAGTCAGTTTGGAGCTGGTCCACTTCCTGGGAGAGGCCTTCCTTTTCCTGGTTAGCCAGCTCTAAGTTTTCTCTCAGGTATTGAATCTTATCGATGATCTCTTTTTTCCAGCGACCGGCTGTTTCTTTCACCAGGGGGGCTTTTAAGACCTCTCCCCCCGCGGGTTCCGGTTCCATCTCGGGTTGTTCTTTGGGGGCGGGAAATCGGATGGGGGCGTTGGTCTCGAAAATATCTTCCATGATTGATCTCCTTGGTTAGAGGTATTTTAACGTTTTGGACTGAGAACCTACTTTTTCTAAAAAATGAACCACTTTTTTCAGGTCCCGGGCCGCTGTCGATTCAGGAGCAAAATCCGTTACCGGTATTTGATGTTTGGTGGCCTGAGAAAATTTTAAGTCTTCCCGGATCATGACCGGCATTAAAAACTTTTTATAATACTTCATTAAGGCATCCCGGTTTTCTCGATCTAATGGGCGGTGGTTGTTCAGCTTATTGAGCAAAATCCAGATCATCTTAAAATTATACTTAAAATCTTTGCAGGTTTTTTCCAAAAAGGTGAAGAGATTTTTCAGACTGAGATAGGAAAAGAGATCGGGCAATACCGGTATGATGAGGGTCTGGGCGGCAAACAAGGCATTATAGGTCACCAGACTCAAACTGGCTCCGACATCAATGATGACCAAATCATAGGGAAAGGGGTACATGGCCGACAAGGCGTCTTTTAATTTCCATTCCCGCCATGGCTTGGATATCAAGGCATTATTTAAATATAGGTGGTCTTCTGTGGCCGGAATTAAGGAAACCCTGGGATTTGAGGTGGGAACGATGGTCCCTGAAAGAGGACGTTCATGGATCAAGGAATAATAGAGTGAAGTTTGATTTTTTGCCGGTTTTCCCCGAAGTGACTGGGTTAAGTGCCCCTGAGGATCCAAGTCGACCATTAAGACGCGATGACCTTCTTCGGCCAGAAGCCAGCCGATTGAACTGCTCAGGGTCGTTTTCCCGGTCCCTCCTTTTATACTGAAAAAGGTAATCGCGTTCATGGAGTTCTCATCTCTTTGGCCATTCCTACACTATGTATCATAGTGGCCGATGAAATATCAAGAACCTTCAAACAGGTTTCCTTGGATCTCCTGAGGGACTTTTTTCCCAAAATGACCATAGGCCAGGGGGGTGGCTACCCTTCCCCGAGGGGTCCGGTTAAGGAATCCGCATTGGATTAAAAAAGGCTCATAGACGTCCTCTAAGGTGTCTCTCTCCTCACACAGGGCTACAGAAAGGGCTTCAACACCAACCGGGCCGCCATTAAATTTTTCAATGATGGTCAGTAAAATTTTTCGGTCCATCTTGTCCAGGCCCAGTTGGTCCACTTCCAGCATTTTCAAGGCCTCTTGAGCGACTTTCAGGGTGATATGCCCGTTGGCCCTGACCTGGGCAAAATCTCTGACCCGTTTCAGGATACGATTGGCCACCCGGGGAGTTCCCCGGGAGCGCCTGGCAATCTCGAGGATCCCGGCCTCTTCTGCAGGGATCTTCAAGATATCGGCCGATCGAAAAAGGATGATCTTCAACTCTTCCGAAGAGTAGAAGTCGACTCTTAAGACTACGCCGAATCGATCCCGCAAGGGCGGAGTGAGC
The DNA here is from genome assembly GCA_043798385.1 of Pseudomonadota bacterium. Classification (GTDB taxonomy): domain Bacteria; phylum Desulfobacterota; class RBG-13-43-22; order RBG-13-43-22; family RBG-13-43-22; genus RBG-13-43-22. Next base: position 6,056 of record JAZDOU010000007.1, read on the forward strand.
AGACCAGCCCGGGTAGTAGCCCCGACCAGGGTGAATTTTGGTAGATCCAGCTTGATGGACCTGGCGCTGGGCCCCTGTCCGATCATGAGATCCAATTGAAAATCTTCCATGGCCGGATAGAGGATTTCCTCCACGACATGGTTTAATCGGTGGATCTCATCGATAAACAAACAATCCTTGGAGTGTAAGTTGGTTAATAAAGCCGCCAGGTCTCCGGGACGCTCGATCACCGGCCCGGAGGTGCCCTTCAGGTTGACATTCAACTCCTGGGCAATAATATTGGCCAAGGTGGTCTTGCCTAATCCCGGAAATCCATACAGAAGCACATGGTCCAAGGCCTCTCCCCGTTCCTGGGCCGCCTGGATAAAGACCCTTAAATTATTCTTGACCTCTTCCTGGCCGACGAATTCAGAGAGACCTTTGGGCCTCAGGCCGACCTCCAAATATCTTTCTTCTTCTGTAGGTTCTGGGTTGATGATCCGCTCGTTATTCATCGCGACATGGATTTTAGAGCCCTTCGAAGGAGGTCTTCAAGGGAAATCGGTCCTTCCGTTTCATTTTTTATCTGTCCCAAGGTCTTCTCGGCTACGGCTTTGTGATACCCCAGATTCACCAGGGCGGAAAGGGCATCTTCCCAGGGGGTCCCTTCCGGGACTTCACGGACCACCGAGGGTAAGGGCCCTGAGCTCAATTTCCTGATCTTATCTTTTAATTCCAAGACGATCCGTTCAGCGGTTTTCTTACCCACACCGGGAATCCTTTGAATCCGTTGGCTGTCTTCTCCCAACAGGGCCTGATGTAATTCCTTAGAAGAAATACCGGAGAGGATGTTCAGGGCCACCTTAGGGCCGATACCGGAGACGCCCAATAGAAGCAGGAAGATCTCTTTTTCATTCGGAGTCAGAAATCCAAAGAGTTGAATGGCATCTTCCCGGACATGGGTGTAAATATGGAGTTGGACCACCTGCTCCACCTCCGGAAGATCATAAAAAGAAGACAGGGGGACCGCCACCTGATAGCCGATTCCCTGGATAGAAACGATAATCCATTCCGGTGATTTGGATAATAAACGACCTTCCAGAAAAGCGATCATCCCTTTTCCTTAAGAGGATAAAACCAATTTAAATGGCAAATCCCGGCAGCCAGGGCATCGGAGACATCTTGTTTTTCCATGGAAGGGATCCCCAATAAAATCTTGACCATCTCCTGGACCTGATTTTTGTCAGCCCGGCCGTATCCGGTGACGGCCTTTTTAATCTCCAGGGCGCTGTATTCAAAAACTTCCAATCCCGCCTCCACCGCAGTCAACAGGACCACGCCGCGAACCTGCCCCAAGGTCAGGGCACTATGGACGTTTTTGGCAAAAAAGACCTTTTCAACCGCTAAATCAGTGGGCCGGTGTTCTGCAATGACCTTTTGCAGGGTTTGATGCAGACGCTTAAGCCGTAAAGATAAGGAAGGAGAAGGGGTCAAGCGGACAAAACCGCTGACTATATGTCTGATCCGATTTCCGTTTTTTTCTAAAACCCCAAATCCGGTTACTTGGGAACCCGGATCGATTCCCAGGGTGCGGCCAGGTTCCCGATGTGCCATCCCTTAGCCCAGGGCCTCCATCACTTTATCGGGTATATCGAAGTTGGCATAGACATTCTGGACGTCGTCATTTTCCTCCAGGGCTTCCATCAAGCGAATCATTTGTTCGGCGTTTTTTCCTTCAAGCATAACGGTATTTTTGGGAAGCATGGTTAATTCAGTCACCTGGGGGATCCATTTCTTTTCCTCCACGGAGGAGCGGATCTTTTCAAAGTTTTCCAGAGAGACAATCACCTCCCACTCACTTTCCTGTTCCCGAATATCCTCCACACCGGCTTCCAACCCCCACTCCATCAAGGCCTCTTCATCTATTTTGCTCTTTTCGAAAACGATATAGCCCTTTTTTTCAAACATCCAGGCCACGCAGCCGGTCTCTCCCATGCTGCCTCCATTCTTGGTAAAGATGTGACGAATGTCGGCTACGGTCCGATTTTTATTGTCCGTTAAAACCTGGGCCAGTATGGCCACCCCCCCGGGGCCATAGGCTTCATAAACAATCTCTTCATAGGAAGCTCCGTCCGCTCCACCGGTCCCTTTTTTGATGGCCCGGTCAATATTATCCTTGGGCATGTTTTCGCTTTTGGCCAAGGCAATGGCGGCCCGCAACCGGGGATTGCCCTCCGGGTCTCCTCCCCCAATCCTGGCGGCGATAGTAATCTCTTTGATGACCTTGGAGAAAATCTTGCCCCGTTTGGCATCGGCGGCCCCTTTTTTTCTTTTTATGGTACTCCACTTGGAATGACCGGACATAGCCTCCTCCTTTTGTCCTCAATAACTAAGCAAAAAAATGAATGTTCAGTAACGCCTGCCGCCAGCGGACCTGAGGCTTTAAGGCAATAGGGTTTACCCCTTAAACCCTCTCCCGATCAGATAGATCTCCGGACTTTCCCGGCGGGAACTCTTGGGTTTGTGAATGGTAACTTGTTCAAAACGGTTTTTCATTTTTTTCATGAAATCCTTGGAACCTTCCCCTTCAAAGATTTTCAAGACCGTGTTGCCCCCTTTTTTTAATATCAGGAAGCCGATTTCCAGGGCCCGTTGATTCAACTCCAGAGAACGCTGATGATCCAACCACTTTATTCCGCTTGTATTGGGTGAGAGATCGCTTAAAACAAGATCGGCCTCCGGGGCCCAAGCCTTGATCTGTTCTTCAGGGACGGCCAAAAGATCGACTTTTTGAAAAAAACTATTCGCAGACAATGGAATCGTCGGATTTTTCAGATCCAATCCCAGGACCAGGCCTTCAGGCCCCACGATCTGGGAACAGAACCTGAGCCAGGAACCGGGGTGACAGCCTAAGTCGATAATCCGCTGTCCAGGTCGAATCAGTTTATATTTCTCTTGGATCTCTTTGAGTTTATAAACCGACCGAGCGGGATATCCCTCTTCCTTGGCTTTGACCCGAAAAGAGTCTTTTAGACCGGGATGGGCCATGCCGATATATTCCAACCCCAAGAAATCTTAGAAAAAGGCCTTAATAAGCAAGACTATCATAATCACAAGTTTTTCTGTTTTGCAATGAATAAAAATGGATCAGGAGGATGGGCGGAGGCAAACTGGGGAGAATTACGAGATGTTCTTTTTTTGCCAGTATTCCCTGAATTCATGGGCGTATTTTTCTACCCAGTCCCAAACCGCCTGATCGCCCAGGTCGTATCCGGCTTTTTCCGATTCTATCCATTTATGTTTCAGGATCTCTTCGAGTTCTTTTCGCAAGATATCACACTGATTCATGGTGTTGTTTTCGCCCCCCATAGTCTTGGTTTCTATAAGAGATTGTTCTCCAAAAAACTAAAATGGCCGTCCTGTCCTATAATTAAATGGTCGTGAACCTTGATCTGTAAATTTTTGGCTGCCTGAGCTAAAGTCCTGGTCAATTCCCGGTCCTCCGGGGAAGGATAGGGTGAGCCGCCGGGATGATTGTGGACCAGGATCAAGGCCGTGGCTTTTAACCGTAGGGCCCTCTCCATGACCTTTCGGGGATAAACAACGGTTTGATCCACTGTGCCCTCTTGTAAGACTTCCTCTTCAATAACCTGATTTCGGGTATTGAGGTAGATCATCCTGAATTGTTCGTCCTTCAATCGGCCCATCTTGGACTGACAATAGGTTACCACATCCCCGGGAGAGGTAATAACGTTTTGCGAATGGAGCACACGATCTCGAAGATACCGCTCTGAAGCGGCCTTTATCAGTTTGAAGAGTAAGGCGCTGTGCTCCCCGACCCCTTTAACTTTTTTCAGTTCTTCAAAGGGAGTCTCTACGATCCCCCGCAAAGACCCAAAGGTCCGTAATAAATCCTTGGCCAGGGGTTTGGTGTCCTTCCCGGCCAGGGCATACGTTAATATCAACTCCACGACCTCGTAATCCTGGAAGGCCTCCAGGCCGGCCTGTACAAAGCGGGCCTTCAGTCGTTTTCGATGCCCCAAATAATGGGGAACTTCTTCTCCCTGAGGAATAAAAATCACCCCTTTTTGAGGCCCTGCGAATCAGAACCGAGCCGGCCGGAACAAGCCTGATATCAATTAGTCTTATCAAATTTTGGTATAATATCATACCCATTTATAAAAAAACAATAATTTTTATATTAGATCAGGAACTCTCTGTTGACAATTTTCAGGCAGCCATATATCTTCCCTATCGGGGTGTGATTTTGGAAATTAGCCGTCCTGCCCCGCCGAGGGGCGTGACACCAGGAAAGATGAAAATGTCGAATATCGAATAATGAATGCTGAATGTCGAAGGAAAGGTACAAATAACTTCATAATTCGAAATTCGATGTTCGATATTCATGATTCGTATTTTCAATCTAATGATAATCCCAAGGGGATATCCGCTCATGCCGTTTTCTGCCATTCCTACTCTTTCTCCTGAAGACCTGATCGCCTCTCGGGCCTTGTTTTCCAGGATCTTTCAGGGTCTTTTCCCTTATACATCGCTCAATTTTTATTTTCCGGAACGACCCCAATCGACTTTAAGCTGGAAAGAGGGCGGGAAACTGGAAGAATTCGGGGATATAACCTGGGCTGCTGAAAGGGAAATGAACTATGATTCCGGGCGGAAAAGGCTTTTTTGGCCTCTGGCCTTTCACGGCAAACCGATCGGATTCCTGGTCTTTTTTGGCCCGCCCCAGGCCCCTGAGTCCAAAGAGAAAGCTATGCTGGAGCGTTTGTCCAACATAGCCCTGGAGATGGCAGCCCTAAAAAAACAGGTTCAGTTGGATCCTGTAACCGGCTTCTATCATGAATGGGCCTTTCGAAAAATTTTAATCCAAGAATTAAAGGAATGGTCCCAAAAAGGGGAGGAGCAGAAACCGGAAAAGTTAAGTCTGGCCGGTGGGCAGTCTGTTCAAACCTTGATACTTGGTTTTTTATCTCTTCAGTCTAAAGACGGCAGGGCTGGTCCCTCATCCACTTCCCTGGAGACGGACTTCCAGGTCAGGCTAAAGGAGTTGACCAAGAGTTTCCCCAAGGGGACGATCTTGGCCACGATTCATCACCACCCGTTGTTGATCGGTTTTGTTATCTCTTCCGGGGGGGAAGAAAATCGAACGCCTTTTCTGCCTTTCCAAAGTTCCCCGGTACTGGAAGACCAATTTGTCTATCATTTGGGATGGTCCGAATTTTCGTCGCGGGATCAGGAAACCTTTCAAGGAAATCCTTCCAAATATTCTCTAATGACCCACTGGTGGGATAAGGCCTGGACGGCCCTGGAATTGGCCCAATATCTGGGAGACAATGTCACCCTGGGCTATGACGAAATACTTAATCGGGCCGGGACGGTAATGGACCTCCTTCCCAGTCATCGGATTGTCATCAATCTGGGGGAGAAAGCCGGGGTCAGCCCTTTGATGCGATTTTCAATTGTGGGAAGAGATAATCCGGATCAGGAAAAAGGACAGGCCATTCCCCTTGAGATCCAAGAAAATCTCTGCATCGCCGAGGTCATATATCTCCGGGAATCCGGGATGACGATTCAAAAAAATGATTGGGTCCGCCAGGTTTCGTCCTTTAGTGAAAAAATAGGGGATTCAAAAGGCGGGGTCTCTTTAACCAATGGTCCCCTGCGCTCTTTTCAGATGTTTCAGTTGAAGTTTCGAGGGGCCTTGAAGGTTACTGAAAAATTTTCGCTCCTTATCGGGCAGTTGGATGACTATGCTGATCGATTGAAACTCTGGGGCGAAAGGAGCCTCTCAGAAATTCAAAAAGAGATGGACCTGAACATCGAAGAGAGGCTACCGGCCGGGGCAATAGTCGGGCCTTATGGCCGCGACGGATTTATCCTGTTCCTTCCTGAAATGGACAAGGAAACGGCCGGTCTGTGGGCCAGAAATTTAATGGACCAATTAAAACAAACCTTGAATCTTTCCCTTTCCGTTGTCCTGGCTGATTACCCCTGCTTGCCCTTTCATAAAGGGGAGATCCTGGAAAACACCATTAAGGCCCTGGACCATCTAGCCTTCCTGGGGCCCGGTTCCCTGGTAGTCTTTGATTCCATCAGCCTTAATATTAGTGGGGACAAACTGTATAATCATGGGGATGCTAATGGGGCCATCCGGGAATATGAAAAGGCCTTGGTTCTGGATCCGAATAATATTAATGTCCTAAACAGCCTGGGAGTCTGCCGGGCCAATTTGGGACAATTGGAGCGGGCCATTGAATCGTTCCTCCGGGTCTTGACGCTTACCCCGGATGATTTTATCGCCTCTTTCAATTTAGGATTTGCCTATGTCAGACTGGGAATGGTTGAGAAGGCTATCTCCATCTGGGAGGAATTGGCCCAAAAAAATGAGGTGACCTTTGATCTGGCCTATCATCTGGGAAGGCTTTACCGGGAACAGGGAAACTTTTCCCGGGCTTTTACCTGGTTTAAGAAGGCCGAGGAAGCCCCGGACAAGAAGGGGTTTATTTATCGGGTCCTGGGAGAGAATGAGGAGTCCTTGGGAAAGAGGAAGGAGGCCATGGCTTATTTCAAAAAGGCTTTAAAGATTTTTCCACAGGATGCCTTTTCCCTGAGTTGTCTGGGATCCCTTTACCTTCAACAAGGTGAAAGTATCAAAGTGGCTTTATCCCTTTGCCAACAGGCCACCCGCCTCGAACCGGCCAAAGGCCCCTACTGGCTGAACCTGGGGAAAGCACTCCTGATGAACGGCTTCCCGAAAAGGGCGGTCAATGCCTTACACCAGGCCTTGTCGCTCGGGGAATATACCAAAGAGGTGTATCGACTTCTGGGTCTTTCTCTGCGAACCCTGGGCAGACACAAAGAAGCGCTGGACTGCTTTATAGAGGCCCTGAAACGGGCCCCCGACGATCAAGAAATTCTCGGTTACCTGAACGAAAAAGAAAAGGGTTGAGAGGGTTGCAGTTCTCGCCACCTATGAGGAATCAACATGATAGACATTGACATCCCGGGTTTCGGTCCGGTTGGTTTGACCCACCTGGTTTCCGACTTTACGGGGACTCTTTCGGTTGACGGACATTTATTGCCCGGCGTCAAAGAAGGATTAAACCGTCTGGCTCAAGTGGTAACGATCCATATCTTGACGGCCGACACCTTTGGCCGGGTCCGGGAAGAACTGGCCGAGGTCCAATGCCGGATCCATATCCTGACCGGCCCGGACCATGATGTCCAAAAAGAAGACTATATTAAAAAATTGGGACCGGAAAAGGTGGTGGCTTTAGGGAATGGGAATAACGACCGCCGGATGTTGAAAACAGCCCGGGTCGGAATCAGCGTTACCGAAGGGGAAGGCTGTGCGGTTGATGCCATCATGGCCGCCGATATTCATGTCCGAAGTGCCCTGGATGGCTTAACCCTACTTCTTAACCCTCTAAGATTAAAAGCCACTCTAAGGTTCTAATAGAGCTTATCTTCTTAACCCTCTAAGATTCAAAGCCACCCTAAGGTTTTAATAGGGCTTGTCTGCTTAATCCTTTGAGATGCCAGGCCACCTTAAGGTTCTAATAGCGCCGGGGCCATGTCCTGACCTACAATGGAAGGGAGCTGGGGACAAATACCCTCTTTACCTAACGAATGGAAAATGGTATTATAAAAATATGGTTAGAATCGTCCTGTCATTAAGCGCGGTTTTGATTTTTTGGTCTTCTTGGGCTCAAGCCTTGGAACTGCCCGTGGGGAGCATCAGGACCGTAAAGGGAACGGCCTTCATTGGACGGCAGAATCAAACCCTTCCGGCCAGGAGCGGTGAAAAAATATTTAAAAACGATTCCTTAATAACCGGCCCGGACGGATCCATAGGGATGATGTTTAAAGACGACACCCTGTTATCCCTGGGTCCCGATACAGCTATTACTGTAAAAGAATTCCTTTTTTCTCCCGCTGAAGGGAAACTATCGCTGGTGTCCAAATTGTTCAAAGGAACCGTCGCCTGTCTATCGGGGGTTATCGCCAAACTGTCCCCGGAATCGGTCCGATTCGAAACCCCGGTGGGAAATATCGGCATCAGGGGAACCAAATTCGCCGTCAAAATTGAAGACTCGGATCCTGATTCCCCCAAGGTCCATTACAAAAGCCCGGGTGAGTTGCGGGCGGATTTGTTGATTGGTTCCCCTTTAGGAATCCAAGAAAAGGCCTCCCATGAAGTCTTATAAGGTTTTCCTGGCCTGCTTTTTTTCCCTTTTTTCCCTCAGCTCTTGCTGTCTGACCGGGAGCAACCTGTTCGTTCTTCTACCCGACCCTGATGGTCAGACCGGGAAGATTCTGGTTTCCAATCCGGCCGGGTCTCAACTTCTAACGGAACCAAGACAGGCTACGGAAATAACCAGAGCGGGGGAGGCGCCTTCGGCCCCTTTTGTGATGGAGGAAAAACAAATAGACGACCTGTTCAAGGCGGCCCTTGAGGCCCAGCCACTCGATTCCCCTCCTACCCATACTATTCTGGAGGAAAAACAACTACGAGCCATCTACGAATCGAAACCGGAGGGACAACCCCTCCCCATGCTTCGCTTCCTTTTGTATTTTAAAACCGGCTCCACTGAGTTAACCGAGGAATCCCTGAAGCTTGTTCCGGAGATTCTTAAAATCATCAAAATTCAAAAATCTACCGACGTGAGTATAATAGGTCATACCGACCGGGTGGGGACCAGAGAGGCCAATTTTAAAATCGGACTGAACCGGGCTGCTCATATTAAGGATAGACTTACAGCCGGTGGTCTTGATCCCCGGATTGTTGAGGCGGCCTCCCATGGGGAGGATAACCCCGTGGTCAAAACAGAGGATGAAATCCCCGAACCTCAAAATCGTCGGGTTGAAGTTACCATTCGTTGACGGGCTTCGAAACCGTTGAGTCGTAAGGCGGCCCATAACGTCTTCCTGGCCAAACCTGAAAAAGGTCGACTCTGGATTTTTCTGGCCGGCTTGTTTTTTTCCCTGGCCGTCTCAGTTCTGTATATTTACCCGCCGTACTTCTTCCGGTCCATGGACCAAAAGCTTTATGATGCCCTGCTTAGGTCCACACATAGAGAGGTCTCTTCTAACCTTCCGGTCATTGTGGGCATTGATGAAAAAAGTCTCTCCCAGGTGGGCCAGTGGCCCTGGCCGCGCTACCGGATCGCTTTTTTATTGGAAAAAATAAAGCAGGCCGGGGCGTTGACCATCGCCTTGGACATGGTTTTCCCGGAAGAAGATCGAACCTCTCTATCGGTATTGCAAAAAGAAATTGCCCGGGACTTTAAAGGTCGGGGCGATTTTCGTATTTTTCCCGGGATGCCCCTGGACAATGATGCCGAATTGGCCCGCATCCTTTCTCAAGGACCTTTTGTCCTGGGCTTTAAATTTCTTTTCCACCAGGAAAACCCTCCCCATAGAGAATGCCGACTGCACCCTCTTCCCGTAGTGGTTTTAGAAGAGCCCGGGTCCGCCCGGGAAAAACCCTCTCTGGTCAAGGCCCAGGAGGTAGTCTGCAATCTGAAGGTCTTATCTGATGCCTCCCCTGCCTCCGGCTTTTTCAATGTCATGCCGGATAGCGATGGGATCATCCGAAAAATCCCGGTATTAATAGAGTATGCCGGTCGGGTCTATCCTAACCTCGCCTTGGCCGCTTATATCCAGGCAACCGGGAACAAACAGGTCGCCCTGAAGGTCAATTCCAACGGGATGGAATCCCTCCGCCTTGGAGACACCCTTGTCCCTGTTGATGCCCAAGGCAATATGCTGATTCGTTATAGAGG
>JAZDOU010000020.1:0-10663 GCA_043798385.1 Pseudomonadota bacterium
GGGAATACTTCACTGGTTGCATAAACCCAACTGGCCAGAATATTTTTATGGGTTATAATTGCAGGTTTCGCCGCTCCGGTTGTTCCTGAAGTGAACACAAGAAAAGCCGGATCATCACCCTTAACTGTATTTAGACGGGTTAAAAACAAGCTCGGATCCTGGCTTTTAAGTTCCCGACCTAATTTTTGAACTTCCTTAAAGTGTATCAACTTGGAATTCTGGTACCCAAACATTGCTTTGGTATCAATGACTATCAAATTAAGCAAAAAGGTGTACCGTTCAATAAAATCAACTATTTTATCAACATATTCTTGATTCTCGGCAATAAAGAATTTGGCTCTTGTTTTTTCTATGGTATAGCAGATCTCTTCGGGAGATGATGTTGAATACACTCCATAACTGATCGCTCCGGCGGAGAGGACCGCCAGATCGGAATAAAACCACTCCGGGCAGGGATCACCCATGATTGCGACACGGTCCCCTGGAAGAAGACCTATCTGCATTAGACCCAAAGAGAATTCTTCAACTTCGGTCCAATATTGCTTCCACCGGACCTCATTATAGATCCCGAGATCTTTGTATAGGAAGGCAACTTCGTTCTCCCGGTCGTTTCGGCGATCCCGAAAGAAAGCCGGAATACTTTTACCGTCCATAATTGATTGGAATATGGTTTGTCTCTGATCTGCCATAGTTTTATTATTTTACTCGAAAATCAAATAAGTTAAAATGGTTAAAATAACTTATTGAGATCTTTTTCCTTCTCTCTTTAATATGAGAGAGGTGTGAAATTTCTGAAATTTTTCCCAGACTTCGATTAGGCCCCCCGGAAGAGCCAGGACCGTTATTATAAAAAGAGTCCCGAATATTAGGACATTGAACTTTCCGATCATAACGGTGAATATTTCCTTAAGAAGTACATACCCGATGGCCCCTAAAATCGGACCGAGAATCGTCCCGGCCCCGCCAATGACAGCCATCAGAAGCGGATCAAAACTCCAGCTTATTTCGAAGGGTACATAATAATAATATACCGCCGAATAGAAGGCATAGACCCCCCCAGCCAACCCTGCTAAAAAGGTGCTGATGGCCAGACTATAGACTTTGCATTTAAAGGTATTTATACCAAGAGCTGAAGCGGCCTCTTCATCATTTTTGATCGCCGCCATCCCTATACCCAGTTTAGAATTAATCAAAAAATAAACCACCCCGATTGTTATCAAGACAAGTGCCAGGGCGAGATAGTAACGGGGGGTCAAAGAGAAGGATGCGAGATATTTGGCAGGGAGAAAACTCACTCCAGGAAAGGCATTGCCGACAACAACTCTTGTGATGATAGCCAACCCAAGGGTGGCGATCGCAAAATAGACACCCCTTAGCCTGAGACTTGGAAGACCAATGAAGGCCGCCAGGACTACGGCAGCAAGCCCCCCTCCCAAGAGGGCCAGGAGGATCGGGATATCCGCCATCCAAAGGAGACGGGTCGCCAGGGCTCCGATACCAAAGAAGGCGGATTGACCGATACTAATCTGGCCCGTAAAACCTCCCAGGATATTCCAACTCTGGGTAATTGTAATATTGAGGAATAATAAAATTAAGAAGTTTATCAGATAATCCGACTTTACCGTTAAGGGAAAGAGAGATAAGGCGGCAATAATCCCACCAATGATTAAAAACCTTATTTTATTAAATGCCATCTCCGGCGTTCCCGTGCTGGTTTGACAAAGAGTCCCTGCGGCCTGAAAAGGAGGAGGAGAATGAAGATAACCAGGCCGACGACTTGTTGATTCGAGGCCCCGATAAAATAAACGCTGACTGCTTCTACAGCCCCTAAAATCAACCCGGCAGCAAATACCCCGCCAATCCGACCCAAGCCGGCCAGCGTAATAATAATCAGGGCCTTAATCGACCATCCTTCTGAGATAGAAGGGTTAAAAGCATAGTTGAGGGAAAGAAGGGCTCCGGCTATTCCGGCTAGAGCAGTACTTATGCCGAATGAAATCAAATAAGTGTAACCAATATTAACTCCCAAAGTTGTCGCGGCTTCCCAATCCTGTGAAGTGGCCCTAATCGCTTTTCCAAACCGGGTCTTGCCAAGAAAAAGATGAAGGGAAAAAGCAAAAAATAAAGCCAAGCCCAAACTTATCAGGCCGACAGAAGGGACTCGGAGTCCAAAAATCCCAAAGGTAATACCTGATAATGGGGTTATTACGATCCGTTCATCGGCGGTCCAGATCATAGCGGCTAAATTATCTATGGCCAGCATCAAACCGAAACTGATCAGGAGGGAATTATCAGTCCTGGCTTCGATCGAAAATTTGGCTAAAGGGGAAAACATGATTTTATAGAGAATTAACCCTATTATGAAGAGGTTTAACATTACTATCGGGATAGCCAGGAAGAGATTTATCCGACAAAGGGAGAATAGGAGAAAGGTTAGATAGCTGCCAATCATGATTAAGGATCCGTGGGCAACATTCAGGTATTTCATTACCCCAAAGACCAGGGAAAGCCCTAAGGCAGCGAGTCCATACAATCCACCGATCAGAATTCCATAAATCAAGCTTTGACTGACTGCTTCAAGAAAAGACATGCCCTAACTCTCTCTCCCCCCCGGACCAAAACCGAGATAGGCCTCTTTAATGTCTTGACTCGATAAAAGGGCCTGGGCTGCATCCTGGCGGACGATATGACCGGTCTCGATGATAAATCCTCGTTCGGCTACTTCTAAGGCTAACCGCAAGTTCTGTTCGACAAGGAAGATGGTGATCTTTTTCGATTTGTTAATATCCTTGATAACCCCGTAAATATGTTCGACGAGGAGGGGAGACAAACCCAAGGAGACCTCATCGAGGAGGAGAAATTCCGGTTCGGCCATCAAGGCCCGGCCGATCGCAATCATTTGTTGCTCCCCCCCGCTGAGAGTCCCCGAGATCTGATTTTTTCTCTCCTTGAGCCGGGGAAAGGTTTCAAAAACCCATTCGATCGTTTGGTTTTTCACCTTGTTGGCCTTCGAATGATAGGCCCCCATCTCTAAGTTCTCCAAGACGGTCATTTCAGGAAATAAACGTCTCCCTTCATGAACGATCGAAATACCCACTCCGACGATTTTATGAGGCGGGGTTTGATCCAACCGAATCCCATTAAATGTAATGCTCCCTTTGGTGGGTCTCAATAATCCGGAGATGGTCTTGAGAAGGGTTGTTTTCCCTGCCCCGTTGGACCCGACTAAAGCCACAATTTCCCCACCTCGGATCGACAGAGAAACCCCCCAAAGGGCTTGGAGGTCACCGTAATAAACATCGATCTTGTCGATCTCAAGCATAGGAACCTTTTCCTAAGTAAGCCTCGATGACTTGCCGGTTGTTAACGATTTCATTGGGTCTTCCTTCGGCTATCATCGCCCCGACACTAATGACCAGAACCCTTTCGGATAATCCGAGGACGGCTTTCATTACATGTTCAACGATCATCACGGTTATCCCGGAATCTTTTATTCCCCTTATTAAAACCATGGCGTCATTAATCTCTGTTGGGTTCAATCCTGCCATTATTTCATCGAGAAGGAGAAGATCCGGTTTGGTCGCCAGTGCCCGGGCAAGCTCCAATCTCTTCCGGTTGGGTAAGGTAAGATGGCCGGCGAGTGTCAATTTGTTGGATCCTAAACCGACAAATTCAAGAATCTCCAAGGCCTCGTTCTCAGCCTTTTTCTTATTGTCGGCGGGTTTCCGTCCATACATCCTTCCTACCACCACATTGTCTAAGGCGGTCATGTGATTAAAGGGTTTTACCAGTTGAAAAGTTCGAACTATTCCACTCTGACAGATATGATGGGTTTTGTATTTGGTAATGTCCTCCCCCTTAAAGATTATCCTCCCTTCATCCGGTTTCAAAAATTTTGTAATCAGGTTGAAAAGGGTAGTTTTACCGGAGCCATTAGGGCCAATGATCCCTAAAATTTCCCCCTTCTTAAGAGAAAAAGAAATGTCCCTCAGGGCGATCACCCCCCCAAAAGATCGGTAGACGTTTTTTACTTCAAGCAATGGCATGCCGGCTATTTCCAATTCCAAAGACAATGATTAAAACACCTTTGAAAAATTATTTCCGCTCACTCCACTTCGGAACCAAAAGGAGAGGGGCCGTGGTGAACTTTTCATGAAAGACTATCTCAGAAATTCCTTTTTGCCACTGCATGATAGCACATGGGGTAATCCCAACCCCGTCTTGCTTGAATTTCACCGGACCCTGGACGGTTACCGTGTCGGTTGTAGAGATAGCGTCTCTGATTTTATCACTGTTCAAAACACCAGCCCTTTCGATGGCGTTGGCAATAATCTGGACACAACTGTAAGTTACTCCCACGGTTACGGGAGGTAATTTGTTGTTATGAATTGCCTTGAAGGAAGCACTAAGTTCCCGGCACCCGGGATACTTGAAATTGTGGTCCCAATTACTGACATAACAGACATAATCCCCATTCTTACCCAAGTTTTTCGGCCAGAGGGGGGTCCCGGCAGCTCGGTTGAAGAGGATAAATTTGGGATTATAATCGAGTTCCTTGATTTGCCTCATCAGGCTAACCCCATCAGGTGGGGTTGGTAAGGAAATTACAATGTCGGCCCCGGCCGATTTTGCCGAAATAATGAGGGACGAGTAGTCCTTGGTTCCGGGTGCATAACTCATGGCGGTGACAACAGTCGAACCATATTTTTTGGCCACATCAGGGGTAAATCGCAAAAATTCTTCCCCCCAATCGGTTTTTTCAGCCAATATGGCAACTTTGGTCGGTCTCTGCGGTTTGGGGATGGTGGCTATGGTTTTAAAAATCGATTCAATGGCCTCATCTGTTTTAACGAAAGGGGAAAAGAGATATTTGTAGCCCTGCCGATGGGGAGCAAGCAGGGAGAATGAGACTGCTAAGATTGGGACTTTATTCTTTTCCGCAATTCCGGCGGCTGCGGCATTCATGGCGCTTCCATATCCTCCAAGGTAAACCATTACCTTGTTTATGGTGTATAATTTTTCGAGTCGGGCGACTGTTTTAGTGGGATCGGACTCATCATCCTCGAGAATTAATTCCAGCGGGATTTTTTTATTGAATTGTTTAACAAAAACTCCCCCATTTTTGTTGATATCTGCGACCGCTTGCTCATAACCGAATTTCGACTCAATACCCCCACTGGCAAACTTGCCGGTCAGGGATACCGCTCCCCCAATCTTAATCGATTTTGGAACTTCGCCAAAAGTGGCGGAAATTGAAAAAAGAACCATTGTGATTGAAAGAATTGATAGGACTAAAACTTTTTTTGCCATGGCTTTGCCCCCTTATCGTATGTTTAAAACTTAAAAACACTGTCTTGCGAGCTGAATAAAAATTCAATATCGGTTTAAAAATTGTCTTCTAATAAATCACCTCCTTTAAGATAGTTTGATCCCTGACAAACTTCTTAAGATAACTATGACTTTTACCGGATATCTCAAGGCCTCTTTTCCCCAAGGTTCACAAAGTGGAATTATTCAATAACGCCATAAGGTTTTGTGGATAGGGGATTGGGAATAAAAAATTCCACCTGGAAGAATGGGTTTTCAGGGATAAGAGTCTCTCGGGATTTAATATATTCGGAACGATCATCCCTGCCAGAGAATCATCGCCGATGATTTGAACTCCAGCCAATCGATTTTCCTGGATAAGAAGTCGGGTATAGCCTTTCTCGGACTCCTTTTCCTTGACTGTAGCTCCAACCAATGATCTTGAGGTCCGTCCCATAGAGAAAATAAAGGTGTTAAGAATAGTTACCGTAACAAATGAAAAACTCCCTTTGTACAGTCGCGTCCCTCCGGTTGAATTAAGCCCTGCAATCGAGCCCTGTTCGCGTGCGTTCGGCCAGAGCATATTGAGAACGGGAAGTTGAGTTATGACGTCGAAAGATTCAATGCAGTCGCCACAAGCCCAGATATTTGGGTCGTTGGTTCTTAGAAAGGAGTCAGTGACAATACCCCCTAATGGCCCTATTTTTATTCCCCCTTTTTCCGCCAGGTCTACCTCCGGGCGGATACCGATAGCAAAAACCACCGAGTCGGCGGGGATTGTCTGTTTATCGGTTAGGACTGCTTCAACTCGGTCTTTCCCTTCCAAACTAACGACCCGTTCCCCGAGGATGATCTCAATTCCCGCTTCACCAAGTATAGCCTCGACAATTTTTGCAGGAGAAGGATCCAAGATGTTGGGTAATAGTTGATCAAGAAATTCGACTAAACAAACTGCCCGGCCCCGTCTCCGCAAGGCGGCAGCTACCTCTACCCCGATAGGCCCAGAGCCGACAACTACTGTCTTTTCCCCCGGCCATCTCAATAATTTTTCAACATCGGCCAAAGTTTTGAAATGGAAAACTCCGGGAAGGTCGATCCCTTTGAGGGTCGGGATAACACTATACCCCCCCAAGGCTAAAATAAGCTGATCATAGGAAAGGGTCTCGTGGTCGAGGATTAGGTGTTTTTGAACCCGATTGATCTGAGAAACGGTCGAACCGGCCATTAACCGGACTCGGTCGTCCCCATTCTCAAATTCTCCGGAGAGAAAAACCTTTTCTTTCGAGATTTCCCCCGCGAGGTAGTGGGGGAGTACACAAGGGGAATAAAGGGGCACCACTTCTTTCGTGATAAGGACGATCTCGGTCTCTTTCGAAGATTCCAGGACAGCCCGACAGGCGCTATGACCGGCGATCCCGCTTCCGATGATGACTATTCGCAACGATTATCCCCCAGCCTGAAGAGAAAACCACGATTTTCTCTTCAGGAAAAAAGTGGATTACTTTTTAAAGACTACCGATGGGTAGAAAACCTTTAAGGTTTTGATTATAATCCGAGACCTTCGCCGAATTCTTCGATCTTAAGCTCCTTGAGCTTTTCGGGAGTCGGCAAACCCCGATCAGACCAACCCCTCAAATGGTAATATTCTTCCAGGGCTTTTTCCCAGGGAACAATTTTCCCCCGCCAGATCCCCCGCTTCGCGAGTTCGTAGACGCGTTGGTCAGACCACCGGTCTTGGTTCCTGTCCCATCCTTTGAGACGATAATTAAAAATTCGCTGGGCATTGAAGACTCGTTCCCCGATCCCCATTACCTCCTCATAGTCGGTGTTCCACCCGGTAATATGGTTAAGTATTTCGGAAAACAAGGTTGGGCCGATACCGACCAGGAGATATTGACCCGTTACGGCAAACATACAGGTAACCAGAGAGTTGAAAAGACTGACGAGGTTCTCGGACCAGATGGCAACCTGGGTTTTTCCTTCAGTCCCTTTAATCCAGTCCGAATCAGCCCTCGGGGGATCACCAAACATCCGTTTTTTCAAGTCGGGCGGCAGGTCGACCCGGTCGATGAGGATTTCGTAAATCTGAAGGCAGGTTTTTCCAACGAAGTTCGAATAGGTATCACGGTGTTCCGGGATAAAGGATAGCTCCCAGACATTATGGCATCGGAGCCAGTCGCCACCGCGAGGACTCGTCAGGAACCCGAGGGCCCAAACAAGGGCTTGGAGATGGGGTTCCCGTAAGAGGTAGGGTTTGCCTTTAACGGTCGGGGTAATCTTTTCGGATCCCTTCCCGACTTTTTGACTGGCCAGATAGACTCCGTCGGCCAAGAGATTTCCCAAGTTTCCTTCTCGATAGGCGATCCGCCGCATGACCTCCCAAACAAGATCTTGGTCTCCGAAACGGAGGACCAATCCATCGGTTTCTTTTTCGGTAAGAATTCCCCGTTCAAAACATTCGACACCCCAGTTAAAGGCCTGACTGAACGAAGCGGGATCAAGCCCGAGTTCTTGAATGATTCTTTCATAATAAATAATTGCGTTTAAATCCTTGATCCTCAAATTTTCCAAAGCCGAAAAGAAAAATGTCATATGACCACCGAGCTGTCTCAACCCGGCATACCGGCCTTCTTTCACTTGGAGCCAATGATAACACCTGCCGGGACAATTAAGACACCCGACATTCTTAAGATGAGGGAAATCGGCAGCCAAGGCATTCTCTCGAATCATCCTCCCGTTGACCGGAGCCCCGACCGTCGTCAAAAGATAGGTTGTGGCTCCGTATTCCTCCCAGAGTTTAATGAGGGGATCCGAGGTATAAATATCTATGGCTCGACGAGAAGCCTCTAAAAGCCCTTTTGGATTATGGAGAGACACCTCTCCTGTCCCTCGGATGGCCAGGGCTTTCAGTTTTTTTGATCCCATGACCGCTCCTCCCCCGGTCCTCCCTGGGGAAGAAGTCCCATCGGCGCAAGGGGGGGAATAGGGAACAAGATGTTCCCCGGCGACTGAGGTTGTTAAGACTCGAATTTCCCCTTCGTAGTTTTCACCCAGTTCCTTCCGAATGGCCTTGACCGTTTCTCCGGTCTCTTTTCCCCAAAGATGAGAGGCGTCTTTAAAGGCTATGGTCTGGTCATCAATAAATATATATTTCGGAGATTTTGCCTGCCCTCGAATAATAATTAAATCGAATCCGGCATATTTTACCGTAGCCGGATACATCCAGCCAAAGGACCCGGACCCAAACCCCCCGGTCTCAGGACTGATGCACCCCAACATGGCGCGTCCTCCCCACGGGGCCACCGTTCCGGTCCAGGGACCCAAGGCAATGATTATTTCATTATCCGGTCCCAACGGGTCAATGGGTTCGGGGAAATCCTTCCAAAAAATTTTTGTAATAACCCCGTCACCACCTAACCAAAGTCTCGGATTGATTTCATAATCGCTGAAAAAATCCTCGGTCGAACGAACTTGCGCTTTCTCTTCCGATAGATTAATAATTAAGACATTACCGGCATAGCCCATCGGTAGGGGCATGATATTCCTCCTGTCGAGGTCATGAAGCCTTCTTTTCCAATAAACCCAACCTAATTTTTGTCGCTGTTTCCATTTTTTTTGGGAGAGAAGCCTGTTCGATTGGTAAATACCTCAAGGCCCCGGGTTGACAAAACCTGACGCATTGGGGATCGCCTCCGCAGAGTTCGCATTTAAACACATTTTTCTCTTTCTGGTTGAAGGTGATGGCCCCGAAATAGCAGGTCAGGAGACACATCCGACAGCCGACACACCTGGTCCGATCAATCGTCATCGCGCCGGTTTTATCATCCCGCCCGATGGCTGCAACCGGGCAAACCATAGAACAAATCGGGTCTTCACACTGTTGACAAGCGACCAGGGTAAAAATGAGTTCATCCTCTTCATCGATCTTGGTCAAAGCATGCCCTTCATGCCGAACAATCTGGAGCCGGGCCTTGGAAAGGCTTGTCCTCCCTTCATTATAGGTGGCACAGGTGGTCATACAGTGCATGCACCCTGTACAGAGGTAGGGATCAAAAACAAGAATTTTCCTTTCCATTCGTTACCCCCTATTGGACTGGGTCAAATGCCTCTCCGTTTTAATTTTTTTCCAAGGTTTCCAATATCTCAGATATCCCCAGCAATATTTCAAGGGGTGCCGTGATCCGTTCGATGTTTCTGTCGATCACCGGAATCCCGCCCCGTTCCAGAGAGAAGGCTTTTAACTCCCTACAGGCATCTTCTATCTGTTTAAAATACGCCGATAAACGTACGAAATCCTGATGGTCGAAGTTGTAATTTCCCGCCACGATTATCCCTCCATCTGTTTGATTCGGAGATCTTTAAACCTCTTTGACTTAACTTCATAACGGGGAAGGGAGCCGAAATCCTTAATCTCGACTTCACACCGGAGCTGAGTCCCGTTCCGGAGATCTCTTAAGAGGACCTTACCAATCTCATCTCTCTGGTTTACATAGTCGGGGAGGATCTCAACGATTACGAGGATACGATCATATTCGTCTTCTCTCGTTACGACGATTTCAAATTCATCGCCCAACTTGGGAATATCCCTGACTACCTGTTCGACACTGGTCGGGGAGAACAAAACCCCCCGAATCTTGGTAATATCATCCCTCCTTCCGATAATCCCGCCATCGATCTTTCTCCAGGTCCTTCCGCAAGGGCAGGGAGTTTGGGAGGTTGAAAATTTGGTCAGATCCTTCAGGTCAAATCGAATACTCGGCATGGCAAACCTGATGAGATTAGTCACCACGACGGTCCCTATTTCACCGGGAGAAACCGGTTCGAAGGTCAGGGGATCGAGTATCTCGATCAGGTAATTGGGTTCATTAAGATGGAGTCCCATCTGGGCTTCACATTCAAAGGCCCAAAGTGGTGCCTCGGTTGCCCCGCAATGGTCATAGACCTTGGCGTTCCAGGCCTCTTCGATTCTCTTTTTGGTCGCGGGAACCGAAGCCCCGGGTTCTCCGGAACAGAAAATTCTCTTAATGGGGATCTCCCTCTTGGGGTCAATCCCTATTTTAGTAGCGATCTCAGCCATCCGGAGGGCATAGGTAGGGGTACACATCATAGCAGTGCATCGTAGTTCCTTCATCTCACGAACCCTCTGCTCGGTTGATGTCTGGCCTCCGGGAACCACTTCGGCTCCGAGTTTCTCGACCCCGTAATGTCCACCCCAAAAAGCGATAAAAAGGTGGTAAGGGAAAGGAATATAGACCCGATCGGATCTCCTCAGTCCTCGGGAATACATCATCATCGCCCAATTTTCAACGTACTTTTCCCAATCCGGCCAGGTATCGCCGAATCTGACAGGTTTTCC
>JAZDOU010000055.1:0-3115 GCA_043798385.1 Pseudomonadota bacterium
GATAATATTCAAGCTTCTTCCATGGGTGCGATAGGCTCAACTACGATCGAGGTTGCACCTTAAATCTATCTTTTTCAAATTTTCTTTTTTTGATTCAAATAGATTCTAAGCTTAACCTTTTAACCAGGAGGTGCAGGATGATTAAACGTGTCTTTTTTGGTTTGGTTGTCTTTTTGACCTTAAGTATCTTTCTCGGAGGGGCCATCCTCTTGGCCCAGGAAGGGGCCAAAAATGCCTCTCCTTCCCCCCCTCCCCCCAGCCCTGGGGCGGTTACCATTCAATTGGATAAAAGCTCCTTGGATAATGGAGGCCAATTGACCGTTTCCGGCACGGCCCCTCCGGGGAAACCGGTCTATCTGGAAATCTATGCCGAAAAAAAGGTCCGGGGCAATATCTTCGACAACAAGAAAGATAAAAAGACCGGCCAGATCCCTTACATCCTCTACCTGACGGACGAAATGCCGGGGTATTATAAGATCGTAGTCCCCAAAACTCTCCAATCCAAACTGGATGAAATCAAAAAGGAAGGCAAGAAGTGGTCTTTCTCCAAGGCCCTGAAAGACCTGGGAGCGGATAGGGCCTATCATGCCCCTACCAAGATGACTATTTCCAGGTATCAAGCCTCACTTCTGGCCAGTATTATCGGCTCGCGGGGTAAAATGCTGGCTCCAATGGATCCCCAGGAGACCGAGAAACGATCCATGCAACTGGTAAAATCTCGCTTCAGGGATGTCGATAAATTGCTGGCGGCAGAAGTTGAAGTCAGCCCGGGAGGGACCTACACAGCTAAATTCACCATACGATCCGGTCTTCCCGATGGACAGTTCACCATAGTCGCCGTTGCCGATAAAGGGTTGAAGAGCGAGCCCCTTACCATTGAGAACAAGATTGGTTTCCCGACGATTTACCTGAGTAATGCCGGCACCAGCATTAATCTCTTTTGGCCCTTTCTGTTGACCCTGGCCATCGCCATCTTCGGAGTCCTGATGGGGGCCGGAGGGGGGTTTATTTTGAACCCCTTGCTGGTTCTGATCTGGCCTTTCCCACACAATGTAGTGGCGGGGACGGTTATGCCGACCGTTTTGTTCTCTCAGGGTACGGGAATTTATAATTATTCCAAGATCAAGTTTATAAGCTGGAAGGTAGGCATTACCGTCGGCCTGGCTATGCTGGCCGGGGGATTTATCGGCCCCAAGCTGACCGAACTGATAACCCTGGATCAGTATAAATTTGTCTTTGGATGGATCCTTCTGGTCCTGTCGGCCCTTTTGTTTTGGCAGACGACCAAGGGCTACCTGGAAAAAAATAAAAAGGAACAGGCCATTTTGAAGGAATTCAAAAAGAGGGCCGAGGAAGCGGCCAAAGCCAAGAAGGGATAATTTTGCTCAACGCTGAAAGCGCAGGAATGAAAGAAACCTATCTGCTTTTAGCTTTGATTTTTGAGCTTCAATAGAAAGGAGTCATTATGGAAGTCGAATTCTGGGGACAGAAATTTAAGATAAATATCCTAATTGGTTGTATCGGGGGATTTGTGATTGCCATCATTTCATCCATGTTCGGATTCGGGGGCGGACCCTTTATGGTCCCCCTGATGGCCCTGGGCATGGGATTGCCTATGTATGTGGTTGTCGGGAGTTCCTTACTGGCGATCTTTTTCAATACGGCCATGGGCACTGTCCGGCACTTTCAGTTTGGAAATTTTGATTGGCTGTTTTTTGTGATTATGTTTCCAGCAGCCATTTTGGGAGGGTACATCGGACCTCAGATCGCCAAGAGGGTCAGCCCTACGGTGGTTAAACGGGTTGCGGCCATAGGGCTGGCTATCCTGGGGTTGATTTTGCTGGGGGTGATATTTTAACGATACAGGACCTCTTAGTACGTAAATAGGATTCAAGGATTCGAGGGTTCAAATGAGGGGATGAGAGAATGAGTGGATGTGACGATGAGGTCTCCTCCTCACATCACCCCATCACCTCATTGACTCATTCTCTCAGATCCTGGACCGCTGGCATCCGGCCGAGCGGCTTGAATCCTTTAGTTAATTTTCATCTTTCGTGGCGCCCGCCTAAGACAGGCATGAGGGCTTAATTGTCCAGAGTTGTCAAAAGTGAAGGGAGCAAGAAATCCTAACAGGCTTGACAGAAACAACCGGACATGCTATTTCTTACTTTATGAAAACACATAACAAGATTAAACCAAACCCCCGTGCCACCAGATGGTTGGTCCTGCTGGGAATTCCCCTGGTCCTTCTTGGCCTACTCTGTCAACCCTCCAGTGCCGGAGAAACAAAACGGCTGGCTATTCTTCCTTTGATCATTAACGCACCGGAACGAATGGACTATTTGCGAGGTGGGATTGAGGATATGCTCTCCTCCCGCCTAACCTGGGAAGACAAGGTTGTTGTCTTGGATCGTTCCCAGGTGCAGAAGTTCATGGAAAAAAATCCGGGACCGGTAGATGAATCTCGTGCCCTTCAGGTAGGAAAACAGTTGGGGGTGGATATAATCCTTTGGGGAAGCCTTAATGTAATCGGGTCCAATGTGAGCCTTGATTTAAACCTGTTGGATATTTCCCTTCGTCAACCGGTAAAGAAGTTCTTTGTCCAAGCAAAAGGGATGGATGAAGTTATCCTTCGAACCAACGAAATTTCAGATAATATCAATGAAAAAGTCTTTTCCCGGGCCAGGACGGCCCCGGCCCCGGCTGCCTCAGTCGGGGTACTGCCTCCCAGAAGTCCAGAGACCCCTTCTGCTGAACCTGCTTCGGAGAAGGCGCGGCTGTCACTCAAAGGATTCATCATTAACCCCCTTTCTCCGCAGATCATCATGAATGCCGGCGGTTTTGATCTGACCGGGGTCTGGAGAAGCACCGTTCTTCCTTTTGCCCTGGTCGATCTGGCCTTTGGGGATTTAGACGGCGACAGCAAGATAGAAGCCGTCCTGATCAGCAAGAACCGAATCTATGTCTGCCGCTACATCGAGGATAAGTTTTCGATCATCAAAGAGATTCCCGGAGACCGTTGGGATAATTACATTGCCGTGGATGTGGGAGACATCAACGGAAACGGCCGTCCTCAAATCTTTGTTAGCAATTATCGCAACGACGGATTAAAGTC
>JAZDOU010000072.1:0-3157 GCA_043798385.1 Pseudomonadota bacterium
TTTGATATAAAAGTTGCAAAGGAGGCGGAAGAGATCGGCCTGGCAGCTATGCTCAAAGATCTGCTGTCCCAGAATCTTGCGCAGAATCCTCAAAAAGTCCAAGACTTCCGAAAACTCCGTCTGAGGATCGGACTCATGGTAACCGATGCCGGGATCGACTTAACCATGGATTTCCAGGGTGGCGTCTTGACCATCCATCCTGGGATTCAATCCCGACCCCAACTTCTCATCATGTCCGAGGCCGATATGGTGATGGCCTTGTCCAATGTGAGCATCAGATGGGGGCTGCCATATTATTTTGACCAACCAGGTAAAGAGGTTTTAGAAGCCATACGTTCCGGGCGGATCAGGATTAAAGGTATGATCAGACATTTTGTCAGCCTGGTTCGTTTATCGAGGATTATGTCGGTGTGTTAAGATAAAGCTTAGAGATCATCTCCACAAGAATTGGCGATGATAGAATAATCCTATTTTCGTATCAAGAGGTGACACCATGGAAACTTACGATGTGGTTGTTGTTGGAGCCGGGAACGGAGGATTGACCGCTTCGACGGCATTGGCCCAGAAAGGCCTGAAAGTCCTTTTGCTGGAGCGGCATAATATCCCTGGCGGGTGTGCCACCAGCTTTTGCCGGGGACGGTTTGAGTTCGAAGTAGCCCTGCACCAGCTCAGCGGGGTAGGGCCGCCGGAAAGTCCCGGTCCCCTGCGGATGTTGCTAAACCAGTTGGGTGTAATGGATGACCTGGAATTGGTGGAGATTAAGGACCTCTATAATGTAATTGGTCCGGGGGACTTCCGCCTGGTCCTCAAACCCGACCGACTTCAGGTCATTGCGGCCTTCCAGGATAAATTTCCCAAAGAAAAAGAAGGGATCGAACGCTTTTTTGACCTCTCTTATCAATACGCCTCTCAGATGCTATCAGCCTTCTATTTCAAGGACCCGGATCCCTCACGGGAAAAATTCCCAATTCTCTATCACTATGCCTTTAAACCGGCCCAGGAGGTCCTGGATGAACTCTTTAGTGATCCTTTGCTCAAATGTGCCATTTCCCTGTACTGGAGTTTTTTAGGCCTGCCTCCGAGCCGATTATCCTTTGCTTACCTGGCCATGCTCTTTTTTACCTATATCGAGTTTAAACCTTTTCATATCAAAGGGGGCTCCCAGGCCCTGTCCAATGTCCTGATCAATCGATTTTTATCCCAGGGCGGTACAGCCCGTTTTAGCTGCGGGGTTGATAAGATCCTGGTCAACCAGGGAAGGATAGAGGGAGTGGTTACCGAGCATGGGGATAAGATTAATACCCGCTACCTGGTTTCGAATGTCTCTCCGGTGGCGACTTACACCAGGCTTATTGCCCCTGAGTACATTCCGGAGACGGTCTTCCAGGAGATGCGCGGCCGGACCCTGAGCCCATCAGCCCTTACCATGTTTATTGGATTTGATCGGGAAGCCCGGGAACTCGGGTTAACGGGCTCAATGACATTTTTTCCAAGCCATACCGATATTACGGATAAAAATCTTCTTGAGATGCAAAAATTGGATATGGAAAATCCCTTTATGGCCATGAGCTGCTATGACGTGGCCGACCCGGGATTTTCACCGCCGGGGACCTGTCAAGCCAGTGTGGTAACCCTGAAATATGGGGAGCCCTGGTTACGGGTTCCTCCGGCACAATACCACCAGATGAAATTCCGTTGCGCCGAGTCCATGCTGCGCCGGGTGGAAGCCGCCTTTCCGGGGGTGAGGGGCCATATTGAAGAGATTGAGGTTGCCACGCCTCTGACGCATATGCGCTATTTAGGGCATCCCAACGGGGCCATCTACGGCTTTGAGCAATACACCAAAGATTCCATGTTTTTTCAGCCAGGGCGGACCTCCCCCATTCAGGGCCTTTCATTTGCCAGCGGATGGATTGGGGACTGCGGCTTTCAACCAACCCTCCAGGCAGGGTTAACGGCCGCCAAATCGATCATCCGGGAATTTGAGGGGAAATAGGAGGGGAACATGAAAAAAGAATTATTTAAGGAATTTGATGGCTATGACAGGATTATTGAAGAAAGGGATTACAGTCGAAAATATGGGTTGGACTATTCGGCCCACAAGGACCTGGCAGATCCTTATATCCAACGTCTCCACCCCAGGCGGTTAAACCTTCAGGTCTCGGAGATCATCAATGAAACCTCCTCTGCCAAGACCATGAGACTTGTTTCCCCCGAAAGGGTTCTTCCCCCCTTCCTGGCAGGCCAGTATATTGCCCTGTTCCTGGAGATTGCGGGGATAAGGACAAGCCGACCTTACAGCATCTCCTCTCCTCCCAATCAGGCCGGGTATTATGACCTGACTGTCCGGCGAGTGGAGGGGGGGCTGGTCTCCAACTTCCTGCTCGATGAAGTGAAAAGGGGTGATCTTCTTCAGAGTTCCGGACCGGAAGGTCAATTCTATTACAACCCCCTGTTTCATGACAAGACCATGGTCTGTCTGGCCGGGGGGAGCGGCATCACCCCTTTTATGAGCATGGTCCGTGAGGTGATAGAATGCGGCCTGGACCGGGAGATTTATCTCTTTTACGGTAATCGGAATCTCAAGGAGGCCATATTCCACCACCTCCTTCTGGACCTCTCGGAACGGTTCACCAATGTTCATTATGCCCCTGTCATTGAAGATCCGCCGGAGGGAAACCAGTGCCTGGTTGGATTGATCGGCGGTGATCTGATCAAGAACACCCTTGGTGAATTGGAGGGCAAGACCTTCTATCTGTGCGGTCCCCAGGCTATGTATGACTTCTGTATTCCTGAATTGGAAAGATTGGGAATTCCCAGGAGAAAGATCCGGAAAGAAGTCTACGGCCCGCCGATAGACATCACCCGGGCGCCTAACTGGCCCGGAGAGATAAAGGCGGATAATCGGATCCGCGTTAAAATGAATGACGGCCGAACCCTGGAAGCCCGGTCCGGTGAGACTTTGGCCGTTGCCCTGGAAAGGCAGGGAGTCCAGGTGCCCACCCTTTGCCGGTCCGGAGAGTGCAGCCAGTGCCGGGTAAAAGTCATTTCGGGCCGGGTATTTCAACCAGCCGGGGCATTAGTCCGGAAATCGGACCGTCGTTTCGGCTATGTCCATGCCTGTGTCTCCTATCCACTGGAGGATTTGGAGATTATG
>JAZDOU010000073.1:0-11053 GCA_043798385.1 Pseudomonadota bacterium
GATATGAATATGTCTAAATTTACCCCCTTCCCCGGCGCGCCCTTGTGGAAAACGATCAGAGACGAGGGCGACTTTGAAGAAGATTGGGGCCAGATGAATTGTCTCAATTTCGTCTTTATCCCCAAGACAATCGGTTCAAAAGAGATTTTGGACCAGATGTACAACGAGCATGTCAAACGCTTCTATACCAGCAGGGAATGGCGCCGGAAGTTCATGAAACGGCTCTGGCAGCACCGTCATTCTCTCTGGCATATGTTCAAGAACCTGCCGGACTTCCTGGCGGCCAAGGCCCAGTTTGAACCCAAGAAAAACGCTTGATTGAGATCAGTAACCTAACACCCCCGCTTGAATCGAAAGTAAGAGAAAAATGATCAGATTGCAGATCGTAAGAATCCAAGAGGCAATTTCACTGCTAAGCAGTCAATAGGACTCTATGAGCGGCTTCCAGACGACAACCATCCTGTTGGTCATAACCACCTTAGGTGTGGGGTTAAGTCTTGAAGACCCAACCCGCCTGATCGCTCTGGGGGTATTGTTCGCGGGATATATCCTCATCTGCATTCTGGGCGTGGCGAGGTTAAAACTCAATTTTTTTGTTCAGGCCATCTGCCGGGGAGATTCAACCCAGAAGCTTGTAACGCTGACCTTTGATGACGGGCCGGACCCGGAGGGTACTCCAATTCTTCTGGAAATCTTGAAACGTCACCGGATCAAGGCCGTTTTCTTCCCCATTGGAACCAAGATCAAGGCGCATCCTGAACTGATCAAACAGATAGACCATGAAGGTCATCCTATTGGAAACCATACCGGCCGACACGGCTGGTATACCAACTTCCTGATGTCCAGGGGAATGAATCGGGAAATACAAATGGCCCAGGAAATGATTGAGGCGGTAATCGGCAAGGTACCGGCCTATTTTCGCCCTCCCATAGGCCTGACCAATCCGCATCTCCGGAACGTGCTCAAGAAACAGGGCCTGTCGGTAATAGGCTGGGATGTCCGGCCATTCGATATCGGGACGAAGGTGGATACGGTCATAAAAAGGGTCCTCAAAAAAATACGCCCCGGAAGCATCATCCTCCTCCACGATAAAGGACGAACCCCGGCCGATTGGACAGGCTTGATGGATGAACTGGTGACTAAGATCCAAGCCAGGGGTTTCGGATTCGCTGACCCGGAACAACTCCTTGGGAAAAAAGCCTATCAGACACCCGAAGAAGGTAACCGGAAGGAATCTTTTTTATTCCTGGAGCGTTGTTTGGCATCCGGGAGCGGCTGGCGGCGGTTGTTGCGACCCTTGGCCCCAAAATTGGCAGCCAGCCCCTATGTTCAGAGGGCACTTCGGGAACCGGTATCTCTGGATGTCTTCCAGACCAGACCCTCTCCAAAATTTCTTTTTGGTTTGGGGTTGATGATGTTTAGTTATGTCCTGGGATGGCCGATGGTGGGGCTGTTTAGTGTCCTGGCGGGCTATTTCCGGGCCCCGGCCCTGCTGATTGTCGGCCCGGCTTTTTATGGCTTTTCTCACTTGGTATTTTTACTGGGGATGTTTCTGACCGGACGAGATTGTTTAACCTATAGTGATGTCCTGCTAAGGTGGTGCCTGCATAAGGTGGTGGAGAAGGCCCCGGAAGGATTCGAAAGGTCAAGAGATTAAAGGTCCAAGGTCCAAGGAAAAACGTCTACCGAAAACCTGACACCTTATACCGGTAGCCTTTTTGAACCCATAATTTTAAATTGACAACCCCAAGTTAATCTTTTAATTATACCCCTTGGATGAAACGAGCACTGGTAATCATCTATTCCCAAACCGGCCAACTGAAAAAGATCGTGGATTCAGTCACGGTTCGGCTGAGGGAAGATTTTGAGTTGATGTTTGAAGAGCTCAAACCCGTTCCCCCCTATCCGTTTCCCTGGCAGGGGAGGCAGTTCTTCCAGGTTTTTCCGGAATCCGTCCAGGAGATACCCTGTGTTTTAGCGCCATTCCAATTCAATCCGAATCAGGATTTTGATTTGGTCATCCTGGCTTACCAGGTCTGGTTTTTGTCTCCCTCCATCCCGTTTACCGCCTTTCTGCAGTCCCCAGCGGTCGGGAAAGTCCTGAAAGACAAGCCGGTCATCACCATCCTGGGGGTCCGTAACATGTGGATCATGGCCCAGGAAAGAATGAAAAAACAGATCCGGGATTTGGGGGGCAGGCTGGTCGGGAATATTGTATTGGTGGACCCTCATCCGAACCTGGTGAGTGTAGTGACGATTGTGCGCTGGTTGATGAAAGGCCGGCAGGACGCCAAAGGAGTGATCGGCCGACTTTTCCCCCGAGCCGGGGTACCTGAACGAACCATTCGGGAGGCTGTGAAATTTGGGGAGGTGATCCGGGAGGCCTTTCGTCTTGGGAAGTTGGACAGGCTTCAGGATCAGCTCCTTCGAAAGGGGGCGGTCAGGATCAACCCGGTGCTTATGAGTATTGAAAAAAGGGGGCGGAAGCTCTTCGGGTTCTGGTCACAGTTTGTTCTGAAAAAGGGAGGGGTTAATCATCCTGCCCGGGAAGGCCGGTTGACATTTTTCAAATATTATCTGTTGGCCGGAATCTTCTTAGTCTCTCCCCTGGTTTCCCTCATTTTTTGGGTCAGCCATAAGATTTTTTACAAAAAAACCAGCAGGGCGATTAACTATTATTCGCATCTGGAATAAATTTAATGGACCGGTAAAAAGTCAAAATTCGGCCTTTTCCGTCATTCCGGCGAAAGCCGGAATCCAGGATAAAGAAACTGGTTCCCGGCCTTTGCCGGGACGACGTCTGGACCCCGGCCTTCGCCGGGGTGACGACCAGAGGGACTTTTTACGAAGCCGTCAAAGACAAAACCGAATCCTTTCGTTAACTATGTCGAAGAACGTTTATATAACCCGCTTAGCAAAATTCTTGCCCAACCGGCCGGTGACCAATGACGCCATAGAAAAATATCTGGGCCTGGTCAACGGCCGACCCTCGAGGGCCGGAAAGATCGTCCTCCGTAATAACCGGATCAAAACCCGTTATTACGCCCTGGACGAAGACGGCCGGTCGACCCATACCAATGCCCAACTAACCGCTGAGGCCGTCCGGGCCTTGCTCGATGAGGGCTTCAAAGTTGACCATCTGGAACTCCTGACTTGCGGTACCAGTTCCCCGGACCAGTTGATACCGTCTCATGCGGCGATGGTTCATGGGGAGTTAGGCGGAAAACCCATCGAGATTATTTCACCGTCCGGGGCCTGTAACAGCGGTATGCAGGCCATGAAATACGCCTATCTGGCCGTCCTGTCCGGAGACAAAAACAATGCCGTCTGCACGGGGTCGGAGTTGATATCCACCTGGCTGCGGGCCGGAAACTTTGAAAAAGAGTCCGAAACGCTTCATCTGCTCGATCAACGGCCTATTCTGGCCTTTGAAAAAGACTTCCTGCGCTGGATGCTTTCCGATGGAGCCGGAGCCGCTCTTTTACAGGAGAAGCCCAATGAAGAGGGCCTTTCTCTCCGGATCGACTGGATTGAAATGATTTCTTTTGCCAATCAGTTCAAAACCTGCATGGTTGCCGGGGGCGAGAAACTTGAAAACGGGGCTATTAAAGGCTGGCGGGAATTTGAGGCCCAGGAACTGCTGGAGCGTTCGGTCTTCTCGGTAAAACAGGATGTCAGACTGTTAGACAAAACCATCGTCCACCAGAGCAACCGATTTCTGAAGGATATTGTCTCCCGGCGCAAATTGGACCTCGAGACGATTTCATTTTTTCTGCCGCACATCTCCTCCGAATATTTCCGTTTTCGTATTGATGCCGACAGCCGTGAACAAGGGGTTTACATCCCTCAGGAGAAATGGTTTACTAACCTTACCCGTCTGGGAAATGTGGGAGCGGCCTCCATTTATTTCATGTTGGAAGAACTTTTTCATTCGGATCAACTGGAAAAAGGCCAGCAAATCCTTTTGGGGATTCCCGAGAGTGCTAGGTTTTCTTATGTCTACGCCCTGATGACCGTGGTATAATCTCTTTTAACCCTTTGTCCCGGCCAGGAGAAAAAGGGAAGAATTTTACGACCTTTTGAGTAACAACAGCCTATGAAAAAACATGAAGTACCCCAGGACGATGATGGCCTGTTGGAAAATAAACAGTTGGACCTGTGTTACGCCGTGGATGAACAGGGAAACTATGTCACGGTCCCGAGCTACGGGTGGGCCCCCAAAAATGCAGCCTTATTGCAGGCCTGGGAGGTAATCCATGGAAAAATGGAAGCGGCCCGCCAACAGATCTTACAGGGCCGGCTCAGCCCGATTGCCTACTACATGGAAAAGAATATCATGGATGTGAAACTACTGGCCACCTTTATCGGCCTGCCCAAATGGAAGGTCCGCCGACACCTCAAGCCGGCCGGATTTGAAAAGCTGGATGAAATGACCCTGGGCCGTTATGCCGACATCTTCCATGTTTCTCTCGAGGCCTTAACCGATTTCAGGGAAACGGCCGAAGAGAAATGAAATTCCAGGATATCCATATTCCTTTTGACCACCGCCAGACGGCCCATTGTGAAAATGGCGTCACCTCAAATCTCCTGAGATTCCACCGGATCAATCTAAGCGAGGCCATGGTTTTCGGGATCGGTTCAGGATTGTTTTTCGCCTTCATGCCATTCATAAAGCTGAACGACCTCCCGGTGATCTCCTTTCGGCCCTGGCCGGGAATGATCTTTAAGCGGACCAGTCGCCTTCTGGGGATCCGCAGCCAGCGCGATACATTCAAGGACCCCGGCAAGGCCATGGAGGCCCTGGATAAAAACCTGGAGAACGGCATCCCTACGGGGTGCCTGGTCGGGGTATTCCATCTGACCTATTTTCCCAAGGCCTACCGGTTTCATTTCAACGCCCACAATATCGTGGTGATCGGAAGGGAAAACGGCCAATATCTCATCAGCGATCCGGTCATGGAGAACATCGAGAGGCTGAGTTATGATGATCTGCTGCGGGTACGCTTTGCCAAAGGGGCCTATCCGCCCAAAGGACGTCTGTATTTCATAACGGAAGTTCCTGCTTTTTTCGATCTTAAAAAAGCCATTGTCCAGGGCATCCGGAAAACCAGCCATGATATGCTCCGGATCCCTGTCCCGTTGTTCGGGGTCAAAGGGATTCGGTTTCTGGCGCGCCGGATGCGGAAATGGCCTAAAACACTGGGACCGAAAAAGGCCTCCCTTTACCTTGGGCAGGCGGTCCGCATGCTGGAAGAGATCGGCACCGGCGGGGCCGGTTTTCGTTTTATCTATGCCGCCTTTCTCCAGGAGGCCGCCAAAGAACTGAACCAGCCCTGGCTGAACGCTTGTTCCCGGGAAATGACGGCGGACGGTGATTGCTGGCGGGCATTCGCCGTCATTGCCGGACGCATTTTCAAGGACCGGGCCGGACAGGACGAATCATACCAGGCCGCAGCCGACGCCCTGATGGATATCGCCCTTCGGGAAGAACGCCTGTTTCAAAAACTTAAAAACATATCCTTGAATTGATGCCGGGACAACCGATTATAACCATTGAAAACCTTTCTAAAACCTACCGAGGTTTCGATGAACCGGCCTTGGACAACCTGTCTATCCGGATAGCCGATCAAGAGATTTTTGGCCTCCTTGGCCCGAACGGGGCCGGAAAAACCACCACCATCCATATCCTTTGCGGTTTGGTTCAGCCGACCACAGGGTTTGTCACCATCAATGGCTTAACTCTTGCCGGACATCTGAATCAGATTCGCCCCATCATTGGGGTGGTCCCTCAGGAAATCGCTTTATATCCCACCCTGACAGCCCGGGAAAACCTCCAATTCATCGGGAGTATGTATGGATTAAAAGCCCCGGCCCTTCGCCGGCGGATCGAAGAGTGTCTGGACATGCTGGGACTGCGGCCCTTTGCCGGCCGACAGATGAAGACCTATTCCGGCGGGATGAAACGACGGATCAATCTGATCGCCGGGATATTGCATAAACCCCGGATCCTGTTTCTGGATGAACCCACGGTTGGAATCGATGTCCAATCGAGGACGGTCATCTTGGATTATCTCAAAGAGTTGAATCGGTTGGGTTCAACGATTATTTACACCTCTCATTATCTGCGGGAAGCCCAGGATTTCTGTACCCGGATCAGCATTCTGGATAGCGGCCGGATGATTGCCGAAGGCCGGCCAAAGGAGCTGATCGCCGGACAACCGGGGGCCGGCGATCTGGAAGCCCTTTTTTTACAGTTGACCGGAAGACAGTTGAGGGACCATTGATGGTTCGACTCCTGGCCTCCATAAGAAAGGAATTTTTGCTGCTGATCCGAGATCGGGCCGGGTTGGCCATATTGTTTCTGATGCCCATGGGGCTGATTCTGGTCATGACCCTCATCCAGGACGTTTCCTTCCGCAAGCTGAACGAAACCCGGCTGTCCATCCTGTTCCTCGATCAAGACCAAGATTCTCTCGGGGGGGCCGTCAGGAAAGGGTTGGAGGGATCGGGTTTTTTTCAGGTCGTCACAACCATTGACCGTTCAGTCCTCAGCCAAGAAATGGTCTTCCAGGAGATTGCCCGGGGAAAATACCAGATCGGCATCGTCATCCCCAAGGGAACCTCGGAGATGATCCGCACCTGGGCGAGGGGAATGGTCCGGAGGACCCTTTCCGAAGGGGACTCCCGAAAGTCTTCCGCCCTTCCTAAAGGACAGGACAGCGGCCGGATCATTTTGGTTTTTGATCCGGTCATCAAGAGTTCTTTCAAACAATCCGTCCGGAATGCCCTTGAGAATTTCACTTCCCGGATCGAAACCAAGATGGCCTTCCAGGTTTTTGCCTCAGAAATGGCCGGTCTTCTGCCGGAGGGCCGGGAACCCTTACTGGAACCGGGAAGCCTGGTGCACATTGAGGAGATCTATGCCACCAATAAACACAATGAGGTCGTTCCAAACGCCGTCCAGCACAATGTTCCG
Source organism: Pseudomonadota bacterium (assembly GCA_043798385.1). GTDB lineage: Bacteria > Desulfobacterota > RBG-13-43-22 > RBG-13-43-22 > RBG-13-43-22 > RBG-13-43-22. The sequence continues at coordinate 6,977 of JAZDOU010000073.1, forward strand.
GCCTGGACGATCTTCGCTATGTTTTTCATTGTGATCCCTTTGACGGGAAATCTCATCAAGGAACGGGAGAGTGGGACCGCCTGGCGGTTGCGGGTCATGCCCGGATCTTACGTCCAGGTGCTTTTTTCTAAAATCTTCGTCTACCTGGTGGTCTGCCTTACCCAATTTTTCCTGATGATGCTGGTGGGAATAGCCATTCTTCCCCTGTTCGGACTGCCGGCCTTGGAACCCGGGCACCACACGCCGGCACTCCTCTGCCTGGCCGCCTCAACAGCCCTGGCGGCAACAGGATATGGCGTCCTGCTGGGAACCATCGCCACCACCCATGAACAGGCCGCTTCTTTCGGCTCCGTTTCCGTCGTCATCCTGGCAGCCATCGGCGGCCTCTGGGTTCCGGTGTTCATCATGCCCGCCTTCATGCAGAAGCTGAGCCGGTTCTCTCCTTTGAACTGGGGACTGGAAGGCTTTTATGATGTCTTCCTGAGAGGTGCCGGCATAGTGGAGGTATTCCCTTATATGGCCCTGTTGCTTGGTTTTTTTATCGTTATGCTGGGTGCGGCTTTTTATGCCGACAAAATGAAAGCGGTCAGCCAATAGCTATGATGGATGTTTTTATAGGGGCCGAAAATACCATCACTTCCCTGGGCTTTTTCACGGCCGGGCTGATCAAGCACATACAGGCCGATCGAATCGGCATCAGCCAGACTCCGGATGGAATCCTTTCCCCCACCCCTGCGGCGCTCTCCCTGGTTGATAACCGGCGACTTGAGGATCTTTTCCGACCAGGTCTTTTTAAGGGCCGGCCAGGTTTTCAGGCCGGGGGGTTCACCCGTCTGGAAAAAATGCACCTCCTGTCGATCTCGGAGGTCTTAAAAGGCTCCGGGGTGGCTATTCGGGACCCCCGGACCCTGATCATCCTGTCAACCACCAAAGGCAATATTGATCTATTGGAGAAAGACCGCTATCCCGCCATTGAGCCGACCCGCCTCTATTTGTGGAAATTGGCCCAGGTTCTGCAATCGTTTTTTGATAACCCGAACAAACCTCTGGTCATTTCCAATGCCTGCATCTCCGGTCTGCTAGCCATTCTGATTGGTTCCCGGCTTATCCAAGCCGGCCGCTATGATCACGTCATTGCGACCGGAGGCGACCTGGTGACCGAATTCGTGGTCTCGGGCTTTAAGTCGTTTCAGTCCCTCAGCCCCGGACCCTGTAAACCGTTTGATGCCGCCAGGGACGGTTTGTCGCTTGGCGAAGGCTGCGGGACAATCGTCTTGAGCCGGGATCATTCCTTAGTCGGTATCCCGGAGAAAATCATCGTGGCCGGCGGGTCTTCCAGCAATGATGCCCATCACCTCTCCGGGCCTTCCCGCAGCGGAGAAGGGCTTTATCTGGCCATCCGGCGGGTGTTAAAAGAAGCCGCCCTGGATCCCGGGGACCTGGATTACATCTCCGCCCATGGGACGGCCACCGATTACAATGATGAGATGGAAGCCAGGGCCCTGAACAGGGCAGGGCTGGAATCGGTCCCGGTCAACAGTTTCAAGGGGTATTTCGGACACACACTCGGTGCGGCCGGGATTATCGAATCAGCGCTGGCCATTGCTTCCATGAGGAAAAAACGCTTATTCCGGTCGGCGGGATTTAAAAACGCCGGGACATCAAAACGAATCAATGTCCTGAGCGATCATATCACCAAAGACGTCAAGGCCTGTTTGAAAATAGCCTCAGGTTTCGGAGGCTGCAACGGGGCCCTCGTTTTTAGGAAAATTTGACGTTATGACCTTAGGGATAACCCGCTCCATACAAATTAAAAACCACCGGGTGATTCTCAACGGAATCGTTGAATTGACACTTAGTGAGCGATCGGTCGGACCATTCTTTCGTTCCCTCTACCGTCACTATCAGATCAACTACCCGAAATTTTTCAAAATGGACAACTTGAGCCAACTCTGTTTTCTTAGCGCTGAGATCCTGCTTCAGGGCACGGAGTTTCTTCGGAATACTCCCGGCGAAGAGATCGGGATCATTCTGGGTAATGCCAGTTCCTCTTGGGAGTCGGATGAGAAACACCAGGAATCCATCCGCGATCGGGGAGACTATTTTCCGAGTCCGTCCGTTTTCGTCTACACCCTCCCCAATATCATGGCCGGCGAGATCGCCATCCGCCATAAGATAAAAGGTGAAAATACCGTCTTCATCTTTGAACAATTCGATCCCGGGTTTTGGGTTGAGTATGTTTCTGAATTATTTCAAAACCAACGGGTCAAGGGTTGTCTCTGCGGCTGGGTCGAATGGCAGAGGGATTATTATGAATCGTTTCTGTTCGTTGTTGAACCAAAAGATCACCTCAAAAGACCGGAAAAAGGTGGCCATTGGTTGGTCTTTGACCGTTTGAATCTGGGGAAGCTTTTTAAGGGCAGCCTTCTCTTGTGATTCAATTGATTACCGGCTTAAAAGGCTGGTTCAAGGCTGGCGCTTGTGGTATAAGCGTAAAACAATAACGAGAAAAGAGGCCAACGATAATCCCATGATCAGCTCGAATTATTTTAAATCCATTGCCCAAGATATCGTTTTTGACTTGGAAGGCCTTTTCCCCTATGCCTCGCTCCTGGCCACGGAAACCTTAGGCGAACGCCTGGCTGTTCAGACCAGACAGCAGCAGGCCGAACTCCTGGATCCGGTTCGCGGGGTGGTGCTGACCGCCTTCAACGGCCGTTATTTTCTGGAAGCCGCCGGCTCGGAATTGTCCGAAGAAGGGCTTAGAGGGGCCGCCCGCCGGCTTAGGGAAATGGGAAAGGAAGCGGGGATTTTCTATGACGGACCCTCTGTCGATCCCGGTCCCAAAATGGAACAGGACTATTTTGTCTCAATTGAAAAGTATCCTGAGTCCATTCCGTTGAAGGACAAGATCGAGGCCTGCCGGACCTTGAAAGACCGGCTTCACGACAGGGATAATCGGATCGTCCAGGCTGCCGGCCAGTATGCCCATGTGCGGACCAGGGAACTGTTTGTCAACCGGCACAAGGTGCTTTTCCAGGATCTGAGGCGGACCCAGATGGCGGCCATGATCGTGATGAAGGGAGAGGATCGTTCGGTCCATCTCCATACCGGGCAAGCCCTTCAGGGAGGCTATGAAAAGGCCTTTATTCCCGAGGAAAAAATAGACCGGTTGGTGGGGGATTGCGGAAAACTGCTGGGGGCCCCCCGCCTGCGCCCCGGCAGCTATGAGTGTGTCTTTTCGCCGGAATTCGCCGGCATCTTCGCCCACGAGGCCTTTGGTCACGGCATGGAAACGGACATGTTTTTGAAAAAGAGGGCCCGGGGCGAGGACTATCTGGGTAAACCGGTGGCCTCCCCTTTGGTGGACATGGTTGATTCTCCGGCCCTTCCCGGACAGGCGGCCTCCTTTTTCTTTGATCATGAAGGAGAGCCGTCCAGGGAAACCAAAATCATCGAAAAAGGGATCCTGAAACGAGGTCTGACCGATCTGAATTCGGCCCTGCGTTTGGGGTTGGCGCGTTCAGCCAACGGCCGAAGGGAATCTTTTGAGAGAAAGGTCTATGCCCGAATGACCAATACCTATTTTGGAGCCGGAGAACAGACCGTTGAACAGATGGTGGGCTCCATTGAAGAAGGGTTTTTTCTGGACCATCCCTCCAACGGCATGGAAGACCCTAAGGGGTGGGGGATTCAGTTGGAAGGGTATTACGCCGAGGCCATAACAAACGGGAAATTGACCGGACAGGTCTTTACGCCGGTTATCATTACCGGCTATGTCCCGGATCTGTTGCAGTCCATCTCCATGGTCGGCAATGCCGTCGAGATCAGCGGCCTGGGTATGTGCGGCAAAGGCCACAAGGAATGGGTCAAGGTGACGGACGGCGGCCCTTTCCTGAAGTTAAAGGCCCGCTTGGCTTGATCGTGACCCTGTTCGCACCTTCCGGCCCAAAAGGTAAAAGAGAAATAAAAAGGCCGCAACCCAGGCGGTAGCCGAGCCATAAAGGAAGGTGGCCTGGGGACCAAGGCGATCCCATAAAAATCCTCCTACCAGACTGGCCGGAAGTACGGCCAGAC
>JAZDOU010000076.1:0-3258 GCA_043798385.1 Pseudomonadota bacterium
AAACGAGCAAACTTTTTGCCTTGGCCGACCCAACCCGACTCGCTACTGGGCCATGCGTTTCGCAGCCAAAGAGGCCTTCTCCAAGGCTATCGGCCTGGGGATGCGTCAGGGAGTGCGCTGGAAAGATATTGAGGTCTCCTCTGATTCCTTCGGGAAACCGGAACTGATCCTTCATGGCCGTGCCCGGGAAATCTGTCTTCAGGCCGGGATTAAAAATAGTTTTTTGACCTTAAGCGACGAAGCCGAAATGGCCATAGCCGTCGTTGTCTTGGAAATATAATACGAAGATAGGGTTCGAGGATTCAAGCGTTCAAAAACTATAAACCCCTTTTCCCCTTGAATCCGGAGTTAATTATGATCCTGACTACCGCCCGACAAATGAAAGAACTGGACCGGCAGACCATTCAAGAATTCGGTCTGCCGGGTCTGGTCCTGATGGAAAATGCCGCCCGGGGAGCGGTCCAGGTTATTCTCAGTCAGTATCCCCAGGCCCGGTCCATAGCCGTCTTCTGTGGGAAAGGCAATAACGGGGGAGATGGGTTGGCCATGGCTCGTTATTTCCATTCTCTGGGTCTTAAGGTAACCATCTACTTAACCGGCCCGAAGACCGGCCTGAAAGGCGATGCGGCCTTTCAAGTCCTGCTGACGGAAAAACAAAACATCCCCCTGGTTGAACTCAACGAGGAAACCAACCTTTCGGCCCTTAAGCCGGAGGTTTTCCATTCCGACCTCTTGATTGATGCCCTGTTGGGCACCGGGATAGAAAAAGAAGTCCAGGGCCTTTTCAGAAACCTGATTGCTTTTATCAATAAAATACCCATCCCGGTCATGGCTGTCGACATCCCTTCCGGGCTGTCTTCCGACAGTGGCCGACCTCATGGTCTTTGTATTAAGGCCGATCTGACGATTACTTTCGGTCTGCCGAAGGTCGGCCAGATCCTGTTTCCCGGGTGTCGTTTTGTGGGCCGGCTTTTTGTAGTCGACATCGGCCTCCCCTCGGCCTTCTGGCCAGCTCCGGAGGACCGGGCCGAGTTACTGGAGGCCGGGCTGCTGTCCCCCTGGCTTCCGGAAAGGGACCACGAGGGCCACAAAGGCACTTATGGCCATGGACTGGTCCTGGCCGGATCTAAAGGAAAAACCGGGGCGGCCGCCCTGACCTGCCTGGGGGCCTTGAGGGCCGGGGCCGGTTTGGTGACCTTAGGCATACCGGAGAGCTTGAATCCTATCATGGAAATCAAGTTGACCGAGGCCATGACCGAACCTTTGCCGGAAGGGGAACCGGGGCATTTAGGACTTAAGGCCCTGGATCGTATTGTGGCCTTACTGGAAGGTAAAAAAGGATTGGCTATCGGACCCGGTCTTTCCACCTCAGCAGGGACTAAGGCCCTGGTAGTGAGTCTTTTAAAAAAATCCATCACCCTGCCAATGGTTATCGATGCCGATGGGCTGAATATCCTGGCTGAATCCCCGGAGGTCTTTCCTACCCTGAGCGGCCGTGCCATTCTAACCCCCCATCCCGGGGAGATGTCCCGATTGACAGGACAGCCGGTTCAGGAGATCCAGGCCAACCGCATCCAGACGGCCCGTTCCTTTTCCAGAAACAGCGGTCTGGTGGTAGTCTTAAAAGGGGCCAGGACCGTAATCGCCGATCCTCGAGGACCGGTCTATCTGAATCCGGTGGCTCATTCGGTCTTGGCCAGCGGAGGGAGCGGCGATATTTTAACCGGTTTGATCCTCGGGTTTTTATCCCAGGGCCTGTCACCGATACAATCCGCCTGTTTGGGGGTCTTTCTCCATGGTCAGGCCGGGGTGTGGCTGGCCGGGGAGCGCGGCGGCCAGGGGATACTGGCTTCGGAATTATTGGAAAAAATCCCCAGCCTGATTGCCCGGAAGGGCTATTGGGATCACCCGGAAAGAGAAGCCCTTCCGATGATCCGGGAAGTGAAGCTGTGAACATCCCAAAAACGTTCGTCGTTCGGTGTTGGTCGTTCGTCGACGAACACCGAACGCTGAACGCCGAATAATAAATGTTTTATGCTATTTTCTTTTATCCTTCAACCCTTCTAAGGAGCTTATAAATGATCCAGGCCAAAGACATCATGACCCCTGACGTCATTACTGTTCAAGAGTACACCCCCATCTCTGAAGTGGCTCAAATACTCACGGATAACCATATCAGCGGAGTGCCTGTTTTGAACCCTAATAGAGAGATGGTCGGGATTGTCTGTGAAAACGATATAATCAACCAAACCAAAAAGTTCCATTTGCCTACGGTGATTAATTTAATGGGCTATATCGTTTTTTTGGAAAGTGGAAAAAAATTTGAGAAGGAATTAAAACGGATGATCGGGTTGCTGGCCCGGGACATCATGTCTTCACCGGTCAAAACCGTCAGGCCCGAAACCTCGACCGAAGAAATCGCCACCCTGATGGCCGACAACCACATTCATTCCATCCCGGTCCTGGAAGGGAGAACCCTGGTTGGGATAATCGGCAAAAAGGACCTGGTTCGTTCCCTGGCTCATTGAGAGGTCGGGGCTTTGGCGCTTACCATCCTGGAAGAAGAGGTTGCCGGTGAAAAGAGCACCGAACAACTGGGTCGAAAACTGGCCTCCCTGGTCCGGAGCGGGGATATCCTGGCCCTCTATGGGGAATTAGGGGCCGGCAAGACCTGTCTGGTTCGTGGCCTGGCCAAAGGGTTGGGTGTGGAAGAAGGACTGGTGGCCAGTCCCTCTTTTTCTTTAATCAATGAGTATCCGGGACCAGTCCCTCTTTTTCATATTGATTGTTACCGCCTTCATCTGGAGGAAGAAATCGATGAACTCGGGTTGGAGGAATACTTTGACGGCCCGGGAATTACTGTTATAGAATGGGCCGAGCGGATAAGGGATTTGTCGGAAGAACGGCTGGATATTACCATCAGGATTCTGGACGAGTCCAGACGGCATATCCAGATAAAGGCTTATGGGAAAATGGTCCGGCGGATGAAAGGGCTGAAGCTCAAGGTTTAAAGATGCAAGAATAAAATCTTTGAGCTTTGAGTTTTGAGGCTATATTAAGCCCTCATGCCCACCTGGGGCTGGCGCCACGGAACATGAAAATGTCGAATATCGAATAATGAATGCTGAATGTCGAAGGAAAGGTAAAAATAACATCATAATTCAAAATTGATGGTTTCGCAAAAAGCCGCCGAACGCTCCTATTAGTCATTCCGGCGAAAGCCGGAATCAGCGCCGGAATCAGGGTTATTAATCACTT
>JAZDOU010000116.1:0-9817 GCA_043798385.1 Pseudomonadota bacterium
AATGTCAAGGGACGGGAAGCTTGAGGAGTGTCCGCCGGAGCGGACTTGAGTGAGGGTGCCAAGGGGGAGGTATGGTTATTAAAGGAAATTTTGGGTTAATTGTTCTGCGAATCGGGCGAAAGGAAGGACTTCGATCCCGTCCTTGGTTTTTAAACTCGGCCCCGAAGGATAAACGATAATGCGACGTTGTAAACCCTTGAGGGAGGCCACGGCCCGAAGCCCTTTACACCAGTTTTCCGAAAAGTTTTTCCCCGACTTGGCCTCCACGGCGACTATTTTTTTCCCCTTAACCAGGAGAAAGTCCACTTCTGTATCAGCCTTTGAAGAAGGAGCCCAATAATACAATTCTTCACCAACACCATAATACTCCATGGAGGCTCGGAGCAACTGGGCCACCAATCCTTCGAACAAGGGACCCTTTTCCTCTATGGCTACCTTACCGGAGGCCCGCTTCATGGCCCGAACGAGTCCCGGATCGCACCAATACCATTTAGGCAACTTGCGCTCCCTGACACGAAGTTTTGCCTCATAGGCGGGAATCCGAAAACAAAGCAGTGTGTCTTCAAGAATCTGCAGAAATCCCGCCACGGTGGTTCGAGCCACCCCCGCCTCCCGGGCAATATTGGTGACGTTGATAGTTTGGCCGTGAAAAAGGGCGGCCACCGGCAGGAAACGGGCAAATCCAGGCAGATTACGAGTCAGCGCCTCAGCCTGAATCTCTTCTTTTAGATAGAGCTGGGTGTAGGCGGCCAGGGTTTCGGTCTTTTGAGGAGAATCCCAGACAATAGGCAGCAACCCGAATTGAAGGGCCTGGTCAAGATCGAAGCCTTGGCCTAATTCCTCGGGGATAAAAGGATGCATAAAACGCCTCAAGACACGTCCGGCCAGGAGATTGACACCGGCCCGTTTCAGTTTTCGGGCGCTTGATCCACATAAAATGAAACGGCGATGGTGTTCTTCAATGAACCGATGCACCTCATTGAGCAGATTGGGCAGTCGCTGTATTTCATCAACGATCACTATTTTTCCTGAGGGAAGGGCGCGAAGTTCATTTGCAAAAAGTCCCGGTTGAGCCAGCAACCGTTGATAGGTTTCTTCGGAGAGCAGGTCTATCCAATGGGCCTTAGGAAAGGTGGCCCGAAGCCAGTTGCTCTTCCCGGTGCCTCGCGGTCCCAAGAGAAAGAAACTGAGCTCCGGATCTTTAAGAATCCTGTTTATCATTTATGGATACCTTGTCGTCATTTTTCGATGAAATATGATAACAGTATAGTCAAATTTCTCCATTCCGTCAAGCGAAAAAGAGAAAAAAACTTTGTCGGTCGTTAAACGTTCGGCGAGATAGAATTTGAAGTTCAATGTTCAACGTTCAACGTTGAAAAAATTTAGAGGATCTTGGGGGCGCTGCGCTGGGGGAACTGATGAACTTGTAAAAAATCATCAAAAGGTCGGCACCGTAAAAAGATCTCCCGCCAAAGGCGGGACAAGGCGCTCAAACCGGGACATACCCTGAAAGGGTGGGACTGAGCGTTCCTCTGGACGTAAAGAAATCCTAAGGAGTGAGGCGTGACACTTGTTCTCGACCTGATCGTGGAGCTAGAATCCACGTGTTTTTAATTGGTTACTGATAGTCTGGATTCCCGCCTGCGCGGGAATGACGATTTTTTACGAGACCATCAAAATTACGTCATAATCAAATGTTTTGCTATCGCCATGCAGGCCGGCAGGGTAACAGGGTCATTGGCAGCATGGCCTGCGATGAGAAATCCGGGCAATCACCCTTTCCGCGCCAAAAGAGAGGGTTTGTGGCTTGTTCCTGACAAAAAAATCTTGTTTAATTCCCTAATTGTTTGCTTTACAATAAGACTTTAGACTTGAGAGACTCGTAAAAAGTCCATCAACCGGCCGAGGGCGAATAAGCCCCGGCCTGGGGTGAGGATGATACCACTTGCATGCACTTCGCCTGTTTTTTACCCTTCGGGGCGTAAGCCCTTCGGCCTGCCTGTGCGTCTGCCTGCCGCGCAACGGCCCGGGCACGGCACGCAGACAGGGAAAGTCCGGGAGGTCCCAACCAAGGCGGGATATATGAAGACAGCCTAACCCTGGCCATCTTGGATCTGCAGCCTGCAAAACTTTTACAAATAAGTAGATCCCTCCCGGGTATTAATCGACTCTTTAACCTCTAAAAAAATCTTTTTTTATTGACTTAAGTCAATGGTGAAGCCGGGCTTATCGAGTATTGTAAGATCCAACAAGGTTACCTCAGGGTTACTTAAACCAATCAAATTCATTAGTTCAAGAGTAGAAAGGAGAACGTTATGTTTTGTTACCAATGTGAACAAACCGCCAAAGGGGAAGGATGTACCAAAATAGGGGTATGCGGCAAACAACCCGATGTGGCGGCCCTGCAGGATCTGTTGATTTATGCCTTACGAGGCCTCTCTCGGATTGCTGTGGAAGGAAGAAAGGTCGGGATAAGCGATCGAGCGGTCAATATCTTTACCTGTGAAGCCACCTTTTCAACCTTAACCAATGTAGATTTTGATCCGGATCGTTTTGTTAAATGGATCCAGCGGACCGTGGAACTTAGAGAAGACCTGAAGGGAAAGGTCAAAAGCGCCGGAGGAAAGGCGGATTTTTCGGAAGGTCCGGCCGTCTTCAAACCCGAGTCTACCCTGGAAGGGTTGGTTCGTCAGGGCGAAGGGGTAGGCATCCATTCCGATTCCACCATAGACAAAGACATCCATGCCCTCCAATGGACCTTAACCTTCGGACTCAAGGGGGTCTGTGCCTATGCCGATCATGCCAAAATATTGGGCCAGGAAGACGACCTGGTTTACGCCTTTGTTCATGAAGGGCTGGCCGCACCATTAAACCAGGCCCTGACCCTGAACGACTGGGTCGGTCTGGTCTTAAAATGCGGAGAGATCAACCTGCGGGCCATGGAACTGCTCGATGCCGCCAATACCGGCACCTACGGCCATCCGGTTCCCACCACGGTCCCTCTGGGGGCCAAAAAAGGCAAGGCCATCCTGGTTTCCGGCCATGACCTGAAGGACCTGGAAGAGGTCTTGAAACAAAGCGCCGGCAAAGGGATTTATGTTTATACCCACGGGGAAATGCTGCCCACCCACGGCTATCCGGGTTTGAAAAAATATCCCCATTTTTATGGTCACTACGGGACGGCCTGGTTTAACCAGCTCAAAGAGTTTGCCGCTTTCCCGGGGGCCATACTGATGACCACCAATTGCATCCAGAAACCAAAGGAATCCTATCAGGGGAATATCTTTACCACCGGGCTGGTGGGCATGCCCGGGGTTGTCCACCTCAAGGATAAAAATTTCGCCCCCTTGATTGAAAAGGCCTTGTCCCTGCCTGGATTTACTGAAGATTCCAACGGGCGGCAGGTAACCTGCGGTTTTGGTCACCAGGCGGTTTTAGGCGTGGCCGACAAGATTATCGAGGCCGTCAAAAGCAAGGCTATCCGCCATTTTTTCCTGGTGGCCGGCTGTGATGGGGCCAAACCGGGACGAAATTACTATACCAAATTTGTGGAAATGGCCCCCAAGGATAGTGTCATCCTGACCCTGGCCTGCGGGAAATTCCGTTTCTTTGAAAAAGATTTGGGAGATATCGGCGGCATTCCCAGGCTATTGGATATCGGCCAGTGTAACGATGCCTATTCCGCCGTCCAGATTGCCGTCGCCCTGGCCAAGGCCTTTAATGTGGGCGTTAACGACCTGCCCTTATCCATGATCCTGTCCTGGTATGAGCAGAAGGCCGTGGCTATTTTGTTAACCTTATTGTACTTGGGGATTAAAGATATCCGTCTGGGTCCATCCCTGCCGGCTTTCATCACACCCAATGTGCTCGATGTCTTGGTGAAAAATTTCAACATCATGCCCATCACTACGCCGGAAGAGGACCTAAAAGCGATTTTGGGGTAAAACCCAGGTGTAAGGCACAAGGTGCAAGGAAAGGCTTGGAACAAAGGCATCAGTTCCATCACCTTGCACCTTAAACCTTAAACCTTGAACCCTTTAAAGGGAGTTAGTTATGAAATGTCCAGGTCAAGACAGCCGCTACTGGAAACCCGGGTCTATCTTTGAAGCCAACTGCCCCCAGTGTGGGCAGGAGATGGAATTCTTTAAAGACGAGACCACCCGCCGTTGTAAAAAATGCGGGTACCGCTACCTGAACCCTAAGATGGATTTTGGCTGTGCCTCCTATTGTCAATATGCCGAACAATGTCTGGGGGATCTGCCGCCGGAACTCATAGCCCAGAAAGAGGATTTGCTAAAGGACCGGGTGGCCATTGAAATGAAACGCTATTTCGGGAAGGATTTTCGACGCATCGGCCACGCCACCAAAGTAGCCCGCTATGCCGAACAGATTGGTAAGGAGGAAAAGGGCAATTTGGCCATTATCCTGCCGGCGGCTTATCTCCACGACATCGGCATCAAAGAGGCTGAAAGAAAATACCAGAGTACCGCCGCCCGATATCAGGAAGAAGAAGGACCGCCCATTGCCCGAGAGATCCTGATGAAACTGGGTGCCCGTGAGAAACTGATCGAAGAGGTCTGCGACATCGTCAGCCATCACCATCATCCCAGGACGGAAGAAACCACCAACTATAAGGCCCTCTATGATGCCGACCTGATCGTCAACCTGGAAGAGACCCAGAAAGAAAAACCGTCCAGGCCGGAGAGGTTGGAGCAGATCATAGAAAAATCTTTTTTGTCCGACAGCGGCAGAAAGTTGGCCCGGGTGGTTTTCCTGCCTCCGGTGTCCTAAGAAAGAAGAGAAGTGCCAGGCTGAAATAGGATCATGAAAAAATAAAAATTCCCAGGTTGATCAAAATAGGAGAAAGAAATGAAGATTAAGCGAAAGATTATTGAAATTGACCCGGACCTCTGCGATGGCTGTGGGTTGTGTGTGCCTTCCTGCGCCGAAGGAGCTATCCAGATCATAGACGGCAAGGCCCAATTGGTGGCTGAGAAATATTGTGATGGCTTGGGGGCCTGTTTAAGGGAATGCCCCAATGATGCCCTCAAGATTACAGAACGGGAGGCCGATGATTTTGACGAGACCGCAGTAGAAGACCATTTAAAGAAAACAGAAAAACCAAAAGCACCCGTCCCGACCTCTCTCCCCTGCGGCTGCCCCTCCACCCAGTTACAGACCTTTGGCCGACCCGACCCCTGTCAGCAGGCCAATCAGCCCCGATTTCAAGGTAGCCAGGCTTCCGCCCTCAGCCATTGGCCGGTTCAGATCAAACTGGTGCCCCCAACAGCCCCCTTCCTCAAAGGGGCCGATTTATTAGTGGTGGCTGACTGTACTCCTCTGGCCTATCCCAATTTCCACAAGGATTTCATAAAAGGCAAGGTGGTCATGATGGGCTGTCCCAAATTCGATGATGTCCAGGAATATATCCAGAAGTTTGCCGATATTTTTAGAACCGCCGATATCAAAAGCATCACTACCGTGGTTATGGAAGTTCCCTGCTGTGCCGGCCTGCCGTTTATTGTCAGGAAGGGCCTCGAGGCTTCAGGGAAAAAGATTCCCTTGGAAGAAAAGGTGATCAGTGTCCGGGGAGAATTGAACCCATAAAGGGTAGAGAAAAAAAAAAGGGACAGTTTTTAACTTCAAAAACTGTCCCTTTGCTAAAAAGTCCAAAAGATAAGAAATTATTTTTTTTCTGGAGCCGGAGCCGGGGCGGCTTCAGGAGCCTTTTGCTCACCTCCAGCAGGCGGAGCCGGAGCTGCCTCAGGAGCTTTTTGTTCAGCCGCTGGTGGGGCTGGTGGCGGGGCCTCTTCCTTTTTCTTGCAGCCCATGGCAAATGAAAAAACTACAAACAACATTACGACGAGCACCAAGGAAATTAATTTCCGCATTGTGACTCACCTCCTTTACTTAATTTAAATAGCTTAACTGACTAAATGAGAGTTAACAACAAAAAACTATCTTTTTTCAAGAAGATAGCTGGATCATGCTTTTGTATAACATAGAATATTAGGCCATCTAAATGCCCATGTCAAGAGAATTTTTACTTAATCACTTCAAGGTCAATAAGCCTTAATTTACCTTTTTCTCTAATAAATTGCCCCATTACCCAGGAACCCACTTTTAAGTCGGATAGTTCAAAATCCGAGGCATCCAGGACTTGGTCGTTTATGGTAATGGTTCCCCGTTTTTCATTAAGTTGAGTGATGGATCCTTCTATGGGTTCTGGTTCGATTCCCCAAACTTCAAAACCTAGATAGGCCAAAATCAATAAGGCACTTAAGAAATAAAATAATGTTTTCCTTTTTCTATTCATTTTTCAGATCCTTTCTCTTCCTGGAGGATCTTTTGTCGAACCCCGGCAATTAAAATAGGCCAGGCAATCGTGGCATCACACAAAACCTCTGCATAACGGCCCCCTTCTTCAAGGGAGGCGAATTTACCCCAAGAAACCCCTTCGGAATAAGTGCACCCGCTTAGACCGCCCCAATGGGCGGGTTCTGGACAGATGCGAACCCCATAAGAAAAACGTTTTAAGGGAAGGTCCGCCTTTAAACGGTACTGGAGGATATCCAGAAAAGGACCTACCTGTTGAGCCCAATTCCTTGGCACACCGCCCCCGATAGTAAAAATCCCCAGTTTGGAGGCCTGGATTACCCGCTGGGTATAGGAACTAAGGTCTAAAAACGGGTCGAAATTAAAGGCCATTTTTTTTAAAGCCTCAGCCGGACTAGTGGCCTTTTTTGATTTCAGTATATTTTTGACACCCCAGGTGGCCATATCCAATCCCAACTCCGAATCGGTAAAGGCCGGGATATAAACCGGGATCCCTTTTAGGTAGGCGTTTCGTAATATTCCGGGTTGGTCTGTAATTTCAGATAAATATTTCCCGACCTCCAAGCAAAAAATTTCAGAGGAAATGGGAGCCTTTTCCAGGTCTATTCGGTTTAAAACCTGGGAGATGATTTCCTCTATATGATTCAAATTTTTTTCCATTTCCAGGGTATCATAGATCCGGTTATACCCTAAGGCATATAAATCGGTATCTGAATGAGAAGGGGAATGTTTGTAATGCGTTAAGCCAACCGATTCGATCAAGCCATGGGCCATTAAAGCCCCGGTAGAGATGATGATATCCAGCCAGCCCCAGTCAATCATATCACAGATCAAAAGCCCCATCTTGGCCACCGACATGGCCCCGGAGAAGGTCCCCACCTTTAGACAGTCCGGGTCTGTGAACATCGTATGGCATACTTCTTGGGCCTCGCCCAAGGCCCGGCCCCCAAAGGCCGTTTGAGACATGCCTGTGAGCAAGGAAGTAAAATCGGCGGTCTTGTTAATATCGAGACTTTTAAGCGGGGTCAGTCCGTCCAGAGATCCATCATGGAGATCAGTCCAGGACCGCCTTTTAAAATCAGACATGGGGGTTTTCTTTCTTCGAATAAAAAAATAGATAAGAGAGAATTTTGAACATTATTTTTGCAACCACAAATTCCGATAGACGAGACCCAGGCAAAGGCATAAGTTCGCAGATATCAATCCCGCGGATTAAGCCCTGGTGGGCGATAATTCTTAGGGTTCGCAGGAGATGATGCCAGTCCAGTCCCCCGGGCTCCGGGGTTCCGGTCCCGGGAACCAGGGAGGGATCCAAGGCATCTATGTCCAGGCTGAGATAAAAATTTCTGCTGCCCATAGCGGCCAGTTCGTTTCGAAACCGCTCTATCCCGTTTTGAAAAAGGATCTCTTGACTGGAATAGGACCGGATTTGGGTCTGGCTGTCCAAAAAGACTTGTTCGTCTCTTGACAAACTTCGGAGTCCTAAATGAAAGACAGGGACATCCAGTTCAGCAATTCGTTTCAAGGTACAGGCATGAGAAAATAAAGAGCCTTCCCAGGACTCCCGTAAATCCGCATGGGCATCCAGAACCAGGACGACCAGGTCGGGATAATTTTTTTTAACCCCTTGAACCAGGGGAAAGGCAATCGTATGTTCTCCTCCCAGGGCCAGAATCAGTTTTTTTTGTTCCCTATAAGGCCGGAGATGTTCATAAATATCGCGGATCATCTCTTTCGGACCATGATGATTTCTGGGAATATCGGAGAGGGTCAGGCAGGTATGATGAGTCATCGGTTCCCAGCCTAATTCCTCGTCCCAATGTTCAACTTGGCTACTGGCCTGAAGGATGGCCTCAGGACCAAAACGAGTCCCCGGCTGGAAACTGGTGGTTGAATCGTACGGAATGGGTTGGATGAGGACGTCGGCCGTTTCTGGAGAAAGGCCCGTTTCATCCAATCCCAGAAAATTAAGGGTTCGCAAAAGATCTTCCTATTAAGCGGTCATGCCCCGCCCGGGGGCGTGACACCACCAAACATGAAAATAGGTACAGGTTGTTCAAGACTCAAATCCTATTTTCGTATTAAGCTGTGATGAAAATCCCGATCCGGAATTTCCTTTAAGGGTGCAGCACTCAGAGCAAAAAAACAGCCGCTACGACAACCGTTGTCCAGATGCCATCTCCCCTGGTGACACAAGTGGTGGAAAAGGTGTCTACGATCTTCCCGCTCATTCGATAGATTTCCCGCCGTTCATCGTAGTCCTTTTGAGGGTCAAAATCAATCCCCAAGGTAGTCGCCAACATGGTAGAGGCCAAATCTTCGGCAAAATCACCCATTGCTTTTTCGTTCTCCCCAAACCCCGAATGTTCGGATAAATATCCATAGTGATATTCATCGGCCGGAACAGCCAGACCGATGGAAGCCCCCATCAGCCTTTCCGGTTCATTGGAACTGATTTTAGCCAAAACACAAAAGGTAATCTGTCCGGGTAAAAGTTCTTTGATCCCTTCTTCAAAGGGAATAATTTTGCAGTTCGGAGGGAAAATAGAAGAAACATATACCAGGTTGCATTTTTCGATCCCGGCATCTCGTAAGGCCAATTCAAAGGATTGCAGCTTGGCCTTGTGCCTTCCTATCCCCTTGGTAAAAAAGACCTTTTTAGGAACCAGCCCAGTGTTATCAAACTGGCCGGACTCTTTTATTTTTTTTATTTTAGGGGTTGTCAATGCCTTGGTCCTCATATTCACAAAAAGTTTGTTTATATATTGTTAACTTTGAAGATATTGTCAAGATTAAAATAAGATGATCTCGCAAAAAGTAAATTTGCCGGCCCAGACGTTCCGGGGGCTGAATTTCAATGATTGTCCAAAAGACAACTTATCGCCCTATCCCGGCCCAATGGCTAACTTGACTCCAGTAGGGCATTCAGCCCTCGGCTTCCGAATGGAAGCCTTCTTCTTAGGTCGGCTAAGCCGACCGGCCTGTTTCGGGCTTATTTATCGGCCTGCTATAGACTAAAATTAAAAATTTGGCCCGGCAAAGAACCTCAGAGTGGAAGATGGACAACCATTGAAATTCAGCCCCCGGAACGTCTCTTGAATCAACTCTGACTTTTTGCGAGTTTGTCAAAAGAAGGCTTTTATGAAAACACTTGGAAAACTCTATGGTATCGGCGTAGGTCCTGGAGACCCGGAATTGATGACCGTCAAGGGGGCCAAACTCCTTTCCGGATGCCCGGTGGTCTTTGTCCCCAAGTCCAAGGAAGAAAGAGACAGCGCGGCCTTGAAGATCGCCGGTCCTTTCCTGGGACGTGATTCCCGCGTTATGGAATTGATGTTCCCCATGATCACCGACCCCAAGGCCCTTTCCGATCACTGGGATAAGGCGGCCCAAAAGATTGCCGACTTTCTCCTGGAAGGGAAGGATTGTGCTTTTTTAACCTTGGGTGATCCGCTGCTCTATTCGACCTATATCTATCTCT
>JAZDOU010000148.1:0-13147 GCA_043798385.1 Pseudomonadota bacterium
AGATGATCTCCCAGACAAAGAAGGGTGACAATCTCATGATCGTTTAAGTAAATAGTGACCGGGACTTCCTGGACAACAGGCCGTTCGACTTCGACCAGTCCATGATCTCCCAATATATATATTGGTATTCCTTCGTAATAGTTCCTTTGAGGCTCATTCATGATAGTTGTCTTTGTAAAAAAGGGCTTGCTCCCCGGGAGGGTGATCTGGATTCTATCTTCGGTGATGATTTTACCAGCAACCACTCCTCCTGATTTGGGTTGAAGCCGGATTGGTTTATCTTTTCAGAGAGTGTTGTTAGGAATCCCCCCTGTCAGGGATACGCTTTTGGGAATTGGTCAGGTCCTCCAGAGTATTTATGTTAAAAAAGGAAATCAGGTCGGGATCGACGGACCTTAAAATATCCTCCGGGATTTTCTTTACTTTCACCTTGGAAAATAATGTCGAAATTTTCATCTCTCCCTTGTTCAACTGTTCTTCAATAGGCTGTAAACACCTTCGGGAGTAAACTGCACAGAGAGGCTGAAAGCCTTCACTGGTCATAGGGACAATAATATCCCTTTTAGGGTCGAGATCTTGGAGCAGGACCAGGATCATCTCTTTTTTCAAAAAAGGCATGTCACAGGCCGTAATAAAGGCCTGGGGCGGCCGGGTATAGAAAAGTCCGCTATGGATTCCGGTTAAAGAACTTCGAACAGGGTACAGATCGCTGACCATAGTGACGTCCCAGGAGATTAATTCCAGGGGGTGATTGGATACCACGATAACCTGTTCGAACAATTCCTGAAAGAGCTCTATTTGCCTCCCCATAATAGATTGATCGCCCACGGAAAGCAAGGCCTTGTTTTGACCATTCATCCGGCGGTTCAACCCGCCGGCCAATATAATTCCTGCACAGGGATATTTCATCTCAAGCACTTAGCCATTAGCTGCCGGCAATCTTATCCCAAACCATATCGTTTAATTTTATTAAGCAACCCCCGGCGACTCAATCCTAATTTTTGAGCCGCCCGGGTTCGATTTCCCCCGGCCTCTTCTAAGGCTTCTTTAACCAGGACCTGTTCTAAACGATTAGTCATTTCTTGCACCGTCCCCTTATTAAAGTCAAGGGATTTATTGGAAATATTTCGAATAGTATCGGACAGAAGATCAGAGGTTATCCTTCCCTGGGCCGGGGCCAGGGTCAAGGCCCGTGTGATTTCATTTTCAAGTTCCCGTATGTTTCCCGGGAAGGGATACTTCTCCAAGACGGTTAAACATTCCGGACTGAAGAGACATTCTTTTTCAAAATGTCGGCAATATTTAGCTAAGAAAAATTCAGCCAGTAAGGAAATATCTCCTGCTCGATCCCTCAAAGGAGGTAACGGGATGGGAAAAGTCTGGATCCGATAATAAAGATCTTCCCTGAACCTTCCTGCCTCAATCTCGGCCTTTAAATCCCGATGAGTAGCGGCAATCACCCGAACATCCACCTTGATCGGGTTCACTTCGCCAACGCGACGAAGTTCTCCCTCCTGCAAGACCCTTAAAAGCCTGGTTTGTAACGAGGGGGGGGTATCTCCCACCTCATCCAAAAAGATGGTCCCTTTGTGGGCCATTTCAAAGAGCCCTTTCTTGTCGGCTATCGCACCGGTAAAGGCCCCTTTCTTGTGACCGAATAGTTCGCTCTCCAAAAGGCCTTCAGGCAAGGCGGCACAATTCTGGACGATAAAGGGTTTGTCTTTTCGAAAGCTATTGTAATGAATAGAGCGGGCCACCAGTTCCTTGCCGGTTCCCGTTTCCCCCTGGATCAGCACGGTAACCGGGCTTTCAATAGCCTTTTCCATTAAATAAAAGACTTTTTGTAGTGCCGGACTCCGGCCGATTATATTTTCAAAGGAATATTTCCCTTGGATCTCTTTTTTCAGCAGGTCATACTCTTCCCTGGATTCTTTCAACTGAACCCGGGTGGAAGTCAGGTCCAGATACATCTTCCGGATTCGCAGCATGGACCGAACCCGGGCTAAAAGTTCAAAGGTCTTAAAAGGCTTGGTGATATAGTCATCGGCACCGGAATCCAGTCCTTTGACCTGTTCACTCATATCGGCCAGGGCCGTTACCATGATAACGGGAATCGTTCTACTTTTAGGACTGGCCTTGATTTTTTTCACCACCTCGAATCCATTCATTTTAGGCAGGCAAACATCCAGTAAGATCAGATCAGGCGGGGATTCCTGGATGAGCCGGAAGGCCTTTTCCCCGTCTTCAGCCCACCTGGTCTTATATCCCTGATCGGCCAGCTCTTGTCCTAAAAGATCGGCTTCCAAAGGATCATCTTCAACAATCAGGATCTGAAAGGGTTCTGGCATGGTTTCCGGCCCCTCCCTAGTAGTTGATTAGTACGAAAACAACAGTTCAAGGTCCAAGGTGTACGGTTTAAGGTTCGGAAGAACCGATTGTCATCCTTAGTGGCGCCAGCCTCAGGCGGGCATGGGCGCTTAGTTCGAAAATAGGGTTCAAGGATTCAAGGGTTTTAATTTCCATGCCTTTCACTTGAACGCTGGCATCCGGAGGATGCCTCTTCTTTAGCTCGGCCAATCGGCTCCCAAGAAGGGAGCCTCTTCGAAAGCTCGGCGGAGCCGAGCGGACCGAGCGGCTTGCCCCCTTGAATCCTTTTCATGCCTCGCGCCCCCACGACCATGGAGGTTTGGCACTGATACGGAAGGTTCAGTTCATTTCTCCCTAAAATAAGCCACCATTCGATCCACTAATTCTTTTAACCGGTCGGCACTCTGAATGACTTTCTCCAGGTTCTCTTGATGTTTTTCCGGTATTTGATCCCTGGTTTTTCGCAGGACCAGGTCGGCATACCCCATAATGGCCTGCAGGGGATTGCGCATTTCATGAAAGGTTTTGAACAAGAACTCCCGGTCCAACCGGCTTTTATCTTGAACCGGCCCAAGTCCATCAACAGTTTGATTCTCTTCACATTTCTTTACCTGCCCTAAGGCCTTTTCCAATAATCCAATCGTTTGGTCACAAGAAATGGCCCCCTCTGTTTCCAACAAAAGGTTTACCTGCCGGTCGTGTCTTTTCAGGACGTCCTGAATTGACGGCGCCCCCCTTTGTTGTAGAAGAATTAAGGTTTTTTTTGTTATTTTGTAATCGGTACTCATTGAATTTGATAGACAAGTAGAAAGTCAGAGTTTATTCAAAGAAGGTTCCGGAGTCCGGGCTGTCGCCTTTACTATTATCTTTTATTTTGACAGGATGTTGTCAGTATAAAATATAAGCTCTATAGAAAATTTAGATAAGATTTTATCCTATTAAGTAGCAGGTAAAAAAGAATACTGCAACAAAAAACAGGAATTAAATTTTTGCCCCTAAAAGACAAAGGGCCTTCATTCCCTCTTTCTTAATTGACTCTAACGGCTCTTATGATTAAGAATACCCATGAGGGTTGATATCTTTTAGAGGAGGCTTTGTTTATCAAAACCAAGCCAAAACCGCTCCATGTCAAAACAAGTTGAATTATCTGAAAAAACTATTGGTATCACTTCCACCATCCCGATGGAAATCCTTTTTGCTGCCGGCTGCGTCCCGGTGGATTTGAATAATGTCTTTATCACTTCTCCCCAGGCCATGACCTGGGTGGAAGAAGCTGAAGAAAGAGGTTTCCCCCGAACCCTGTGCAGTTGGATCAAAGGTATTTATACTGCCCTCCACTATCGGCCGGATATCAAAACGATCATTGCCGTTACTCAAGGCGATTGCAGTAATACCCAGGCCTTGACCGAGATCCTGGACCATCAGGGGATTGAGGTCCTTCACTTCAACTATCCCTATGACCGGGATCCAGATCTCCTCCGGAAAAGCATTGAGGAATTGATGGGAACCTTCGGGGTATCCTGGTCAAAAGTAAACCGGATTAAAAAAAAGCTGGGGCCTATCCGCCGACAATTGGCCCGGCTGGACCGGGAGACCTGGCAAGGCAACCGAGTCCATGGCTGGGAAAACCATCTCTTCCTGGTGAACAGTTCTGATTTCCAGGGAAATCTGGAACAGTATGAAGAAGACTTGGCTGCTTTTTTAGAGTCATTGCCGCACCGGACAAAAATCCCCGAAACGGTGCGTCTGGGATTCATCGGCATCCCGCCAATCCAATCCGGGTTGTATGAATTTATTGAAACCTTGGGGGGCCGGGTAGTATTCAATGAAATCCAGCGCCAGTTCAGTATGCCAAAATTTGGAAGGGATCTGATCAGCCAATACCTGACCTATACCTACCCCTATGATATCTTCGGGCGGATTAAAGATATCGGAGCAGCGATTGAAGAACGAAAGCTGGACGGGCTGATCCACTATACCCAGACCTTTTGTTTCCGGCAGGTTCAGGACCTCCTGATCCGCAAGCATCTGCCCCTCCCCATCCTGACCCTGGAAGGGGATAAACCAAGACCTATCGATAACCGTACCAAGTTTCGCCTGGAGGCCTTCGTGGACTGCCTGAGGAAATAAAAAACTTTAGTTACAGGTTGCTCAAAAAGGTCCAGCCGGCCTCCAAAGAGGCTTTTTATAAGGTCGGCATACGGCATCCGAATGGATGCCTTCTTTTGGTTCGACAAAGTCGAACGGCCGACCGACTACAAGGCGCTCGAAATCCTGAGGAATGAGGCGTATATAAAAATACGTCGCAATGACAAAGGGTGAGGGCAATCCCGCCGATGGCGGGATAGATGGGCCTTTTTCAGCAACCTGTAAAAGGAAGCTAAATGCCCATAGGAAAGGAAGCTAAATGCCCATAGGAATTGACCTGGGAAGCCGCTTTGTCAAGATCGTTCAGACCGGAGATTTTAAAAAATTTACTAAAATCCGTCTGGATACGGTCCAATTCTTGACTCACCGCCTAAGAACGGCGAGGGGAGGGGGACGTCACTCTTTGGCCCTGGCTGATTTAGGGTTGAAACCCGAAAAATCCTTGGTGGTAACCGGCTATGGTAAACACCTGATGGGAAAAAAGATAAAGGCCATTACCGAGATCCGGGCCCATTTTCGCGGGGCCTGTTTCCAAACCGGCCTGGAAGAGTTTATCCTGGTGGAAATGGGCGGTCAGGACAGCAAGGTCCTGTTGGTCCAGGGGAAAAAGGTGCTGGATTTTCAGACCAACGACAAGTGTGCGGCCGGGACAGGCCGCTATCTGGAAAATATGGCCCGGCTGCTGAATAGGAGCGTAAAAAAGCTTTCCAGGGAAGTCGAAGATCCGGTGGCGATCAACAACACCTGCGCCATTTTTGGGGAGACCGAAATTCTCGGCTATCTCATGGAGCAGGTGCCGGTAAAACAAATCTGCGCCGGGATCAATGATTCCATTGCCAGACAGATTATCCAGATGATCAGGCGCTACCCGCCGTTACCCCTGGTTCTCTGCGGCGGAATAGCTTTAAATAAAGGGGTCGTAACCCTGCTTTCCCGCCGCTCCGGGCGACCCGTCATCGTACCCAAAGAACCGCAATTCAATGGCGCCTTGGGTTGTTGTCTGGAAGGGATTCCTATAGAAAATATCTATAAAATGATTGGCAACGGGTAGCCAACAGAAAACCAGGCGGTAAACGGAGAACAAATCGTCTCTTACCTCACCGTTCCAAAATTCGCCTGGCCGCCATTCTGACCGCCGCCGGCAGCATCAGCCATTCAAAAGGCAAGACGACTGCCTGCAACTCTTTGGCCACTTGTCTTGGATCCTTGAGCCCATCACAATAGTCCCTGACGATTGAATCGGGTATCAATACCGCTTGCCGTAAAAGCATGTCCCCGCCGTCATAATCATTACTGGCTTCATGGACTGTCGGATAGGTATAAAATTTATCGGAATATTTTTTCTTGCCGCGATAGATTTGGTCTTTGATCTCCTCCAGGACATGTTGATGCACGGCCAGGCCATACATCTTGTCCCCGCCATGTTTGGCCGGATCGGCAGGGTGAATATTGCAACTATCAATCCCCTCAATCGGATAGACTTTATGGACACAGCCGACCAGAAAAATCAGCTCCGTTCCGGCCTGTTTCAACCTTTTGTTTAGTTCAGCATTAAAATGGTCCAGGTCAAGGCATTCCTTGTAGTCGACCACAGCAGCCTGTAAACCACGACTCTCCGCTTTTTCCAGGCAACCGGCACCTTTTTTGGTACTGATCAGCAAGGGGGGGTTAATCTCCGGGAGACATCCCGCTTCCCAGGCTTCCATAATGGAGTTGGCATCCGTCCCGGAACCGGAAGCGATTAAGGCCAAATTAATCCTCCTGGTGCCTGTGGTGCTTGTCGGAACGTACCCCTTCTTCCTATCGTCTTCCATGCTTCCCTCCTTTGTAACCCTGGTCGTCTATATCATTCGGCCTCATTTTCCCCAGAACGGCTGACCTATCCCCCCGATGGGACCCGGGTGATTGTTCGATCCCGGGACAACCGCCCAGAAAAAATGTTGCTGTTTCGGATGGCTGGTGTCGCCTTTGACAGAGACCCTATAGTACCGTTTCCCGGGAACTTCGTCAAAAGGAAAATTGGTTTTTGTCGGCTCAAGAAAGTCCTTCTATCCTCCACTAAACCTCTTTAACCCCCATAGCCCACCCCTGTTCCTTCTTTTCTATTTCTCTTGACTCTCCTTTCCTCTTAATTCTATATTCATACCATTCAAAAGGAAATCGGTTCCAACCTGATCGTGACCGGAAGGCGACCATTCAATAAATGAACCTGTCGACCGGCAGGACGATCAGGTTAGGCTAATTTTATTTGTTAAGCAAAAATATCTTCAACCTCTCTGTCAAGTGAGCCTTATGGAAAATCTCCTGAGCATTCTTGATTCATTTCAACCAGGTTGGAAGAAAAAAGAATATTTGAACGACCTCCTCACTATCCTGAAAGAAATGGTCTTCCCTAACTATTCTTTTTTAGAAGCAAAGATAGAAAACAACCAGGCGGTATTCCCAAAGGAGTGGGATCAGATCATTGCGGCTTTTAAAGAGGCGCACATTCTCGAACTATTTGTGCCCCCTGAATATGGAGGTCGAAAAACCTCCAAGGGAGACATGTACTGCCTTATGGAACTCTTAGGCTACACTTCTCCGGGTATCGGCATTATTTTTGTTTCCCATGGCCGGGCGATTGACATTGTACTCCGGGGAAATGAAGATCAAAAGAATAAATACCTGCCAAGGATGGCCAAGGGACAGTTAGGGGCTATTGCCATGACGGAGGAAAAAGCCGGTTCTGATGCCAGTGCTATCGGCCTGATGGCGAAATCCATTGATCATCACTATCGTTTCAATGGCGAAAAAATATTTATCTCTAACAGTGGATTGGCTGATATATATACCATCCTGGTCAACACCAAAGGCACCAAAAGTCCACGTTCTTTAAGTGTATTTATTGTCGAGAATCACACACCGGGGTTTTCAATAAAAGGGCTACCTGAAAAAGACGGCTTGAAAGCCCTGCCTATCGGGCGACTTATTTTTAAAAATGCCTTGGTGCCTGCGGAAAATCGAGTCGGAGAAGAAGGAACGGGGCTCCTTCTAACCCTCGATGTCATCGACCAGGGAAGAATTTTTATTGCCGCCATCTGTTGCGGATTGGCTTACCGGATTTTCCGCGAACTCTATCACTATGCCCTTCGGAGAAAACAATTCGACCATCCCCTGACCAGCAGTCAGGACATCGGTTTCCAGATCGCCGACATGCACACCAGAATTAATGCGGCCCGAGGGCTTTGTTTACACGCTCTATCACAGATCGGCAGTCCTTATTACAGGATAAGCTCCTCACAAGCCAAACTATTCGCCTCTCAGATGGTTATGGATGTGGCCGCCCGAGCCTTGATATTGATGGGCGGAAGAGGGTATCTAAAAAGCGATTTGATCAACCAATTGGCTGCCGACGCCCGGGGTATGGAATACCTGGAGGGGACATCCAATATTCAGAAAATAATTATTACCAGGGAGTTGTTTAAAATGTTCCACAAAGAAATAGAGGAACTTATAAGCAATGGCAACTAACCCGTATTCTCAGGGAGATGTGGATTCGCAAGATGGGGAGCGTCAAGGGAAAATGAAAAAGTAGAGCTTCTCAAACCATCAACTCCGCCCAATGCTTGATCTTCACTTTTCTCCCCGTTCGCTGAACCCCCAGTTTAAATTGCATCAAACAGGCCATACAGGACGTGACCAGCACCTCGGCCCCGGAATGATCCAGATCCGTTAAGGGATGTTCCAGGATCTTTTGAGAGATCTCGGGATGGCTGAGATTGAACAGCCCCCCATGACCGCAGCAGCGGTTGCCTTTCAATTCTACCAGGGACAGGCCTGGACGGGAACGCAAAAGCTCCCGGGGTTCATTAGCGATCTTTAACTTACGTTTGGCATGACAAGGGTCATGAAAGGCGACGATTTGGGGGGAGGTGATAGGGGCAAGAGTTAGATCTCGTTTCGAAATAAATCGGCTCAATTCTTCAACCTTCCGAATGAAGGTTTGAACTTTGGGCTCAAGCGCCGTCTCTTCAGCCAGCAGTTCTTGATAAGCCGTTTTAATGTGGCTGGCACAGGAAGAACAGGCCACCGCGATGGCCTCCAGGCGGTCTTCACTAAAAGCCAGGACATTTCTCCGGGCCAGGTCCCGGGCTGTTTTCATATCGCCCAAAGCGAAGGCCGGAAGACCGCAACAGGTCTGCTGCCTGGGTAAAATGATATTCCCCATGGGGCGAAGGAGTTTTAAAGTGGCCTCCCCCACTTCCGGATAAAGATAGTTGGTGGAACAGCCCACAAAAAAACCGATCAAACGGGATGAGGCTTCCGGAGGAGGGGCAGGAAGGTCTTTTCGATCCAGGAAAAAAGGCTGGGTCAGGGCCGGCCAGGTGCGCGGGTCTGAGGAAAAACGCAGTTTAAGTCCCCGTTCCTCGGGGATTTTCTTAAATAACAGCTTCTGCCCTTTCTCCAGGATTTTTAACCGTTCCGGAAAGGGCAATATTTCCCGGGCCAATAATTTTTTCCAAAAACCCGGGCCGGCCTTTCCCATCAACAGGCTACGGCCTTTTTGAATCAGGTCATCGGCCCTCACACCGCCGGCACAATTTTCAGCGCAGGCCCCGCAGAGCAGACAGTTGCTTAGCAGTTCATAGAGTTGGCGATCCGCCGACAGAAGGTTGGAGAAATTTGCGGCCAGGAGGGCCAGTTTCCCCCGGGCTACCAGGGTTTCCTGACCCGTTTCCAGATAGATCGGGCAAACGGAAAGGCAGCTACCGCATTTTATACAGGTGGAAACTTCTTCTTCCCATGACAAATTATTTTACCCTGGTCCCGGGAAGGATTTCCCCTTCCGGGACAATCAGCTTTAATCCCTTTTCATCCCTGGCCGCCAGGAGCATGGCCTGGGATTCCACCCCCATAAGCTTGGTGGGCATAAGATTGGAAACTACCACGATTTCTTTACCGATAAGTTCCTCCGGGGTGTAGTCCTCCCCGATACCGGCCACCAGGGTCCTTTTCTCCCCCAGATCGACTTCAACTTTTAGAAGTTTTTTGGATTTGGGAACCCTTTCTGCGGAAAGGACCTTAGCCACTCTCAAATCCAATCTTTGAAATTCTTCCCAAGATAAGACCGGAGAAGCAGGAGCCGGCTCTGGGCTTTTGGGTGCCGGCGGGGTCTTGGTCTTTTCGGTTTCTATCCGGGGGAACAGGGCCGGGCCTTTCTGAATGGACGTCCCGGAGACAAAGCCTCCCCAGGTCATCTCCTTGGTCCAGTCAGGGATCTCTTCCCGGTCTTTGATCCCTAATTGCCGGCTCATCAGGGCTGAAGTTCGGGGCATAAAAGGAAAGAGCAGCAGGGCAATCTGACGTAAGGTTTCGGCTAAGGTGTACAAGACCGTCATCAGCCGGGGCTTTTTCTCCGGGTCTTTGGCCAGGGCCCAAGGGGCCTGGGTGTCAATATATTTATTAACCTCGTCAACCAACTCCCACAAGGCCATCAAGGCCTTATGAAAAGCGAGCTTCTCCACCTCCTGCTGGAGGGTTTCCCGGACTTGAAGGGAATAAGCCTTCAAGCCTTCTTCTTCCGGCCCCACCTCTTCCGGTTTGGGAACCGTCCCCTGACAATATTTTTCGATCATGGTCAGGCTGCGACTGAAACAATTCCCCAAGTTATTGGCCAGGTCGGCATTGATCCGCTGGATCATGGCCTCTTCACTGAAATGGGCATCCAGACCAAAAACCATTTCACGCAAGAAGAAATAGCGCACCGCATCGGTCCCGAAGCGATCGATTAAAACCTTCGGCCGGATCACATTGCCCAAGGTTTTGGAAATTTTGGCCTGGTCGATATTCCAATATCCATGGACATTCAAATGTTGATAGGGCGGAATTCCGGCCGCCTTGAGCATGATGGGCCAGTAGATCCCATGAGGCTTTAAGATATCTTTGGCAATAATATGTTGGGCGGAGGGCCAGAATTGAGAGAAAAGGCTCCCATTCGGGAAGTCCAGGCCGGAGACATAATTGATCAGGGCGTCAAACCAGACATAGGTCACATACTGATCATCAAAAGGCAGGGGGATCCCCCAGGTCAACCGGGATTTAGGCCTGGAAATACATAGATCTTCCAGGGGTTCGCTTAAAAACGATAGGGCCTCATTCCGGTATCGTTCCGGGCGAATAAAATCAGGATGCTTTTTAATATGATCGATCAGCCAGTCCTGATAGGCGCTCATCCTGAAGAAATAATTAGCTTCTTTAACCAGGGTGGGTTTGGCTTGATGGTCGGGACACAGGCCCTCCACCAGTTCCCGTTCGGTATAGAAACGTTCGCAGCCCAGGCAGTACTGGCCTTCATATTCGCTGAAGTAGATGTCTCCGGCCTCATAAACCTTATTCAATATATAGGTTACCACCCGGATATGTTCCGCATCGGTGGTCCGGATAAAACGATCGGGATGAATCGTTAATTCAGGCCAGGTTTGGCGAAAATGTCGGCTGATTCGATCGGCATACGGTTTCGGCTCCAGTCCCTCTTTTTGAGCGGCCTGGACGACCTTCTCTCCATGCTCGTCGGTACCCGTCTGGAACCGGCAGGTATATCCAAGACATTGATAAAAACGGTTCAACATGTCGGCCGCAATGGTGCTATAGGCATGGCCGATGTGTGGTTCGGCATTGACGTAATAAATCGGGGTGGTCACATAAAACGTTTTGGACACGAGAATCTATTCCTTTTCTTTTTTATCCTGTCCCATCTTGGGGAACAATTCCTCCACCTTGAGGACTTTTTCCTCTCTCTCCTGGGTTTCAACCACAACGGTTCCTTCCATTACATTTTGCCTTAGGACTTTAACCGGCCCCAAAGGACTCATAATGGTCTTCCCGCACCTGGGAAAATCTTTTTTTAATTCCAGGTAGGTTTCATATTCATAGGTCAGGCAGCACATCAAGCGGCCGCAGAGGCCGGAAATTTTTGTCGGGTTTAAGGGCAGATTCTGCTCTTTGGCCATCTTGACCGAGACCGTGGCAAAGTCGGGTAGAAAGGTGGAACAACAAACCCCCCGCCCGCAATGGCCCAGACCCCCCAGCATCTTGGCCTCATTTCGAACCCCGATCTGGCGCATTTCAATCCGGGTATGAAAGCGATGGACCAGGTCTTTGACCAACTCCCGAAAATCAATCCGGCCGTCGGCTGTAAAATAAAAGATGACCTTACTGCCGTCAAAAAACCATTCCACCTTCACCAATTTCATAACCAGATTTCTCTCCCGGATACGTTCTAAACAATAGGAAAAAGCCTCCTTTTCCTTCTCTTGGACCCTCTGGTGCTGACCCATATCGACTTCGTTGGCCAGCCGGAATATCTTTTTTATTTCCCTTCTTTCCTCAATATTGTCCACTTTCTGGGGACCTCGGACTACTTTACCCAAGCCCGTCCCCTGTTCGGTCTTGACAATAACCAGGTCGCCGCACTTTAAGACAAAGTGGCCGCAATCAAAGTCATAAACCGGACCTGAACTTTGAAATCGTATCCCGACAATTTTTAAGCTTTCTGCGCTCATATAGGTAAGGGGTTCTCCTGTGAGGTTAGAATTCTTTTTTAAGCGGTCATGCCCCGCCGAGGGGCGTGACACCACGCACTGATAATAACAAGGTTTTTTCTTTCTGTAAACCCATCTATGGCATCTCTAACTCGTCTACCTCTTGAAACCGGCTGATGATAAAGTATTGGCTGATTGTTATTTTAATTAAGGCACATTCAGGAGACCTAACAAAAGTCCCTAACTCCGGCTGGTGCCTTAGAAACAGATCTAACAATGACTCCTTTTCAGCGCCCTGAGTTTCCTCAGCCCTTCCAATCCCGGTTACGGCCAAAGTATCTTGAAAGTCCTGCCTTTGATTCAACCGGTTGTCGATCAGGAAAGCCACTCCAGGAGTTATGACCATATTGGAATATTTTCTTGTCCCACGTTTCGTGGCTATAATCATATAATTAAGATCATCAGTCAGGGCAAAAGCCATCAGGCTGAGGTAAGGATGATCCTGTTCCTGGGTGGCCAGGGCGGTTAGCTTCTGGGTCTTAAAAAATGCTTTTAGCTGAGCAATTTTTTCTGTTTTGGAATTCAAGAAATGGCTCTCTTTATTAGGGACAATTTTTTACATAGTATGAAATTTCCATAAGTTATTCAACTGTATTCTCATGACCGAAGTAAATTTTTAAAGATTTTCGCCCACTTAAACAACAATCGGTCCATGGATAAACCTGTTTACGCCTTATTGTTCTTAATAAAAGGAGTTTAAACCACCCACGCTTCGGGGCCACGAACCGGTTTTTTTTAAATCTACCTGGCTTTCGATTTTCTGGAAGAGAACAAAACGATTTTATCCGGCCTCCATTTTCACGAGATACAAATAGAGCGATTATGATAGAATGGATGGTATAAGTTTTGTTTTTCGATTAAACAGGTTCTTAATGGAGACTAAACCGATAACGAAAGAAATCATGACCGCACAACCTGTCTTGGTAACCGGTGCTACTGGCTATGTGGGTGGTCGTCTGGTTCCCAAGCTCTTACAGGCCGGCTATCGGGTCCGTGCCCTGGGACGATCGATCGCTAAATTAAAAGGACGTCCCTGGAGTAATCATCCTCTA
>JAZDOU010000233.1:0-11408 GCA_043798385.1 Pseudomonadota bacterium
ACTTCCGGTCCCCTAAGACCCGCCCTAACAAGTTAAGCCGTGTTTTCCAGCAAGTCTGATAACTAATTGAAATCCTGGCTTGATGTTGAGGGACAAAAGCGGCCTTCCGCTCAACTATTTCAGTCCCGTTGGTCAAGGCGTCTTTTAATTCCTGATTTTTCTGGTTCGAATCCAGATAGGTATACCCCAGGGACAAGGAGAGTTCTTTTATCGGATTCCACTGGATTCCCACTTCCCCACCCCAGGTATTTTGTTCATTGACATTCTGCGGCTGCCAGTTGCCGTTGGCATCCGGGATCCATTGGATCTTATCCTTAACCTCCCAGCGAAAAAGGCTCATAGTGAGAGACACGCTTTTATCCTTCAGGGTCTGATCGACCGTAACTTCATAGCTGGTGCCCTTCTCGGGAGAGAGTCTGGTATTCCCACCACCTGGCCAGAACAGATCATTGAAGGTCGGGGGTCGAAAGGCCCGGCCATAATGCAGCTTGACATTGGTCCGCTCCAGAGGCGAATAGATCAGCCCAAGGTCCGGACTTATTTCCGAACCGTATCGATCGGTATTATCGTAACGAAGGGCCCCTATCAACCGAAGCTGGGACAGGACCTGCCAGTGTTCCTGGGCGAAGAGGCCCCAAATGGTATTGTCCGGCAGCCAACGGGTTTTTGTATTCACTGCCGTACTCAAGTCTTTTACGTTCAGTTCCCCTTCCAGGTCTTCTTTTCTAAAATCCGTCCCAATCGTCAATTTATGGTCTTTATTAATGGTCCATCCGGCATCCAGGGTGGTGCCGTAAATATTGGCCCGGTAGACATCCTGTTCTTCAATGGGTGAGAAAACCCCCAAATAACGCTGCTTGTAAAAAAGTTCCCGAAAATCCTGAAAACCCTGCCAATGGATCTGGAGGTTATCAGTCGGCTCCCATTGTAATCTTAGCGTATTGTTAAACAGGTTATCATCCTGATGGTCAAAGAGACTGGTCACCTGGCTGTTCCCAAAGGGCGGCCGGGTGCCGACCGCCGGTTTGGGGCCGGGGACGCCTAAGCCATCCTGGGTGACCGTGGTCAGCAGGCTCAACGACAGGCGGTCCAAGAGTTGATAGGTCAACTTGGAGGAAAAATCCTTACCCTCATACTTGGAGTTATCCCGAGGTCCGTCGGAGGATTTGGTCCCGGCCGTCAGCAGATATCCGAAACGGCCCAGGGTCTGCCCGTGTGAGGCCGAGTAGGTCTGGGTATTAAATGTCCCATAGGAAACACCGGCCTTAAAAGTGGGCCTGGCCGGCGGATTTTTTGTAATGATATTAATAACACCGCCCATGGCATTGGCCCCATAAAGATGGGAAGTGGGACCTTTAACAATTTCAATCCGGTCAACATTGTCAAGTGGAATTTCACTTAAATCCGCAGAACCAAGGGTTACGGAATTAACCGGCCGATTATCGATCATGACCAGGACCTGCGAAGAACTTGAGCCCCGGATACTGACCGACTGAACAGATCCCAGGGCTCCATACCCGGTCACATCGATGACCGTCTTTTCTTTAAGCAATTCCCCGACATTTTTGGCCGAAGAGGCTTCGATCTCCGGGGCTGCGATCACCATCACGGCATTGGGAATATTTTTGATCTCTTCCTTGGTCCGGGTTCCGGTGACCACCACCTCCTCCATCTGAACAGGAGGCGCCTCGGCCCAACTGCCCATGGTTCCAAACACCCACATCCCTGCCGCCAACAACCCACAACAACTTCGTCTCATTGCTTGCTCCTTTCCCTCGAAAGAGGTTGGTTTATTTTGTCGGTCCAGTATCCTGACTGACGGCCGCCTACTTTCCTCGCCTTCCCATCCCCTTACAGCGGGACAGTGGCCTGCTGGGATTTCGTTCCGTCTACAGTTGCGGGGCAGTGCTGGTTTGACCAGACTTCCTGGAACACGACAAGGGTTAAATTCTGTTACGGGCTACGGGTTGCGCCTTGCCGGGTGCAGATAACTCGCCACCCGTCACTCGTCACCCGTCACTTATAAAAAATACCATTCATCAAGATAACCTTGGAGACCCTCCCATAGGTTTCAATGATATTCAAACAGGCATAGCCCTGATCCATAAAAAACATGTTTTTAAAAGGCAGCCCCAAGGTCTGGGCCAGGATAATTCGATTGACTCCGGCATGGGCCGCCAGCAGGATATTCTTCCCCTGATTTTCCTGAAGCAGCCTTTTTAGTCCCTGCAAGACCCGGCCACGAAATTGCGACCAGGTTTCCCCTCCCGGGAATTGAAAGGTCTTCAGATTATAAAAAAAGAAGGGGGATAGTTCCGGGTTTTTCTTCTTGATCTCTTCCCAGGATTTCCCATCCCAGTCGCCCATATTCATTTCCCGAAAGGCCGGGCAAGGGAGCGGTTTGATCGCCCGGTTTTGACAGATGGGCCGGGCCGAATCCATGGCCCGGATCAGATCGCTGGCATAGGCCTGATCCAAAGAAATCCCCTTTAAATGCTCAGCCAGGGCACGGATCTGTTGTTTCCCACGTTGGCTCAGTCCCAGATCGGTAAAGCCTAAAAACGTCCCCTGGCCATGACGAACAACTTCCCCATGGCGAATCAAAAAAAGACGGGTCGGTTTCTTAGATTCTTTCAAAGGAAGCCACCCCCAAAATATAAAGCATCCCCCAGACTTCACTGGTTTCTATGACCGCTCCAAAGACGTCACCGGTCAGGCCGCCTATTTTTTTTTGGAAAAACCAGCCACACCAGAGACTCCAAAGCGAAACGACTACCATCAACCCCAGTCCATAATACCGGCCCAGTGCCAAAACCGGCCCCCAGGCCAGCAGGGTGGCCCAGAAGAGTTCCTTTTTCCCGGTACCCTTGGCTAAGGCCTGCCCCAGGCCTCCCCCCGGACGGGCATAGGGAAAAAGGAAGGCCAGAAGAATCGGGGTCCAGCGGCCGGCTGCCGGGATCAGGAGTATCCACAGCCCCAGCGACGGGAAAGACAACATTTCTCTCAAGGCCAGATATTTGATCCCCAAAATCAGGATCAGCCCGACAATCCCCATGGTCCCCAGATGAACATCCTTCATAATGCCAAGACGGGCTTCCGGGGTGTTTCCACCGTAAAGGCCGTCCAGACAGTCGGCCAGGCCGTCTAAGTGCAAGGCCCCGGTCAGCACCACCCAGAAGACCACCAACAGCCCAACGGCAA
Organism: Pseudomonadota bacterium; assembly: GCA_043798385.1. Taxonomy (GTDB): domain Bacteria; phylum Desulfobacterota; class RBG-13-43-22; order RBG-13-43-22; family RBG-13-43-22; genus RBG-13-43-22. The sequence continues at coordinate 3,202 of JAZDOU010000233.1, forward strand.
CGGCCAGGGGGAAAAGAAGGCCGGCCCCATAAAAAAATGACCAGGCCAGTCCTCCAATAATCAGGCCTACCAGAGGATAGTATTTTCCAGCGGCTGCTACGGATGCAGAATCAATGGCCTTCCGCCGCCCCAGGGGAATGATGGTTAAAAAACGAAAGGCCAACCAAAAAGAGTTCATCTATTTCCTTTGACGATCATCGGGATCCCGGCCACCATTAAAATGACCTGATCGGCTATTCGGGCGATATCCTGATGGAGACGTCCGCTCAGATCCCGGAAGGTTCTGGCCAAGGAATTTTCAGGCACAATCCCCCAGCCTACTTCGTTTCCAATGAGGATCAGCGGTGTTTTTAAGACCTTCAGAACAATCAACAGGTCATCCAACGATCGCCGAACCAATTGAGTCTCTTCCTTGGCATCTTCCAATAAATTGCTTATCCACAGGGTCAAACAGTCGACAATGATTATTGAGGGAGGTCCGGTTATCTTCTGAAGCAGGGAACTTAAGGCCAGAGGTTCTTCAACAGTCTGAAAGGCCGCCCCTCTTTCTTCCTGGTGGCGGCGGATTCTTTCGGCCATTTCAGGATCCCGGCTTTGAGCCGTGGCAATATAGGCCCGGGGCTTAGGGAGGGTGGCAGCCCATTGGAGGGCCAATCGGGTTTTACCGCTCCGGGCGGCCCCGGTGATGAGGGTCAGACGAGCCTTTTGATTGACAGGAAGGTCCAAAATAAAAAATCCTTAAGTCCAAATTTTGGAACTTAAGGATGGCACCCAGTTTACTTGATCCATTAAGTCGAATCCCTTCGTGTCCAACGCGAATCAGGATTCTTCCATAAAGGCAGGTCTTCTGACTTTCGGATCAGCCTACTTTCCACGCCTTCCCGTTTACCTTAAGACAAACAGTGGCTCTGGCGGATTTCGTCCCCGAATACAGCGGCGGGACCGCGACGGCCTTAAACCGTCTTCCCTTTTAAACCGGCACTTGGTACCTTTATGTTATCAACCATTCTATCTTAAGGGATTTCCTTTAGTCAATAAAAAAATAATATAAATGGTCGGGACTATTGGCCTTAATTACTGAGAAAAAGGAAATTGATATTCAATTTATTGATATTTTATTTAAATTTTGGTAGTATTCAAACAGTTTATAAAAAATCCCCGAACCAGATAACCCCTCACGGGCTGTTGTCGATTAACTGTGGAGATTTTCGGAAGAATGGGAGGAAGGTTATAGAATAAGGAATTCCGAAGGGCCGACTGGCCAACATCATGTCCTGGGCGTCCAGTTGTAGCCGGCCACATAATTGAAGAGGTTGAGCCAATCAGAGAGGGTGACTTCTTTATCAGCAAAGTTGCAGAAACAGGGGTTGTTTTCAATGGCCCCTTGGGCTACGGAGGTCATGGCCGCCAGGGCTTTATTTTTGGTGCTTCTGGGATCGAGGATCAAATCAAACCCGATCTCCGGATAGTATTTCCCGCCCAACTCCACAAACAACAGGGGATCCTCCACATAGCAGGCCCAGCGAGAACTCACGGCATAAATCGAAGCCATGCCCTGCCCCCCCTTGGGGATCGTGCATGGGGACCTCCAGACCTTTGCTATGGGTGAGATATTCCATTCCTTTACCGATCTTCTTGGACGCGAGCAGGCTCCCATCCGCCAGCAAATCGCCCAGTCTTCCCTCCCTTCGAGCAATGGCCGGGAGAAGGCGGTGCACCCCTGCATCCAGGATTCTATTCCCGGGCAACGCCGAATATCTTTCTGGCTTCATCCGGGGTGGCCAATTGGCAACCGAGAGACTCGATAATTTGGACGGCATTTTGAACCAGCTCAAAGTTGCCCTTGGCTAACTCCCCGTTGGGCATCCGGATATTATCCTCCAGACCGACCCTCACATGCCCTCCGCATAAAATAGATTGGGTAATGGCCGGCCATTCTTCGATACCCACGCCACAGGTGGAAAAATTGGCCCCCGAGGGCAGGGCCCCGACCATGGCCACAAAGGTCCCAGGCCTAAAGGCCGCCCCGCCGCAGACTCCCCAGACAAAATTAAAATTCACCGGATCGGTAAAATAGCCGCTGGGGGCGAGAAAATAGTAGTTGTCGATTCCGGCCGTGGAGTAGACCTCCAGTTCCGGCTTGGTCCCGATCTCTTTCATGGTCCTGGCCAAACTGGAGATGGTGAAGAAGCTGTTGTCAAAAGTATAGTCCACAATGACCTCGCCGGTCTTCCGGTTCACGGTGGCAAAATTCATGGTGCCCATATTGAGGGAGGCCATTTCAGGGCGAACCGACGCGATCTGGGCTATTCGCTGCTCCGGCGTGGCCCCCATGCCCAGGGCCGAGGTCATATTGACAATCAGCTCCGGGGTCCTATCCTTGATGGCATCATGACTTTCCTTGATGCGGGCTATGTTGGTGGAATTGGTCCCGTCGTCTTCAACGCCGTGTACATGGACCATGGCCGCCCCGGCCTTGTAAGCCAGATGGGCTGATTCCGCCAATTCTTTCGGGGTATAGGGAGTATTGGAATTTTGATTTTTCCTGGTGGCCGCGCCTACCAGGGCGCAGGTTACAATGACCTTCCTTTCCATGATTCACCTCCATCACAGTCATTCTTCTTTGAGATCCACAGCAGGAGTATCCTCCCAGGATCTGTATCCCCTCCCGACCCATCTCGAAAATCCGGTCCGAACAGTAGGCCTTGCTCAGGGGCGTCAACAATTCCATCCGTCCCCGGGCCTTTTTCCGCTCCTCTTCCAAAGGAGAAGCCTTGGCAACGTCTTCCATAAAATAAGACCGGTAAACCAGGGCCAGCATCCCCGTCAGGGTCTCCAGGTTCATGAATATACGCCGCACATCGGCACACCAGGTGCCGTCGTACATCTTTTTGGCAAACAATCGCCGCTACTCGTCGGTACCGTAGCGCTCGATCATTCTTCCATTGCCGACGCCCATGCCGGAGTAACAACAGAAGGCAAAGATGGCGCTCATCATAAACTCCGAAGCAGCCTCGGCTATGACCAAGGGGAGCCCCTGGCCGTTAAATTCCGGGTTGGATGCCAGGGCGAACCATCCTCTCTTCCTTAAAGACCTCCCACCAGCGATGGAAGGACTCCGGGAGAAAAACCCGGCCGTCTTCAAAGCGACAGCCCTCCCGGTTACCGTCTTAAAAGGTCGAGAGCCAATTCATTGGCCGCGATCTTCATAGCCTGATCAAGGATCATATCAAAATCGTCCATGGAAAAATCCTTGTAGCCTCGAATTTATGCAGGCACTTAATGCCGATTTGTTCCTTCAAGACAAGACGAAGAACACATCCTGGCCGTCAAGTTCTGTCCCCTTTAAAAACCTCTTATTTCGAATGAGTCAGAAAAATTATTCAGAGATGACCTCAAAATATCGAATGTCCTGAATGTTCCCTTCCATCTCGGCCGGGTCTTTAAAAATGGCCCGGACCTTCATCCCGACCTTGATCTTGCTTTCATCGGTCTTATTGATCAGATGGGAAAAGATGTTATCCGACCCATCGATGTTAACATAGCCGCAGGTATAAGGGATCGGTCTCTGCATCCCGGTTGCTGGATCGATAAAGGGATAATTGACCACGGAAAAGGCCATGATCGTTCCCTGATCGGTGAGTTCCACCAATTCTTCCAGCTTCTGAAAACAGGGGCCGCAAATCCTCCTGGGCGGAACTAAAACCTTTTTGCATTTCGGGCAGCGGATCCCTAAAAAACGCCTCTTCTCTCGGATTTCCTGAAAGAAGCGGCTCCCGTATAATCCGACGGACCATTCATAGGGCATAGCCAAGTCCCCTGAATTTTGGGTCAACAGTTCTTTATTTATTCCATCTTCCATTTGACTCTCTCCTCTTTCAGGGTTTCTCGCTGCTCATGATAATGGCATCGGACCACCAGCACCCGCCGAAGCCCGTGGCCAGAGCATTTTTTACATCCGGAACCTGGCGTTTATCCCCCCTGCCCATGATCTGAATGGCGGCTTCGGCGGTCCTCAACAGGGCTGTGGCCCCGATACAATTGGTACTCATGACTCCTCCGGAGGGATTGATGGGGAGCTTGCCGCCCATATCGGAATGTCCCTCCCAGACAAATTTCGGGCCTTCACCGGGTCCGCAGAAACCGAGCACCTCAATCCACTTGAGCCCGGCATAGGAATAGGGAAGATAAAGCTCGGCCACATCCAGTTCTTCCACCGGATTACGGATGCCCGCCTTTTCGTAAACTTCTCTGGAGGCCCTCTGGAGGGAAAGGAGACCGGTGTTGTAGTCTACGTCCCCGAACCAGGTCGCGGCATGGCGGACGGAAGTCGCTTTGATCCAGGCCGGTTTGGGGGAGATCTTTTCGGCCGTCCCTTCGGCGGCAAAGACCACGGAACAGGCCCCATCCGTACGGGGACAAACATCCAGGAGTTTAACCGGATAGGCCAGCATGGCCGATTCCATGACGTCCTTGATGGTGATGGGACGACCGTGAAGATGGGCATAGGGATTGTTCATGGCATGGGTCCGTTCCCGAACAGCCACCCTGGCCGCATCTTCCTGGGTGGCGCCGTATTGCTCCATGTAGGCCGAAGCCTCCGCGGCCAAGCTGGGGATGGCCCCCGAAAAGGAATATCGGTCCCAAACCGGATCACTGCAGGTGATGATGGCCCCGGTGGTATCGCTTTCGGAATTCTTCTCCCAGCCAATGGCCAGTACTTTATCAAAAAGTCCGGAGGCTACATGATAATAAGCAGCGATGGCCACCGAGGTCCCGGTAGTGCCTCCGGTGGTCACCTTCATGATCGGTTTCATATACCCGCCCGAGCCCTCAACACTCCAGGCATCCACATAGTTGATGGATTCGAAATGATCCATATTGCCGATAACAATGGCATCTATATCCTGGATGGTTAATTCACAGTCCTCCAGGGACCTTTCCACTGCCTCATGGATTAACTCTCTTCCGTTCACATCCAGTCTGTGGCTGCGATGGTGAGTCTGGCCCATCCCTACGATTGCTACCCGTCTTGCCATTTATTATCTCCTTGTTCTGTAAAAATATTTTGACAGGATTGACAGGATTGACACGATCAATTCCCCTCTTTCCGGGTGAAAGAGAGAAACAATGTCTTCCCATTGACGAATGGGCTTTTTCAGCCTTTTTTCCGGAAAGGCTGAAAAAAAATCCCAAGAATCCTTTTAATCCTGTCCAATAATATTTTCCCAAAATTCACACATTATTTTTTAAAAGTATTATTGATCCCCCCTCATTATCCAGACGCAGTGGCTCTGCCCGCAGGGGCCGTTGATACCCTGGGCCAAAGCTGTTTTTACCCCATCGATCTGATGCTCCCCGGCCTCTCCGCGGATCTGGAGCGCGCCCTCGATGATCCGGGCTAGTCCGGCGGCCAGGACCGGGTGGGCCGACAGAACCCCCCCGGAAGGGTTGACCGGAAGAGATCCATCCATGGTCGAGATTTTCTTTTCAATCATCCGGCCCCCTTCGCCGGGCCCGCAAAATCCCAGGCCTTCCAGCCACAGGGGTTCCATGTAGCTGAAGGCATCATAGAGTTCGACCACATCGATTTCCTTTAAGGGATTACGGATGCCGGCCATGGCATAAGCCTTTTTGGCCGCTTCCTTAAGGGCTATCGGTTCGGCCAGATCGCGGTCTCCCAAAAAGTAGGCTTCGGAGCAGTGGGCTATTCCTTCTATCCAAACGGGCTTTTTAGCCGCCTTAATGGCCCTTGTTTCATTTGGCGATGATGATGGCCGCGGCCCCGTCGCTTATGGGACTGCAATCGAGGAGTTTGAGCGGGTCGGCGATTTTCCGGGAACCCATAACTTCCTCCACCGTGATACCCATGGGAAGTTGGGCCAAAGGATTCTTCAGAGCATTGCCGTGATTCTTGACAGAAACCTGGGCAAATTGCTCTTCCGTAAGACCGTATTTTTCCATATAGGCATTGGCCTGAAGGGCCGAGGAGCTGATGGCTTCGATCCCTAGAGGACGATGATAAATCGGATCAAACATGCCGTTGGTAATAAACTTGGGGTCCCCTTCGCTCCCCTTGGAGTGGGCCACGATCAGGGTTGTCCCGAAACCACTGAGGACCCTCATGGCCCCGTAAAAGGCCCCGAAGGTACCGTCTCCCTCCACGGTGGAGACATTTTTATCATGGGCCCCGGCTGCCTCCTGCACGGCCATGCAGGAGATGGTCCGGCCGTCCCAGAAATCGTTGGATACGGTAACGACGTTGTCGATATCTTCCAACCTAAAACCCGCATCCTCCATGGCCTTCACTGTCACTTCGTAGACCAGGTCATAAAAAATCTCACTTTTTTTTCTCCGCTCGTATTTCGTCTGCCCCACGCCGACGATAGCTATCTTGTCCATATGGCTCCTTAAACCCCTTGGTTAAGCTCTTTTCAAAAATCATCACACAATGGTAAATGCCTCAATATCCGTGATATGGCCGGTGCGCTGTTCGGCAAATCGGGCCCTCACCCGAACCCCTTTTTTCAAGCGGTCCAACCCCTCTTTGATGATATGCAAAAAGCCCACGTCGGCCCCGTCCAGTTTGATCAAAACAAAGGCAAAGGGAGGATCCGCCGGTAGCAGCGGATAGGCAAAACGGACGACGGTGGAAGCCTCGACCATTCCTTCCGGACTCAGATCCACCCAAGCGTTTATACGCTTGAAACACTTTCCGCAATTCATACGGGGAGGCACAAAAACCGTTTTACATTCGCCGCACCGGTTTCCGATAATTTTTTGATCATCCCGCAAAGACACCAAAAAACGGCTACCCACCTCCCCTACCGACCAATTATAGGGGACCTTGATCTGACCCTTGAGGGTCAGCGGTTCTACATTCTTAATCCAATCCAACATGGTCTTCCTCCTCCTCTAAACCTTAAGCAGCAAGGCCTCTCCCAGGGAAAGTCCCCCGCAGAAAGCCGCCACACCCGTACCGCCGCCTCGCCTCATTTGTTCGTACATCATGGTCATGGTGATCCGGGCACCACTGGCCACCACCGGATGGCCGATGGCCACAGTACCGCCGTTCCCCCTGTTGCTTACCCCAGCGGGCCTTAGCCGTAACTGGCGATGAGTTCGACATTGGTCTTTTTTAGGCAATGACGACACAGGCTTCTCCGGAATTTAGGGGAAAATACTCCGAAATTCTTTTGCCCGGGCTCCCGGTCATTTGAATGCCAATTGATAGCGGACGGTATACTGTGCCTCATTCTTCATCTCTCCATGATCATCAGGGAATGGAAGGCAGTACATTCATACGAGCTGGAAGAAACAGTGCAATTTGAGGGAAAAAGACCAAGATAATGATAGCGGCCACTTCGCAAATGGCAAAGGGCAGAATTCCCTGGAATATCCTCCCCATAGGTACGTCCTTGGCCACACCGGAAATCACGAATACATTGATCCCTACAGGCGGGGAAATCTGCCCCAATTCCATTATGATAACCATGACCACCCCGAACCATATGGGGTCGAAACCAAGGGCAACGATTGAGGGAAAAAGAATGGGGATGGTGATCATGACCATGGGGATGATGTTCATCAACATCCCGAGAACAAGATAGAGGAGCATGACGCAAACGAAAAAAACATAGGGGGAAAGTTTCATAGATTGCAGGAAATTTGACAAATCCGACGGCAACCCCGTGAGTATGATGAAGTTGTTGAGGATGGACACACCGATCAACATGGTTATGATCATGGTGGACATCTGAATACCATCATTAAGGGATTTATATAACTTCTTCCTTGAGAACTCGGGAGAAAATGCAGCTAATATCAGAGCACCGATGACACCCACGCCACCCGCTTCGGTAGGAGTCACCGCTCCCGAAAATATTCCGCCCATCACGAGGGCAAACAGCAAAATGACTTGCCAGGTTCCCCTGAGGGACAGGAGTTTTTCTCGATAGGATGACCTTTGAGTGGCCGGACCCAATGATGGATTCCATTTGCAGCGAAGATAAATGCTTCCACAAAAGAGAAATATCAGCAGCAGGCCCGGAAGAATGCCGGCGATAAAAAGTTTGCCGACCGATTCCTGGGTGACAATGGCGTAGGCAATAAACCCTATGCTGGGCGGTATCAGGATCCCCAGCGTCCCTCCAGCGGCTACGGAACCGGTGGCAAGGGAATCCCGATACTTAAATTTTTTCATCTCA
>JAZDOU010000280.1:0-2493 GCA_043798385.1 Pseudomonadota bacterium
TGAACCCTGACCACCTCAGCCGGATTTTTGACAAACCGGTTGGACAATTGGCTGATATGAACCAGCCCGTCCTGATGGACGCCGATGTCGACGAAGACCCCGAAGGCGGTGATATTGGTCACGATGCCGGGAAGCTTCATCCCGGGCCTGACATCCTCTATCTTCTCAACTCCCTCTGTGAAGCGAAAGGATTCGAATTGCTCCCGGGGATCACGGCCTGGTTTGGAGAGTTCCGTCAGGATATCCTGGAGGGTAGGCAGGCCCACCTTTTCAGAGACATAGTGAGTAAGGTCTATTTTGTTACGGAGCGCCTGGTCGCCCATCAGATCCAGGACTGAGCAGCCCAGATCTTCGGCCATGGTATCGACAATGGGATAGCTCTCCGGATGAACCGCACTGCCGTCCAGCGGATTTTCTCCATCCCGAAGACGTAAAAATCCGGCCGCCTGTTCAAAGGCCTTGGGTCCCAGCCGGGGGACCTGCTTCAAGGCTTCTCTCGACCGAAAGGGACCGTGTTGATTGCGGTATTCCAAGATCCCTTTGGCCAGTTGGGGGCCCAACCCTGAGACATAGGCCAGAAGCTGTTTACTGGCGGTATTGAGCTCTACGCCCACCCGGTTGACACAGCTTGTGACGACATCATCGAGGCTGTGTTTCAAATCACCCTGGTCCACGTCATGCTGGTATTGACCGACACCGATCGATTTCGGGTCGATCTTGACCAGTTCGGCCAGCGGATCCATGAGCCTTCGGCCGATGGAAACCGATCCCCGCACAGTCACATCCTGATCCGGAAACTCCTCCCGGGCCGCTTCAGAGGCGGAATAAATCGAGGCCCCGCTTTCGTTGACCATGACCACCTGAAGGTTTTTAGGGAGATCGAGGCTGCCAATGAAGGTCTCTGTCTCTCTTCCGGCGGTGCCGTTGCCGATGGCGATGGCCTCAATGGAGAAGCGTTCCACCATGGCCAGGACCCTGGAACCGGCCTCGGCGGTCCCTTTTTCGGAAAGAAGAAAAATGGTTTCGTGATGCTGCAATTTTCCTTGACGGTCCAGGCAGACCACCTTACAGCCGGTTCGGAAACCGGGATCGATGGCCAATACATTTTTTTGGCCCAGAGGCGGGGACAGAAGCAGTTGACGGAGGTTTTCCACAAAGACCCGTATGGCCTCTTCATCGGCCCGCTTTTTGGTGGCCAGGCGGATCTCGGTCTCCATGGAAGGGGAGAGCAGTCTTTTGTAACTATCATGAACGGCCAGCTTGACCTGCTCGGAGGCCGGACCGGCGCCTTTGACAAAAAGGGCCTCCAGAATAGCCAGGGCTTTCTCTTCCGGGGGTAAGACCCGCAGGAGGAGAAAACCCTCTTTTTCCCCTCGTCGCATGGCCAGAATCCGGTGGGAAGGGGCACTGATGATGGGCTCTTCCCAGTTAAAGTAATCCTGATATTTAAGGCCCTCAACCTGGCTGTCCGTAATGACCTTGGACCTGAAAACAGCCTGGGAAGAAAACAACTCCCGCATCCCGGCCCGGGCGGTCTGATTTTCATTGACCCATTCGGCGATGATGTCGCGGGCCCCGGCCAGGGCGTCTTCCGCGGATTCGACCCCTTTTTCAAGGTCCACAAAGGCCGCGGCTTCAGCCAGGGGGTCCAGGATCTCCTGGTCGAAGAGGTGTTGGGCCAGGGGTTCCAGGCCCTTTTCTTTGGCCATGGTTGCCCGGGTGCGGCGTTTGGGCCGATAAGGCAAATAGATATCTTCCAGGACAACCAGGGTCTCGGCGGCCAGGATTTTCTCTTTTAACTCCTCGCTGAGCTGCCCCCGTTCTTCCATCGATTTGAGGATCGCCTCACGGCGCTTATCCAGTTCCAGGAGCTGACCCATCCGGTCACGAATCGTGGTAACAGCCACCTCGTCCAGAGAACCGGTAGCCTCCTTGCGGTATCGGGCGATAAAGGGGACGGTGGCTCCTTCATTGAAAAGGTCGGCCGTGGCCTGGACCTGTTTGGGAGTCAGACTTAATTCTTGGGCAATCTTCAAAATATGGGTTTGGTTCATGGTTTCCTTATGCTCGATGCTTGATGCTTGATACTGGATACTGGATACTGGATAAAAGAAGAAACGATACTGGATACTGGATGCTGGATACTGGATAAAAGCGAAGAGCGATACTGGATATTTAAATTTTTTTCATCCAGTATCCAGCATCGTTCTTTATCTACAACGGTATATTCCCATGTCTCCTGGGCAGGCGATGCACGTCCGTTTTGGTCTTCAGGGATTCCAGTGCCCGGATCAGTTTGGGCCGGGTGTCTTCCGGGAGGATGATTTCATCGATATAGCCCAGCTCGGCGGCCTTATAAGGACTGGCAAAGGTGCGGCGATAGTCTGCAATCAGTTCCTGGCGGGTTTTTCCCGGATCAGCCGATTCCTTGATCTGGTTGCGAAAGACAATCGGGACCGCCCCTTCCGGTCCCATCACCGCGATCTCGGCCAT
>JAZDOU010000285.1:0-8369 GCA_043798385.1 Pseudomonadota bacterium
ATCCCAGAAAGCCAATTAACCTTCAAGGAACTGAAAGGTTACCTGGCCCAACGCCAGTACTGGAAGACCGATGCCGACCAGCACACAAGCCGGACCTGCCGGGCAACTGTCGATTATCTGGAACGGGTTGTGGACAGATCCCGGCCCTTCTACCTCTGGATCGACTTCTTTGATCCCCATGAGCCCTGGGATCCACCCTCCGTTTACAATAAGGACTTAAAGTGCCCTTATAACCCGGACTACAAGGGAAAGAATCTGATCCTGCCTGTTGGTATGCCGCTGAAAGGCGATGTCTATACGGACGAGGAACTACATCATATCCGTATGCTCTATGCTGAAAAAACGACCATGACCGACAAATGGATCGGAGTATTACTCAATCGGTTGAAGGAAATGGGTTTATATGACAATACCCTGATTATCTGGCTATCCGACCATGGCCAGCCCCTAGGCTATAAAGAGCATGGTCACGGGATCATGCGTAAGGTCCGACCCTGGCCTTATGAGGAATTGGTCCATGTCCCCATGATCATTCGTCATCCCGATCTTGAGCCTCAACGGATTGCCTCCTTCGTCCAGAACACCGACCTGGCGCCGACCATCCTGGATTTCCTGGGGGTCAAAGATGAGGCGGCTGAGGAAATGCAGGGCAAGAGCCTATTGCCGCTCCTGGAAGGGAAAATCAAAAAGGTTCGGGACTTTGCTATCGCCGGTTACCATAATTTTTCCTGGAGCATTTACACTCAGGACTGGTCCTATGTCCATTGGCTCCATGAAGGGGAGCATAAGGACAGCTTGGAGGCGATCATAGGATTCTATGAGGATGCCATCAAACAGATGATTCCTGAGCTTTACCAGGAAGGACTCAAACTGAGCCAGGAGGACCGCATCTGGTCATGCACCCCGGGGGCCAAAGCGGAAACCCCCACTGGGGACGAATTATACTTCCGAAAAAAGGACCCCTTTCAATTAAAAAATGTGATCAATGACGAAAAGAAAACCGCCAACGATCTGTGGCTTCAACTGCGCGATTACATGCTGGAACTAAGAGCCAGTTGATCGGGGTTATAGAGGATGGTTGGTCCCAGAGGCAAGGGTCATTGACCTAATATAAATTAAGAGACAAATTCTCAGATAAGAGAATTTAAGTATTAAGTCTATCGGCTGCAAAATTGGCTGATGTCCGGAGGAGATGCTATTATGCCGAACGGATTTATGGGAAAGATCCTGCGGGTCAACCTGACGGATCAAACGATCGCCGAAGAAAAGATCCGGGATACCTGGGCTGAAAAATTTATCGGGGGTGTCGGTCTGGCAACGGCCTATCTCTACAATGAGGTGCCCCGGAAGGCTGACCCCTTGGGTCCGGTTAATAAACTTATTTTTATGACCGGGCCATTGACCGGGACCGCTTCAGCCAGCGCCAGCCGCTATTCGGTGGTGGCCAAATCACCCCTGACCGGCATCTGGGGCCATGGGAATTCAGGCGGCAGCTTTGGACCGACCTTGAAGAGGGCCGGATACGATGGGATTATTTTTGAAGGGTGCTCCGCCGCCCCGGTCTATCTGGCGATCATTGACGGCCGGGCTGAGCTTCATGATGCCGGATCTTTATGGGGATTGAACGTGCCGGAAACGGAGGATCGCCTGCAGAAAGAATTGGATCGCCGGATAACGATCGCCTCCATCGGCCCGGCCGGGGAGAACCTGGTCCCCTATGCCGCCATTATGAACAATAAACACCGGGCCGTCGGGCGGTGTGGATTGGGGGCGGTCATGGGCTCCAAAGGCTTGAAGGCCATCGTCTGTTCCGGTAAAGCCGGTATCCCGCTTGCCGACCCGGAACGGTTCCGGGAAACGGCCAAGCATCAAATGGAGCTGCTGGATGAATCGATGTTGAAAATCGGCTTTGAGGCCTTCGGCACCAACATGGTGTCCGACATGGTCAATGCCAAAGGCGGGTACCCAACCCGAAACTGGCAGGAAGGCGTGTTTGAGGCTATTGAATCGGTTAACGGCCAGGCCTTGACAGACACGGTTCTCGTCAAGGGAGTTAACTGTTTTGCCTGCCCCATCGCCTGTGGACGGGGAACGGAGATCAGGGCAGGTCAATGGAAAGGGCGTAAGGGAGAAGGGCCGGAATACGAATCGGTCAACACCCTGGGGGCCATGTGCGGCGTTTCGGACATGAACGCCATTACCATGGCCAACTACCTCTGCAATGAATACGGACTGGATACTATCAGTGCCGGTTCCACTATCGCCTTTGCCATGGAGTGCTTTGAAAAAGGCATCTTGACCAGAGAAAATACCGGAGGGCTGGAACTGCGCTTTGGCGACGGCCGACTGGTAGTGAAGCTGATCGAAATGATCGCCAGACGTGAAGGGATCGGGGACCTCCTGGCCGAAGGGTCCAAGGCCCTGTCGGAAAGGCTGGGCCAGGGATCCGCTCACTTTGCCATGCATGTGAAGGGCCTGGAGCTGCCGGCCTATGATCCCCGGGCCGCCAAAATCACCGGCCTGGGTTATGTGACCGCCAACCGGGGCGGGGACCATATCACCGGCTATGTGCAGGGACCGACCTTTATCGACGCGCCCTTTCTGCTGGTGGACAACAGCGAAATCAAAGACCCCTTTGAAGCTGATCCGGGAGAGGCCAGGGTGATGGTGGACCTCGAAAATGCCCTGACCATGTTCGATGCCACGGGCGGCTGCAAATTCATGGGTCTCCTGCTGACGGCCCAGGACTATCTCGAACTCCTTAATAGTGCCACCGGCTGGAACTTGAACGTTGATGAGTTCCGTCAATCAGGCGAGCGGATCTATAATCTGATTCGGTCCTTTTGCGTCCGGGAGGGAATTTCCCGGCGGGATGATACCCTGCCCCGACGCCTGATGGAGGATCCGCTGCCAGGCGGCCCGGCCGAAGGCATGGTGATTGAAGAGGAAACCCTGGAAAAAATGAAGGATGCCTACTATGACTTCCGGGGTTGGGACCTGGAGAGCGGCAAACCGACCCCCGAAAAGCTCAGAGAATTAGGTCTGGAAGACCTGATGGCCGACCTGTGGGAAAGGGGATGAATATGATGACTTACGGGGACAAACCCTGGTTGAAAAGCTACAAACTGGGTCCCTACAAGCTGGACCATTCTCTGGCGCCCTACCCCCGGGAGCCCGTATTCAAGGCCCTGGATGAAGCGGCTGCCAAATACCCGGGGCAGACGGCCATCCTTTTTCAGGAGCGGGCTGTCAGTTATTTGGGCCTGAAGAATTTGGCTGATAAGCTGGCCGCCGGCTTGCAAAAACTGGGGGTGGGCCGAGGGGACCGGGTCTGCCTTTTCTTACCCAACTGCACCGAGTTTATTATCAGCGACTGGGCTGTCTTAAAGGCCGGAGCTGCCGTTGTCCCGACCAGTATTCTTCGGACGGATGACGGGCTGGTTCATGAGGCGGGAAGCTCCGGCAGCAAGGGGATCATCTGCCGGGAAGAGAATCTGGACAGAGTGCTGGGCTTAAAAGACCGGTGCCGGTATGAATGGATCATTGTCACCTCCAATGAAGGATATGATGTGCAGAAGATCAACCGCCCCCTTCCGGAAGGAGTAGTAGAGTTCCGAAAGCTGCTGGAGGAGAACGATCCTGTCCCGCCAGCGGTGGATCTCGACCCCGAAGAGGACTTATGCGAACTGGCCTTCACCGGCGGGGCCACGGGTGTGCCCAAGGGAGTCATGATAACCCATTTCAACCGATATTGTTGCATCCTCATGGGCTTTCCCTGGATGCTCAAGCCCATGCTCCGGGGGTTGGCAGGCAAAGCCTCAATCTTTGTACCGATCCCCCTGTTTCACGCCTATGCCCACTACATCGGACAAGCGGCTGCCTATTTGGGCCTTCGGATCATACTGATGCCCGATCCCCGCGATACAGAGGCCATCGTCAAGGCTATTCGGCACCATCGCCCCTTTATTATATCCACCGTCCCCACCCAGCTCATGCGAATCGTCCAGGCCAAAATAGGAAAAATGAACGTCATCCCCATGAGCGGGGCGGCCCCGCTTCCCAAGGAGATTGCCGAAGCTATAAAAAGGGAAATCGGTACCCCCGTTTCCGAAGGTTACGGCCTTACGGAGACAGGCCCGCTGAGCCACTTCAATATTTCGGCCTTTTCCAAGATGACCGGATTCATGCCTCAGGAAAAAACCGGCCTGGGAGTCCCGGCACCGGATACCGAATGTAAAGTGGTGGACCCGGACACCGGTCAGGAGGTTCCTTTCGGCGAGCCGGGCGAGATCTGGATAAGAGGCCCTCAAATCATGAAAGGTTATTGGCCCGAACCCGGTTCCGGACTGACTGAGGACGGCTGGCTTAAAACCGGGGATATTGCGGCCATGGATGGGGACGGCTATTTTCATCTGAGTGACCGGACCAAGGACATGGCCAATGTCTCGGGGTTGAAGGTTTATACCACGACGGTTGACGAGGTTCTTTTCCGGCATCCCGCAGTGGAAATGGCCGCGGCCTTCGGAGTCCCGGATCCGGATATGCCGGGCAGTGAAAGGGTCATGGCCTCTATCCAGTTGAAGCCAGGATTTAAAGAAAAAGTAACAGAGGATGATATCCGTGAATTTTGCCGTAAACACTTGGCGCCCTATGCCGTCCCGAAGTATGTCGAATTCCGGAAAGAGATGCCTCTAACGGTTACGGAAAAAGTATTCAAAAAAGTACTCCGTGAGGAGGCCATTCAAAAACTAAAAGATAAGGGGGAATAAAAAATGGCAGAGTTCATCTATCCTTCTCCGGAATGGTTGGCGGAAAGCACCAATAGATATGGAGCGGATTTTGAAAAAAAATTAAAAAAACTTTCGGGATACTACGTCTACCGGATCAAGGCCGAACCCTCCTGGGGGCTGGATAAAGACCTGATGATGTGTTCGGTGCTTGAAAATGGAAAACTGTTGAGGTTGGAGCATTGCAGTGAAGAAGACGCCAAGCGGGACGCGGACTTTATCCTGGCTGCCGAGGTGAAAACATGGAAGCAGATACTACGAAAGCTGGATAAATTTGTGGGGGCCTTCTTGGGTAAGAGAATTAAACTGGAAAAAGGGAATGCGGAGAAGGCCTTGGGACTGGCCCCTTATGCCAATATTTTGGTGGACAGCCTGACCCAGGTAGATCTGAAGTTTCCTGACGAACTGGATGCTCCGGCCCTGGAAAATTTTAAAACCTCCCTGGCGTATTTCCGGGCAGCCAAAGGGCTCTAAGCCGAAGGGATTGGAACGACCGATGCCGGCATGCAAACGAGTCATGATACCTCAGGAGGTTACCTGACGGTTGCCACGGTCCAATAAAATAAGTGGATGGTCTCTGTGTCTGGCAGAACAAAGGCCAATAATCCTGTTGCCCCATTTACCTGATGGTTCTGGGGGAGTGGTGCTGGCCATATCACGGCCGGCCATAATAACCAGGGGGGGATTTAATTCCTTGATAACGTCCTTCAGTGGTATGATTTATCAGGGAAACTCCGGCCACCAGGGATAAAAATCGGGCAGGTCCTGGCTCAGTTTCATGGGAAAGAGAGGCTTTCGTTTTTCCAGGAAAGCGTTGACCCCCTCCCGGCAGTCGTCGGAACTGCTCATGAAATACACGGCCTTGGACTCGACCCGGTGAGCCTCCATAGGATGTTCGGCTCCGAGCATCCTCCAGATCATCTGTTTGGTCAGGGCCACGGAAATGGAAGAGGTATTTTCAACTATTTCGCGGGCTTTTTCCATGGCCGCCGGCAATAGTTCATCCGCCGGCAGCAACCGGTGAACCAGTCCGGTTTGCAGCGCTTCCTGAGCGGAAAAGACCCGGCCGGATATCAGCCATTCCGCCGCCTGCCCGATCCCCACCACCCGGGGCAGAAACCAGGTACAGCACCCATCCGGAGCAATGGCCCGTCGGGTAAAGACAAAACCCATTTTAGCCGAATCCGAGGCCAGCCGGATATCCATAGGCAGGGTCATGGTCACTCCCACGCCTACCGCCGGCCCGTTGATAGCGGCAATCACTGGCTTTTTCATTTCGAAAATTCGAAGGTTCATTACCCCGCCATCATCCCTGAATTCATCGATTGGCTCCGCCTTATAACTGAAAGCCGTTCCCCCTTCGGGGCTCAAATCCGCCCCGGCGCAATAAGCCCGTCCGGCCCCGGTAAAAACCAAAACCCTGACCTCGTCGTCTTCATCCGCCTGATCAAGGGCTTGAATGATTTCCCGCATCATCAATGAAGTAAAAGCATTCAATTTATCCGGTCTGTTCAAGGTAATGAGCCCGATCCCCTTTTCTTTTTCGTACTTGATTTGTTCAAACGCCATGTCCCCCCTATGTTGATATTTAGAAGTTTTTTATCTGTTTAGCTTTTTTTAATTCTGATTCTCTTATCAGACAGGATTTACCGGATTACCTTGATTTTCATGCCTTTCGACTTGTCTGTCTTAAAACAGCAGACAAGTATGGGGAAGAAAGGCATAAACCAAATCGCCCTGCGGGTTAAAGTATTTACTCCCGCTGGAAGCGTATTGAGGTTGCTCAGGATCTTCAGGAGCCTCCTGTAAATTCGTTCGGTCGGCACGTCGTCTCTCGTTAGGAAGCCTCTTCAAAAGTTCGACATAGTCAAGTGGCCCGACCTCAAAAAAGGTTCCTTTTCGGGAACAGGCTAATCCTGTCCACTAGTTTTTTATAAGGTTAAAGTATTCCGAATTTCATTATCCCCTACCTATTTATCACCTTTATTCTATTTATTCAAATCATCTGATCTCTTTGACAGACCATGATGCATGGTGACGCCCATGATTTTATGCGTTTCTATGCTTTTCGGAACTAAGCCCCACCTCCTCCACAATATTCCGCCCGCGCTGGGCGGCCTTGCTGACTGCGGATTGGTTCATTCCCAACTTAAGCCACATGGCAGTGGCTGGCATTCCCAGATCCTGAACATCCCAACAGACCAACACGCTCCGTAGTCAAATCGGTGTCATCAATATATAAGTTGAGCATATTTCAAAGTTTAATTTCAGTTCTTCTATCTGTATCCGGCCACGTCTGGCCGCCATGCTCACTGCTGATTGAGTTGTATCGAAAATTCTCCGCTGCTTGCATCTGGAAGCTTCAATTTATCATCCCGCGTTAACTTGCCTTACGTCCCGTGCCTCAGACCCTGCATCTGAAGACTCCAGCTTTCAGCTAACCCGGAAAAAAACAAATGCTTCTTTAGGACATCAAACTATGAAATAAATACAATATTGAAAGGATTTGATGCTGAATGTGATTCATAAAATTGGTTGGAATTGTGATTACCAGGGCACCATGGGGACGCCCATGAAATTATGCGTTTCTACTTTTTTCAGGGTTAAGCCCCAATTCCTCCATAATTTTCCACCCACGCTTTGCTGATCTGCTGACTGCGGATTGGCTCATTCCCAACTTCAGCCCCAAGGCAGTGGCCGACAACCCCAGATCTTGAACATCCCAACAGATCAACACGCTCCGTAGTCGAATCGGTGTCATCAATATATAAGTTGAGCATATTTCAAAGTTCAATTTCATTTCTTCTACCTGTATCCGGCCACGTCCGGCTGCCTTGCTCACTGCTGATTGAGTTATATCGAAAATTCTCCGCTGCTTGCATCTGGAAGCTTTAATTTATCTTACCGTTTTTACCTGCATTAGGTTTCGTGCCTCAAATTCTGCGCCTGAAGACTCCCGCCTTCAGCTAACCCGGTAAAAAGACAAATGCTTCTTTAAGACATCTAATTGCGAAATAAATATGATATTGAAAGAATTTTATGCTGAATGTGATTCATGAATTAGGTTGGATTTGTGATTACCATACGGCATTTTGCCGGTCAATCATTATTTTTTGGTATATAGTTTGTTATCACATAGTTAGCTATATTGTGATTATAAGAAAGCTGGATTTTCAGGCTATCCGGAAGCCTTATACCGCATGAGAGAATTGCCGAAAAAGATGTTGAAAATCAGTAGGAGAAGTGTGCCCTTAAAAAGACTTACTTTCTAAGCTCTTTAACTAATGGAATAATCAAGTTTACTGTTTTTTAATTGATTTTTCCCTGCCCGTTGTGTTACACGTAAATCACGTGCAAAAGGAGGTAGTACCTTGAAACAAAATATCACCATCAGTCTCGATAAGGACCTGATCCAGGCAGGCAAGATGATTGCAGCACAGCAAGGGACGTCGCTGAATCGGATGCTGCGCCTGGAACTGGAAAAAATTATTCGGAACGCGAGACAATACGACATGTCGAAACAGAAGGCCATCGCCGCGATGAAGGCCGGCTTTCATTCCGGCTTGGATCGCTACCCTTCCA
>JAZDOU010000286.1:0-5563 GCA_043798385.1 Pseudomonadota bacterium
AAACCTTTCCTCCCAAACCTTTCCCAAGTTTTACCCGTCGCCCCAACTGGCCCTTGAAAAATCCCATCCCGACCCGCATTTGCATTTCGGTCTCGCCGGGTTCAAGCAGATAGATATAGCCGTTTTCTGTACCGCTCAATCCGGCGGCGCGATGGAGAATAGCTTCTAATAATTCTTCTTTATCGAGGCGGTCAATAAGACCGAGGGAGGTTTCATGCAAGGCTGTTAAGTGTTCGTTTTTTTTGCGAAGCGACTTAACGTCCGCCCTGAGTTTTTGGATTTCATGCTCAAGTCTTTTAATTTGAGAGACCAATTCGTTTGATTTAAACGGGCCGGCCTTTATCTTTAATGCCTCGACGTCCTCAATCCTATTGGCTGATGGGTTGTTTGTTCTCATCGTTCTTTTTCCTGGAGCGTTCACTATATCACAGGAGGCCGGACAAGTTAACAAAATATAAAAATCAGGGCCGACATTCCCCAATAAGCCCTTTTAGGGGGTCCCTGGCCTTCAGCCGAACCAGGACCCGATCGTTGCGTTTAAACCGTCCAAAGACAGAAACCGTCAGGTAGTTTTCGGTCAGGGCCTGGTAGCTCCCTTTTTCCTGATCCGCTTGAAGAATGAGGGCCGAGAAGGTTTCTCCCAAACACCGGTCGGCGAAGGCTTCTCTTTTTTGCTTATCAATAGAACGGGCGATCTGCAGACGGTTTTTTTTAGTCTTTTCCGGGACTGGATTTGGAAAACCGGCTGCCGGAGTCCCGGGCCGAGCCGAGAAAGGAAAAATATGGAGATAGGACAAGGGCAGGTCAGTGATAAACTCGACGGTTTTTCGAAAAAGGGCCTCCTCTTCCCCCGGAAAACCGATGATCAGATCGGCTCCGATGGCCCCAAAGGGGATTTCTTGATGAATGGTCCGGATCAAGCGGCGGTAGAAATCCGTGGAATAGGACCGGTTCATTCTTTTTAGCAGGGAATCTTCGCCGGCCTGCAAGGGGATGTGCAGATGTGGGCAGAGATTGGGATATTTTGTAAATAAACCGAGCAGGGCCGGGGTGACTTCCTGGGGTTCCAGGGAGCTTAAACGGAAAGTGACCTCGGAGTGTTTGGGAAGCAGGACTTCTAAAAGAGAAACCAGGCTTTCCTTGAGGCCAAGATCTTCTCCGTACTGTCCTAAATGAATACCGGTCAGGATCAATTCCTTGATCCCCTGTCCGGCCAGGGTCTCGACTCCAGAGACCACCTCCTTCATTAAAAGACTCCGGGACCGTCCCCTGGCCCGGGGCACCAGGCAATAACTGCATTGGGCGTTACACCCTTCCTGGATGCGTACCAAGGCCCTGGTCCTTTGGCCTGGCTTAGGAAACTGGGCCACTATCGTCTGTTCGGATTCCGGAGAAAGTAAGAGATGAGGGGATTCTGTTTTTTTCAGGGAGCTTATCTTAAAAGGGATATCCAGTTTTTGGAATGACCCGGTTATGAAATCCAAACCCGGAATTTTTTCATAATCAGGGTGGAAGAGTTGGGCGGCACATCCGGCCGCTACGACCAGGGACTCCGGATGTCTGTTGATACTCTGCCGAATCATCTGGGCCGATTGCCTCTGAGCCTCATGGGTCACGGCACAGGTGTTAACAATATAGAGGTCGGCCTTCCCCTTAAAGGAAACGGCCTCCCATCCCAGGGCCTGAAAGCGTTCCAGCAGGCAGTCGGATTCGAATTGATTGACCCTGCAACCCAGGGTGTATATCGCCACCTTGAGCGGATTATTCTTGCCAGGTCTCTTCAATCCAGCCTCCTCCCAGTATTTGATCTCCCCAATAGAGGACAGCGGCCTGGCCTGGGGTAACAGCCTGTTGCGGGGTTTGGAACCGGATACCCAATTGATGGCCTTCCCTGACCATCAAAGAGGCCTGGGCGGGTTTATGACGATAGCGGATCTGGACCATAACCGATAGATCGCGGGGGTCAGGCGGAGGACAGATCCAGTGGACATCAGTCAGCCAACAGCCTGAAGATTCCAGGTCTTTTTTCTCCCCGATAATCAAACGATTATAGGCCGGTTCCAGACGGATGACATAATAGGGCGCCTTGGCAGGCAGGCCCAGACCCCTTCGCTGGCCCACGGTATAGGCAAACAAACCCTGATGGGTCCCAAGTTTTTTCCCCTGGACATCCCATATTTCCCCTGGACGAATCAAATCGGCACCCCCCTGTTTGGCCAGGAATTCCCGATAGCCTCCTTGAGGAAGGAAACAGATATCCTGGCTTTCGCCGTCGGGATTGAACGGCAGGCCTATCTCCCGGGCGGCGGCCCTGACCTGTTCTTTGGTCCAGGTGCCGAGAGGAAAGGATGTTTTGGTTAGGGTTTGGGCCAAGAGACGATGTAAAAAATAAGATTGTTCCTTTTCCTGGTCCACTCCTCGGGCGACCGTCAGCCCTTCTCCCCAGGGAGCAGGGCTGATCCGGGCATAATGGCCGGTAGCAAACCCCTCGGCCCCTGAGGCTAAAGCCTTCTGAAACAACAAACCAAACTTGATGGTAGGGTTACAGACCACACAGGGATTTGGGGTACGCCCCAGACCATATTCAGAAACAAAATAGTCCATTACTTTTTGTTGAAAGGCCTCTTTTAGGGGGAAGATCTCCAAAGGGATTTGTAAAAATGAGGCGATTTTATCCAACCAGGGTAGGGGAGATAAAGGGTTAACGCCAAAATCGGCATGGAGTCCTATTACTCGAGCCCCTTCTTTTTTCAAAAGAAAGGCCGACAGGGCGCTATCAATCCCACCACTTAAGGCAATAGCAATGGTCTTCAAGGAGTCAATCTGAAGGGCTGATGGAAAACGTCCATCTGTTGGGGTGTCCGTCGGTGTTGGTCATTTAGAGGTGATTATTTTTTTGATTTCGGCTTGTATCTCTCAGCTTCATCAAAAACATCCAGGGCCTTCATGGGGGAGAGGATACGTATGGAATGAACGGCCCCGGCCGGAATGAAATAGGAGTCTCCACGCCGGTAGGTTTTGGCTTGGCCGTCTATGGTCATTTCGGCTTCTCCTTCCAGGATTACCCCCCATTGGGCCTGATGGTGATGAGGAGGAATTTCGGCTGTGTTTTCGACAGTAATAAAGACCGCCTGCATTCCCTGACCCTGAAATAATTTCCCCGTAACACCCGGCAGATTGATGTCGATATCCGGGAGTTTCTGCAGCATTTCCGGGAACAAGACCTTGTCTGTCACAGTTCCATCCTCCTTTAATCGGTTGGGTAAAATAATTTGAACCATAATAATATCATAATCCCCGGATGGGGTAAAGGTCAAAATTGGCCGGTCTCGCCCCCTCCACCTCCAGTTATTAAAAATTTGGCCCGGGAAAGAAACTTAAGGCTTTATGGTGGACAACCCTGAAAAAAGACCTCTCGACCCTTCTTGATTCGAATATAGATTTGTTAAAAGTGAAGGGGGCAAAATTGGCCGTCCACTTGACAAAAAAGGACACCCATGCCATACATTATTTAAAAATGGTTGAACAGGGGGATCGATGAAAAAAATTTTGGTAACCGGAGGGGCCGGGTTTATCGGGAGCCACCTTTGTGAGGCCTTATTGAATCAGGGACATGATGTGGTCTGCCTGGATAATTTTTTCACCGGCTCAAAAGAAAATATTTTGCATCTCAGGGATAACCCCCATTTCGAGATCCTTCGTCACGATATCGTCAATCCCATCACCCTGGAAGTCAACGAGGTCTATAACCTGGCTTGTCCCGCTTCACCGGTCCATTATCAGTTTAATCCTGTTAAAACCGTCAAGACCAATGTCATGGGGACCCTGAATATGCTGGGTCTGGCCAAAAACATCAAAGCCAGGATTCTTCAGGCCTCAACCTCAGAGGTGTATGGCGATCCTTCGGTCCATCCACAAAAGGAGACCTATTGGGGAAATGTCAATTGTATCGGTCCTCGGGGGTGCTATGATGAAGGAAAACGGGTCGCTGAAACCCTGATGATGGACTACCACCGGCAACACCGGGTGGATATCCGCATCGTCCGTATCTTCAATACCTACGGACCTCGGATGGCTATAAACGACGGTCGGGTGGTCAGTAACTTTATCGTTCAGGCCCTTCGGGGAGAGGACCTGACCGTCTATGGAGAAGGTCAACAAACCCGTTCTTTTTGTTTTATTTCCGATATGGTTCGAGGCTTGATTGCCATGATGGAACAGGGGGAGTATAGCGGTCCGGTCAATTTGGGCAACCCCAATGAATTTACCATCCTATCCCTGGCCGAAAAAGTAAAGGCCATGACCGGATCAGAATCTTCGATCATCTATAATCCCCTCCCGCAGGATGATCCGGTCCAAAGAAAACCGGACATAGGACTGGCCAAAAAATATTTGAACTGGTCGCCTTCGGTGGAGTTGAAAGAAGGGCTGGAGCAGACCATCGAATACTTTCGCGGCCAAATTGCGTGAGAAAGAACCCCGGCCCTTTTCCCCTGGTCCTTTTTTTAATGACCGTATTGGGGTGTCTCCCGGAGTTAGCCCTGTCGGCCGGGTGGGAACTGGTGACCGGGGTGATGGATGGGGACACCATTCAACTGGCTAAGGGGCAGAGAGTGCGTTACCTGGGGATTGATACCCCGGAAAGGGGAGGGGATGGATCCGAGGAATTCCTGGCGGAAGAGGCTTATCTTTATAATCGTCGTCTGGTCTTGAATAAAGAAGTTCGTTTGGAAGCTGGTCCGGAGGGACGGGATCGACATGGGCGGGTATTGGCCCATGTTTTTCTGAGCAATGGTTTGTTCGTCAACGGGGAACTGATTAAGAAGGGTTTGGCCCAGGTCCTCTATCATGGGCCTGGGATGGAACGATTCGCTGAGCTGTTACAATGGCAAAGAGAGGCCATCCAGGATACTCGGGGGATCTGGGCCAAGGCATTAAAGGAGACCGATGACCTCTATCGAGGGCATGGCGGCTCCCGCAGGTTTCACCGTCAGGATTGTTCCCTCGGGAAAAAGATTGTCAGAAGAAATCTGGTCTTATTCCCATCAAAGAAAGAGGCCTACCGGCAGGGATATAGCCCTTGCCGGATCTGTAAACCATGACGGCTTCGTAAAAAGTCCATCTGTCCCGCTTTGGGCGGGAGATCTTTTTACTGTGCCGTCCGTTAGATGAATTTTTACGAGTCCATCAACCATGATGGTCCTGTAAAAAGTCGAAATTGGACCTTTTCCGTCATTCCGGCGAAAGCCGGAATCTAGGGTTGTCAATCACTTAGAAGCCTCCTGGACCCCGGTTTTCACCGGGGTGACGACTTTTTACGAGTCTATCTACCATGACTGAGCGTTCGTATCCCAATCGACCCTGGTTAGGAGTAGGCGGGATTATCTTTCAAGGAGATCGGGTCTTATTGGTTAAGAGGGGAAAAGAACCCGGGTTAGGCCGCTGGAGTATCCCTGGAGGAGTGGTTGAGGTCGGAGAGACCGTAACCAGTGCGGTTCAACGAGAGATGGAAGAAGAAACCGGGCTTCAGGTGGAAATCCTCAGTCTGGTGGAGGTTTTTGAA
>JAZDOU010000294.1:0-12493 GCA_043798385.1 Pseudomonadota bacterium
GAAGGGACGGCCAAAACGGTAACCCTTGAGACAACGAGGGGAATGTCGTCTTTACTGCTGGAATCCGCGGACGGGGCTTATTTAGTCATGATCGCTCCGAGCTGGTATCTTAAAGACCAGCCATGGGATGTAAAAAACGGGGACCCGCTTAAGGTGGAAGGTTCCCGGATGACCGATGCCAAAGGGAAATTATATTTAGTGGCCTCCCGCATTACCAATCAACGGACTGGCATTCAGGTTGATCTCCGGGACGAACAGGGCAATCCCCTGTGGAAGGGGGAACGGTCTCCCCGTCGCTTCCAGAGGTAAATGGCTATGGAAAAAGCGATCAAGATGTTTCGATTAGGTATCCTTCTGGGATTGACAGGGTGCCTCTTGTCCGGTTGTTTGACCTTGTCGGGTTTTTTAAGAAAAGAAGTGGAGGAATTACGGTATCAAGTTCAAGACCTCAGTTTCCGCCTTCAAACCGTGGAGTCCCAACCGGAAAAGATTAAGGGTGTTATTAAACAGGCCCGGGTTGCGGTGGTTTATTTATGGGGAACCTATACCTTCACCGATTCGGAAGGGCGACCTCTGCGTTATGTCCTTACTACCGAGGGGAAACCGATAGCCGACCCCAAAGGAACCCCCAAGGTGGATATAACCGGTACCGGACCGGTAGCCATATCGAATTATTGCGGCACCGCCTTTTTGGTGGATCGAGAGGGGGGTCTATTGACCAACCGCCATGTGGCTGAGCCCTGGTGGGAAGATGAAAAGGCAGCCCCTTTGCTTAAAGCCGGGTTGCAGCCTGTTTTCTTAAGACTGCGGGCTTTTTTTCAGGAAAGACCTGAGGGTGTCCCGATTAAAGTCGTCCGAATTCATCCGGAGCAGGATCTGGCCTTTCTTAAGACTATAAGCTGGAATCCGCAGGCCGTTCCGCTTCCTTTATATCCTTCTTCGGCGGTATTAGAAGAAGGACAACCTGTTCTGTTGATGGGTTTCCCGACCGGTCTGGAGGCTGTCCTGGCCAAGCTGGATGATTCGGAATATGATGAGATTCAAAACGAAAGCGGCCTGTGCACTTATGAGACGGCGGAACGTCTTTCCAAAGATAAAAAAATCCTTCCTTCCACAACCGGCGGGTTTTTATGGGAGGTCCTGCCTAAATCTCTGGTCTATGACGCCCGGACCAAAGAGGGAGGCAGCGGCGGCCCTTTGTTAAATTACCAGGGACAGGTGATCGGGGTGAATGTCGCTTATCTCCCCGGGTTTTCAGGGGGGAATTATGCCATTCCTATCCGTTTTAGTCTAGAATTGCTTGAGGGAAAAGGATCGCCGGGAAAAGGGTCAACCCAGGAGGACCGGAAACTTTCCGAGTGGCTGGATCAAGGGAAAATACCGATCGCTTCCTGTTCGGAATAGAGGCTTGCGGTTTGAGACCAATAACACTACTGGATGGATAATAAGCATATAGTCTTATCGTTAGCCGGATTAACCCTTTAATAGTCGTCGCTGCAATAAGGTTTGCATATCGCGACGTCCGTCAACAATCAATAAGACGTACACACTCTGACCCATAACCCGGTAGATTAGGCGGTAAGGTTTGAAAAAGATCTCCCGGTAGTCACGAATTCCCAAAGCCAAAAGTTCTTTAGGATAAGCGCCATGATCCGGAGATTCAGACAGGCTCTTCAAGTTTTTCTCTATTTTTGTCAGCACCTGTTCCGCTTTCTCCGGTGCATCATGCAAGGCTATATAATGGTACAATTCCTCAAGGTCGCTGGTTGCGTCAGCAGTCAGAAAAACCGCAAAGGGCATCAGAGACCTTCATGGCGCTTCCGCAGGCGTTTGATCACCATGGCGGCGGGTTCGACCTTGCCTTCCTCAATTTGACGGTTGCCGAGGGCCAGGATTTTCAAAAGAGCCATCGTTTCCTGGGTTTGCTCGTAGCTTTCGATGTCTTGAAGGACGACCTTTGCCTCGCCGTTTTGGGTGATGACAAGTGGACGCCGTTGTTCTCCCATATTTCGAACAATTTCTGCGGCGTGGGCCTTCAGGTAGCTGATTGGTTTGATCTGGCCGGATAATTTCATGACTGACCTCATTTTGGTTTGGTGATGTTCAGTTCGAAAATAGGCTCTGCGGTTCACCGCTCGATCGGCTCTATTTTCATGTTTCGTGGTGTCACGCCCCATTTAGGATTGGGGCATGGGGCATGACGGTTTAAGACCGATTATAGTCCGTAAATAGGTCGTCCGTCAAGAACCAAAAAATCTCTTTATCGATATTGATAGCACGCAGCAACTGCTTCCTTTCTCTGCGTCATGGGACATGTTCACCTTCTCTTCTCCGGCCTTCGTGAAGGGACCCGGATTGAAAGGGTCTCTTTCTATCTGTTTTTCTCTCGGCTCGCAACAAAGTTTCGGTATTCCTTCAGCAGGACATAAGCGTACTCTCTCCGGGCGCGGTCCGACGAAGGGATGTAGTTCTTTTTGGCTTCCAGCCTGTTTATGATCTCTTCGGCGGTCTTATCATCTGCCGGTCTGCCTACAGAGTGAAGATCGGCCAGGATCTCGTCCAAACCCTTAACGCGGGCTTGGGTATCATCGAAAAAGGTCAGCAGGCGCCAACCAACATTCGGCGGTTCAGGGACTCAGCTTCCTGTTCATCCTTTCTCTTCATTCGCCAACAGGTCCTCTTCATTATGCGACAGGCTGCACCTCCTCAATTGTTTCTTTATCGACCCGGTCCGGCAGGCAAGCTTTGCGCCTCCCCGGCGAGGCTATTTGTCAGGTTACCGCCATGGTCTTCTCAGCCCTTGCTTGCGCCCATGGTGCCACCCATCATGGCCATCATTTTCATCATGCCCGGCATATCCATTTGACACGACCCCATCATGTCCCTGCAGAGGGACATCATCTTCCCGGCGTTCGGGCTGATAATCTGGCAAAAAGAAGGCATCACCGACTTCATGAAAGCAACCTTTTCTTCATCCACCAGCTTGCTGAACCTGTCTTTCAATTCTTCCAAGATTGACATGGTTTTTCCCCTCCACTTCTTTTTAAAATTAAGAAATTGAGTTTTCCGGAATTGCAATTTTGAATTTATAAATCTTAATAATTATATAGTAATATAGTTTTATTTTTGGATATTGTCAAGTAAAAACCTACTTATGAATCAAGGAGTTCTCCAAAAAGAAAAATCACCTTTATATTCTTGCTTGACATTAATTTGTAATGCAATTTATAACTAATCATACCAATTTATCACCACGACTATTAGGAATGCCAAATCTCAACAGGGTGCCTTTCATGAAAAGAGTTGATCGCGACCCAAAGAAGAAATCCGCACTGTTACCGGACAAGCCCAGGGCCTCGTGTCCAATAACCGCCCTTCCCCCGTCCCTCTGCTGCACTATTCTGGAAAGCGTTACCGAAGGGATTTTTATGATCGGGACGGATAAGAAAATACGGTACTTTAATGCGGCAGCCGAGGCCGTCACTGGCTTTAAGAACCAGGAGGCCATCGGTGAGAAATGTTTTGATATCTTACGGTCCAGCCTTTGTGAAAAGGGATGCCTTTTAATCAAGACCCTAACCACCGGGAACCCCCAGACTTCCTCCCAAGTTTTCATCATCCATAAAAAGGGCCGACAAATTCCCATCAGTCTGAGCACCCATCTTCTTAAAGACCGGCGGGGAAGGGTCATCGGCGGGTTGGAGATTTTCCGAGATCATTCCGATCTGGAAAACTTAAGAAAAGAGATCACACGGGGATTTAATTTTCAGGATATCATCGGCCGCCATCCCAAGATGCAAGAGATAATGACTTTTCTCCCCGATGTGGCTCTTAGCGACAGCCCGGTATTGATTGAAGGGGCTACCGGAACCGGAAAAGAGCTGATGGCCCGGGCTATTCATTCCTTAAGTTCCCGTCGGACGAAACCCTTTGTGGCCGTAAATTGTGCGGCCCTGCCCGATACCCTTTTGGAATCGGAGCTTTTCGGTTACAGTAAAGGGGCCTTTACCGGGGCCCTTCGCAACAAACCCGGCCGGTTTCTGATGGCCGATCAGGGGACCCTTTTTTTAGATGAAATCGCCAACACCTCCCCTGCCTTCCAGGCAGATTTGTTGCGGGTTCTGGAAGACGGGGAATTCACCCCATTAGGGGATACCCGCCCCCGGAAGACCGATTTTCGGATCTTGACGGCCAGCAATGTCAGCCTGAAAAAATTGGTCCAAGAACGGGGGTTCCGGGAAGATCTCTATTACCGCCTGAAGGTGGTCCGGATCGAACTGCCCTCCCTGGCCGAAAGGAAAGAGGATTTGCCGCTGCTGATCGATCACTTCATCCGCAAGTTCAATTTGATTAAGGGCAAAAACATCCAGGGAGTGGATGGCGATGCCCTGGCTTTTCTTTCGGGGTACCCTTTCCCAGGCAATATTCGGGAACTGGAAAATATCATCGAATATGCCTTTATTTCCTGTAAAGACCCCTTAATTGCCAAAGGGCATTTACCCCCCGATGTTTTTAGCCCGACATCGGACCTATCCACCCTGTCCGGGCAAGACCTCTTGGAAGCCCAGCAACTTCAGGAGGTTCTTAAATTTCACGGAGGTAATCACCTTAAGGCCGCCCAATCCTTGGGGATCAGCCGTACGACTCTGTGGCGGCGTTTGAAACGGTATCATCTTTTTACCTCCTGATCTGAAACAGTTCCTGATACTGTTTCAGATATTGAAACCGAACCCCCTTTCCCTTAATCCCCCAGTTTCCCGTAACTTTCTATAATCTCGATAAAAAAATCGACATCCGGCCTTTGTCAGCCCGGCACAAGTATTGCTTTATATTTTTGGTAAGAAGGAAAAAAGGTAAAAGGGGAATCTTTATGAGGGTTGCGATTCCGTTATTTCAGGGGCGGGTCTCTCCTTATTTCGGTTCTTCCGACGAAGTCTTTATAGCGGAAATACAGGGCGGTTCCTGGGAGGAAGAGGTTTATCCTTTAAAGGCGCAAACGCCTATGGAATTGGCCTGGGAACTGCTGGGATTCGGTGCGGAAGTGGTCATTTGCGGTGGGATTCAGAATTACTGCAAGAAGTGGCTGCTTCAAAAAGGCATCAGAATTGTGGAAAATCAGAAAGGGGAAATTAAAACTCTGATCCGGAGCTTGTTGGAAAAAAGAAATCTCAAGAAGCGGGGGGGGCAACATGGGAAATAATTATAAGACCTTAAGTGTTCAACAGGCAGCCAGGGCCATCGTTCGGCTTTTGCCGATGATTTCCGACAACAATCTGATTCGCCTGACTCATCTGGGAAAATGGCTGAGCCATGATCTGGAGACCATCCAGGCCGTGGAACAGGTTAGAACCTATTTGGAAACACCGGGGCATCCGGCCAAAATGCTTTTTAAAAGGGTCCTGGGGCAGCTTTCCACTCGAGGGAGGATAAAGCTCTTTGAGACCCTTTTCAACGGGGCTTTATTTCAAGGGGGGGCCTTGCGGGATGCCTGGGAGCAAAAGCTGGGTTTCAGACCTCCCTGTATCATGATTTTAAGCCCCACCCTGCATTGCAATCTCCGCTGCAAGGGTTGTTATACCCTGGGTTACGGAACCAAACCCGAACTTTCCTTCGAGACGGCAGAGAAACTGCTTACGGAATGCGAGGAACTGGGGATCCATTTTATAACCATCCTGGGCGGGGAACCGCTGGTTTATCCCTATTTATTCCCTTTACTGGAGCGCCATCCTTCCCTGTTTTTTCAGGTGTACACCAATGGGACCCTGATGACGCCGGAAACGGCCCGCCGTTTTGCCGATCTGTGCAATGTGGTCGTGGTGGTGAGTATCGAAGGAGACGAAGAGGAGACCGATGCTTGGCGGGGGAGCGGGACCTATAAAAAAATTATGAAGGCCTTTGAATATCTGAATCAGGCCCGGGTTGTTTTCGGAACCTCGGCCACGGTCACCCGTCAGAATGTCGAGGTGGTTTCCTCGTTCGATTTTATCGATCGGATGATCGCCCTGGGGTCCATGGCTCAGATGTATTTTCTATACATACCGGTCAATGGCCAGGCCGATTTTTCCCTAATGGTAACACCGGAACAGCGGGATCTTTTACGGAGGCAGGTCATGGCCGTGCGGGACCACCGGCCGATTTTCGTCATCGACTTTTGGAATGACGGCCCCTATGTGGATGGCTGTATTGCCGGGGCCCGGCGGTATTTCCATGTCAATGCCCAGGGGGATGTGGAGCCGTGCGTTTACACCCACATCGCCTTGGATAACATCAAGGATAAGCCCTTAAAGGAGGCCCTCAACAGTCCTCTGTTCCGTCATATCCGTTCCTGTCAGCCCCATAACCCCAATCATCTCCGCCCCTGTATGATCATCGACAATCCCCAGGTGATGCGGGAGGTAATCGAAAAGACCGGAGCCCGCTTCACCCATCCCGGGGCCGAGGAGATTTATATGGTCCATCAGGAGAAAATGGATGCCTATGCCGCCCGATGGGGCGAACTGGCCGATCGCCTCTGGCAAGAAGAATATGTGGAGGGTCTGATCGAAAAGGGTGCTGAGCCGTTTTACCCCGAGGCAGTGGCCGCGTCCGGTTTCCGGCAATAAGGGGAAAAAGCGGCGGCGGTTTTAAGAGGAAAGCGATCTAATGTTAGAGCAGAGTCCCAATACCTGGACTGTCCCTAATTATATCAAGATCAGCTTAAAAGGCATGCCCGCCGGATCTCTGGTAGGATTGGACGTAACCTATCGCTGTAACCTGCGATGCCGACACTGCTACTTTATTCGCCAAAATCATCAAGCCGAACTGCCGGTCGGCGAGTGGCTGACCCGGTTCGAAAAAATGAAGGCCAACGGATTTCCTTTTATGATCTGCGGCTGGATCGGCGGCGAACCCCTTCTGAGGAAAGACCTGATTGAAAAAGGCCGGTACTATTTTAAGAGCAATGTCGTTTTTACCAACGGGACGATTCCCCTTCCCTACTGGCCGGAGGTCACCTTCTCGGTTTCGGTTCACGGAACGGAGGAGATCCATAGCCGAATGACAGGAGTCGACCGGGAAAGGTATCTGCAGATCAAAAAAATGCGGACCGTTTCGATTTGGAGGTAGTTATCGCCTTTTGTGTGACCCGTCTCAACTACGTCTGCATGGAAGAGGTGCTCCAGGAATGGAGCCATACTACCATCCGGGGGATCGTCTTTGAATTTTACATCCCCACAAAAGGGGAGGGGGATCGATTATGGCTAACCTGGGAAGAGCGGGACAGGATCATTGATCTTCTGTTGGCTTTAAAAAAGTCCTACGGTGCATTCATCCGTTTAAGCGAACGTATCCTGCGGATGATGAAGTCCGAGACGGCCGGCCGCATCACCTCCCATTGTCCCTTCCAAAAGATAGGACTCAGCCTGGATCCCCTGGGAGAGGTAAAAAGCCCCTGCCAACTCGGAGCCCAGGCCGACTGTCATCGATGCGGCTGTATTTTGCCCTTCTACTCTGCCGTGTTCACCCGACGACGGTACTTAATCCCGGAATTTATGCAGGGGATATGGGGGAGGAGGTAAGAGGCCTTTCGTAATCGGGCCGGATGTCATGAAATAAACATTAGTTAAATAAGGAGGTCTACCATGTTCTATGTGATTTATTTTATTACTGGGATCATTGCAGGGATTATCGGAGGACTTTTGGGAACCGGGGGATGCGCACTGATGATGCCGGTGATCCGCTTTGGTTTTCATTTCGATCCGGCTTTTGCTGTGGGGACAACCTTAACGGCGGTAGTTTTTACAGCGGGATCAGGGGCCTATCAGCATATGCGGATGAAAAACGTGGACAAATCCACGGCCCTCTGGACAGGCCTGAGCGGTATTCTTGGAGTCATCATTGGCTCCCTGGTTTTTGGTTACATTAAAGACCAGGGCGAAACGATTGATTTGATCATCGGCCTGGCTTTTATTATCGTCTCGGTAAGAATGCTTTACGAAGGACTTTTGCGGATCATGCCTGCCGGAGAGCAGGCCCCTAATGTGCCGGGTAGTCCGGCTTCAAAAAGCATCCTGGGTGTGATTATCGGTTTCCTTACCGGCATTATCGGGCTGGGCGGAGGATACGCCCTGGTTCCGTCTTATATCTACTTCCTTAAGGCCCCGGTCAAGTTGGCTATCGGGACATCCATGGCGGCCTTTTTCTGGATGGCTTTGGTGGGAGCTCTGTTCAAGCTCTTTCAGCAGGTGGTCAATATTCCGGTAGCCGTTACTCTGGGTGTCGGCGCCTTGATCGGCGCCATCATAGGGGCAAAGATCATGGCTCTTTTCAAACCCTATGTTCTGAAGGCCCTTTTCGGCTTCCTATTTTTATATGTGTCACTGAAATACATCCTGATCTATTTCAACATTCATATCTAAAAGACGGGGGAAACAGCCAGCGCCTTAGTCAGACAATCCATTTTCTCCTGACGTTTCTCATGCTGAGCCAAAAAAGGACGAGACAAAAAACCAGGAGGATGAGAAAGCTTGCCGCGATTCCCATATGCCCATCCCGGGAAATGAGGGATTTGAGGATGTCAGCCCCATAGGTAAGCGGCAGGATATACGATAGGGGTTTTAGAAATTCTGGCAAATCCTGTATGGGAATAAATAGGCCGCAGAGAAAGATCATGGGAAAGCGGAAAAAATTGGAAAAGGTCTGGGCCTCAAAAACCTCGCTTACGGAAACGGCGATGAACAGCCCCATAAAGGTGGATGTGGCCGAAATCAGAAAAACATCCGCTAAAACTGGAAACCAGGCGATATCTAACAAAGGGGTTAAAAACAGGGCCATCACAACAGGAAAGAAGGCATTGACGATGCCGAACAGGATGGCCCCGGAGGTCTTGGCAAAAATGAGCAGATTCAGATCAACAGGGGCAATCAACAGCCTTTCAAAAGAACGATTTCTCCGTTCAAAGGTAATGGTCACCGCCAGCATGGAGGTGGTTCCAAAAAGGATGGAAAGGCACATGACCCCCGGCAGAAGGGAAATGATATTCACCGACCCGCCGGACTTGACAAAGAGCATCAGGGTCCAGGCAACTGGAAAGATGATCCCCCAACTGATGTTCGGGGGTTTCAGATAATAAGTCCGCATATCCTTTTTTAAAATATTCCAGAAAGCGATCCAGGATTTCATCCCTTGCCCCCTCCTTTTTCCTGCTTCATCTGATTGAGAACGACCTTGGTGACCTTGACAAAGACATCCTCCAGGGAAGGCTGAATCCTTTTCGCTTCGAAAATCGACAGGCCAAGCTCGTCAAAAAAACGGGTCAACGGGGCAATATTTATGGGAGTGGCGGAGAAGAACCGGATGGTATTGGTGTTGATTGTTTCCGTCTGAATTTCTGGAAAGGCCCCGGATATTTTTTCCGCCAAGTCGGGGGTTGCCTTGGACAGGGTGAACTGGACCACGTTTCCCTGCTGGACCTCCTCCATGAGGTCCGGCAGGGTCGCTAAACGCACGATTTTGCCCTGGACCAGAAAGGCGATGCGCTGGCAGAGTCGCTCGGCTTCTTCGATGTAATGGGTGGTCAGCAGGATAGTTTTCCCCTGGCGGTGGAGTTCCTGGATCAAGGCGCGGATCTGCCGGGCGCTGGACACATCGATGCCGGTAGTGGGCTCGTCCAGAAAGAGAATCCTGGGATCGTGAATGATTCCGGCAGCGATGGTCAGCTTTCTTTTCATTCCCTTGGAATAGGCTTTGAAAGGCCTTTCCCCCGCCTCGGTGAGATTGAATTGCTCGAGGAGTTCCCTGGCTTTTGTTTCCCTCTCCTTCCTGGATATCCCGTAAAGGGCGGCGCAAAAGCATAAGTTTTCAAACCCATCCAGCTCTTCGTAGAGGTTGCTTTCATCGGGAACAATCCCGATCAGTCTCTGCGCCTTCTTTAAACCGTCCGGATAGGTAAGGCCGGCCACACTGGCCGAACCCGAGGTAATTCGGGCCAAGCCGGTCAGCATGTTGATCGTGGTGGTCTTGCCTGCGCCGTTGGGGCCCAAGAGGCCGAATATTTCACCCTCGGTCAGATGAAAAGTGACTCCATCCACAGCGGTAAAGGAATCGTATCGTTTGACCAGGTCGTTAACCTCTACGATATTCATTTTTGTTCTTCTTTTTTTTCTTCCGTGCAGGGATGCTTTTCGGTATCCCCGTGGCATTCCCGGATCTGCTCCGGGGTACATTCTTCAGGGGTTCCTTTTATTTTTTCAGGCTGTTGACAACAATCATTACAACACATCTTTATCACCTTCCTTTCTTGTTTATCATTTTCTATTGGTAAGGCCTTGATACAGGTAAGCCCTCTAGGGGGTTCGTTGTCGATCATGGCCACCAGTTGGGAGGCAAGGGACCTGATGGCCTCATTGTTCACGGAATAGTGGGTCCAATAACCCCGTTTTTCCCCCCGGACAAATCCGGCCTTCCGGAGGACCTGAAGGTGCTGGGATGCAGCCGCCTTGGAAATACCCAGACGGGTGGCCAGAGCCCCCACGCACAGATCATTGTTAATAAGCAATTTTAATAAGTTAAATCTTGTTTGATCGGCAATGACTCTTAATTTATCCATAACTAATTTAAACCAATTAAGTATAAATTGAATTAAAATTAATTTAACTTAATCAAATTGTCAAGCAAATTAATAAAGAAAGTGAAAAAAGCGGGTATGAAAGAGGAAAAATATCATAATTCCTCATCCTCCCTTTAATTAATTAGTTTCCATCCGGAAAATATAATTTATTAAAATAATTGATAAAATAGCGATATTTTTCTTGCATTTTTCTTTATAATTTGGCACATTGTTAATGCATCCTATTGATATTGTTAACTGAAAAGATATGGAGAGCACAGCAATGCGTCAAAAAAGAAAACGGCAGTTGGACATATTTCAGGCTGCTTTTAAGAAAGACATTGGCAAAGAATTGGAGGTCATGTCCCAAATTCTGGATGCCAAACCTGAGATGCTTAACCAAGTTTTTAAAGACGTGGTAGGGACGAGTCAATCGGATTTGGGACGCAGAGGCATGACGGCCGAACAGGTTTTGCGATGTGCCATATTGAAACAACATCGGGATTTGACTTATGAAGAACTGTCTTTTCACCTGGAGGACTCTCAGTCTTTTCGAGCCTTCTCCCGACTGGGGATGGGGCAATACCCCAGTGGATCTACTCTTCAGGAAAATATTAAAGCGCTTCGGGAAGAGACTTGGGAGCGTATTAACCAGATGGTCACGGGGTATGCCGAAGAAGAAGGTTTTGAAAAAGGTCAAAAAGTACGTCTGGACTCGACAGGGGTAGAAAGCAATATCCATTATCCCACGGACGCCACGCTGCTCCAAGATGCCATCCGGGTAATTACCCGACTGCTGATAGATGGATATCAATTGATGCCCAAACCGGCTTATCATTTTTCCGATCATACCCGGGTAGTGAAGAGACGAGTGCTTAAGATCAAGAATGCTAAAAAACCGAAAGACAGACAGAAGGCCTACAAGGATCTTTTGCAGATAGCTGGAGAGGTGAGAGGCTATGCGCTGGCGGCCATATCGGCTTTGGCTTCCTATCCTGGTGAGGGGGAGCAGATTATATTTTTGAATCGGCCAAGACATATCATGGCCGGTCGGGGTACCCTTTCTTAATCAATATCGATGGACAGGCGCTGGTCTGGAAGATAGACGGACAAAAGGAAATTACCCCTGAGGATGCCCATGGAAAGCGGGACCCTGAAGGGGGAGAGGGAATGAGATATGTCCTTTATAAGAGAATTAGACTGGTTCCCAGACCGCACACCATATTTTTTGGCCTTCCGGGAGGGGATTATTTAAAAGAAGTCCGTTTGACCCTGCCCGGCGGTGAGGCCCATGTTTTAGAGTTTAAACCGATCTATAGATCCAGAAGGGGGCGCAGTACCCGAAGCTTTTTAAATGGGGTGATCGGGGGTGAAATAGCATTGGACGGAAAACCCGTAGAATAGAAGACTGGCCCTTTAACCTGACTGAAGGAGGAATGACCAAAGGTCAAGCCCGCTTTTTCGATCATTAATGACCCCATCATTGCCTCACCAAGGCTGTTTTAAATATTATAAGCTCCGCACCATACTACGGATTCAAAAGTTTTTTATTTTTAATTTTTGAGTCGAATGGGCAGTCGATTCACATTGACAAAACATAGTAAAAGGCTTTAGTTTTAACAGTAACTTTTTTTAAGGAGGGAAAACTGATGCAAAAAGATAAGATCCTTTTTGTCTGCGTGCACAATTCGGCCCGGAGTCAGATGGCCGAGGCCTGGCTGAAAGAAATAGCTGGCGACCGTTTTGAGGTCGAGAGTGCCGGATTGGAACCGGGCACATTAAATCCCCTGGCCGTTGAGGTCATGAAGGAAATCGGGATCGATATCTCCGGAAATCAAACCAAAAGTGCCTTTGATCTTTTTAAAGAGGGAAGGTTGTATACCCATGTAATAACCGTTTGTGACGAGA